>NZ_JBKKRK010000002.1:0-491507 GCF_048847255.1 Pseudomonas algeriensis | reverse complement strand
AATCCTGGCAACTGCGCCACGACTTCAACTTCGCCGCCGTCGGCGTGCCGGGCCTGACCCTGATGAACCGCTACATCAGCGGTGACAACGTTCACACCGCCACGGTCGACGACGGCAAGGAATGGGGGAGGGAAAGTGAGCTGGCCTACACGGTGCAGAGCGGCGTGTTCAAGAGCCTCAACGTGAAATGGCGTAATTCGACGATGCGTAGGGACTTCAGTACCAATGAGTTCGATGAGAACCGGTTGATTGTCAGCTATCCGATCAGCCTGCTGTAAAAACCAAAGATGGATGGAGGCTGTACCACCGTCATCGCGAGCAGGCTCGCTCCCACAGGGGGATTGGCGGTGGACGTAGATTCAATGGCCGCTGGAGATCATTGTGGGAGCGAGCTTGCTCGCGATGGCGTCATCACATCCAACATCGATGCAAGCTGACCCACCGCTTTCGCGAGCAGGCTCGCTCCCACAGGGGATTGGCGGTGGACGTAGATTCAATGGCCGCTGGAGATCATTGTGGGAGCGAGCTTGCTCGCGATGGCGTCATCACATCCAACATCGATGCAAGCTGACCCACCGCTTTCGCGAGCAGGCTCGCTCCCACAGGGGATTGGCGGTGGACGTAGATTCAATGGCCGCTGGAGATCATTGTGGGAGCGAGCTTGCTCGCGATGGCGTCATCACATCCAACATCGATGCAAGCTGACCCACCGCTTTCGCGAGCAGGCTCGCTCCCACAGGAATCGAGGTATGCCCTAACCCCGCGACTCGACACCCAGTTCATCCCAGACCGATTCGGCCAAATGGAAGGTGGCATTGGCCGCCGGAATGCCGCAATAAATCGCACTTTGCATGATCACTTCCTTGATCTCACTACGGCTGACGCCATTATTGGCGGCGGCGCGCAGGTGCAGCTTGAGTTCTTCGTTGCGGTTCATGCCGATCAGCATGGCAATGGTGATCAGGCTGCGGGTATGGCGCGGCAGTCCCGGGCGGGTCCAGATGTCGCCCCAGGCGTGACGGGTGATCATCTCCTGGAATTCGCTGTTGAATTCGGTCAGGGCGTTGAGGCTGCGATCCACGTGGGCATCGCCCAGCACGGCGCGGCGCACTTGCATGCCTTCGTCGTAACGTTGTTTCTCGTCCACAAAAAACTCCTCAGGCCCGGCCAGAATCAAGCAGGAAATCCAGCACCCGCGCGCTGAACGCAGCGCCGGCCTGGACGTTGGACAAATGCGCGGCGCGGAACTCGGCATATTCGGCCCCATTGACCCGCTCTTGTATAAAATGCCCACCGGACGGCGGTGTCACCGCATCCTCGGTGCCCGCCACAACCAACAACGGCACGCGGATCGACGCCAACTGCTCGCGGAAATCGGCGTCCCGCACCGCCGCGCAGTTTGCCGCATAACCCTGGGGCGAGGTGGCAGCCAGCATGTCGGTGATTTTCTTTACCGTCGCGGGGTGCGCCTCGGCGAAGTCCGGTGTAAACCAACGGCCAATCGACGCGTCACGCAAGGCCACCATCGCCGCCTGGCCGTCACGCAGCACGGTTTCGATGCGCGGGTTCCACACCGACGGGTCGCCAATCTTGGCCGCCGTGTTGCAGATGACCAGTTTGAACACTCGCTCGCCCGCGTTGATTCCCAGCCATTGGCCGATCAACCCGCCCATGGACAATCCGCAGAAATGCACCTTGTCGATGCTCAAGGCATCAAGCATGGCCAGCACATCGCGCCCCAGCTGTTCAATGCTGTAGGGGCCTTCGGTCACCAACGACTGACCATGACCACGCGTGTCGAAACGCAGCACGCGAAAGTGTTCGCTGAAAGCTTGGATCTGCTCGTCCCACATGTGCAGGTCGGTGCCCAGGGAGTTGGAAAGCACCAGAACCGGCGCGTCTTCCGGCCCGTCCAATCGATAATTCAGATCGCCCTCGGCGAGTTTGACGAATCCCACAACAATCTCCTTTCAGGCTTTCAAGGCAAGGTGTTCGGCCACGGCTCGGGCGACCCAGGTCTGGGCTTGTCCAAGGTAGTGGGCCGGGTCGAGCAGATGATCGAGCTCGGTCGTGGATAGCTGCGCGGTGACCTGAGGTTCGTCCCCCAGCACTTCGCGCAGGTGCCGTTGTTCGGCCACGGCGCGCTTGCAGCATTGTTCGAGCAAATGATGCGCGGTGTCGCGCCCCACACGCTGGGCCAGGACGATGCTCACGGCCTCCGCCAGCACCAGCCCTTGGGTCAACTCCAGGTTACGGGCCATGCGCGACGGATCCACTTCCAGCCCGTCGGCCAGCAGCCGCGCCTGTTGCAGCGCGCCGGATACCAGGCAGCAGATCTCCGGCAGGGTTTCCCATTCGGCGTGCCACAGCCCCAGGCTGCGCTCATGTTCCTGGGGCATGGCGCTGAACAACGTCGACAACAAGCCCGGCACGCGCGTCGCCGCGCCGATCAGCACGGCCGCGCCCACCGGGTTGCGTTTGTGGGGCATGGTGGACGAACCGCCCTTGCCCGGCGCCGAGGGTTCGAACGCTTCGCCGGCTTCGGTTTGCATCAACAGACTGATGTCACGCCCCAACTTGCCCAGGCTGCCGGCGATCAGGCCCAGCACCGAACCGAACTCCACCAGGCGATCGCGCTGGGTGTGCCACGGCTGCTCCGGCAGGTTCAATTGCAGCTCGGCGGCCAACGCCTCTGCGACTGGCAGCGCGTGCTCACCCAAGGCAGCGAGCGTCCCGGAAGCGCCGCCGAATTGCAGCACCAGCAGGCGCGGCTTGAGCTCGCGCAAGCGTTGGCGACTGCGGGTGATCGCCCCCAGCCAACCGGCGACCTTCATGCCCAGGGTCACCGGCGTGGCGTGTTGCAACCACGTACGCCCGGCCATTGGCGTCGCGGCGTAGCGTTCGGCTTGTCGGGCCAGGCTGTCGGCCAGTTGCGCCAGTTCGTTTTCGATCAGCCCAAGCGCCTGGCGCAGTTGCACCACCAGACCGCTGTCCATCACGTCCTGGCTGGTGGCACCCAAATGCACGTACCGCTCAGCTTCCAGGCTCTGGGTGGCGATGCGCTTGCCCAACGCCTTGACCAGCGGGATCGCCGAATTGCCGGCACTGGCGATCGCTTCGCTCAACGCGCCGAAATCGTACAGGTGGGCGTGGCAGGCGTTCTCGATCGGCGCCACCGCCTCGTGGGGGATCAGCCCCACTCGCGCCTCGGCCCGGGCCAGTGCCGCTTCGACGTCCAGCATGGCCTGCACCCGCCCCGCATCGCAGAACACGTCGCGCATGTCGCGGGCGGTGAAGTAGGCATCGAAGAGCTGATTGCCCGGTCGTTCGCTCATAAACATTCCTTGAGAAAATAGATGCAGTTATGGCGAGGGAGCTTGCTCCCGCTTGAGTGCGAAGCGCTCACAAGAGAGGGCTGCCGCGCAGCCCAGCGGGGATGAATCCCCTCGCCACAATGAATCAAGCAAGCCTTAAAGATCGTGATGCAAATACGCCGGCTGCTTGGGCAGGCGCAGGCTGAACAGGAACGCCACTACCATCATCACCGTGACATACCAATAAAAGGCGTTCTCCATGCCCTGGGCCTTCAGGCTCAAGGCGACGTATTCGGCCGAACCGCCAAAAATCGCATTCGCCACCGCATACGCCAACCCTACTCCCAGCGCGCGCACTTCCGGTGGAAACATTTCAGCCTTCACCAAACCGCTGATGGAGGTGTAGAAGCTGACGATCGCCAACGCCAACGTGATCAGGACAAATGCCAGGAACGGGCTGCTGATGCTTTTGAGTGTCAGCAGGATCGGCACCGTGCACAGCGCCCCAAGGCCACCGAACCAGAGCATGGAGTTACGCCGGCCAATCTTGTCCGCCAGCATGCCGAACAGCGGTTGCATGCACATGTAGAGGAACAGCGCGCCGGTCATGATGTAGCTGGCGGTCTTGGCGTGCAGCCCGGCGGTGTTCACCAGGTATTTCTGCATATACGTGGTGAAGGTGTAGAAGATCAGCGAACCACCGGCGGTGTAGCCCAGTACGGTAATGAAGGCGGCCTTGTGGCTGCGAAACAGTGCAGCGATGCTGCCGGCGTCCTTGTTTTCGCGCATTTCCTTGCTGCTGGTTTCCTTCAGTGAGCGGCGCAGGAACAGGGAGATCACCGCCGCCACGGCGCCGACCACGAACGGAATCCGCCAGCCCCAGGCGCGCAGTTCATCTTCGTTGAGAAACTGCTGCAGGATCACCACCAGAGACACCGCCAGCAGCTGCCCGCCGATCAGCGTCACGTACTGGAACGACGCAAAGAAGCCGCGCTGGCCTTTCAGGGCGACTTCGCTCATGTAGGTGGCGGTGGTGCCATACTCGCCGCCCACCGACAGGCCTTGCAGCAGACGGGCGAGCAACAGCAGCACCGGCGCCCAGACGCCGATGTCCTTGTAGGTGGGCAGGCAGGCGATGAGCAACGAGCCGAAGCACATCATCAGCACCGAGATCATCATCGAATTCTTGCGCCCGTGACGGTCCGCCACCCGGCCGAAAATCCAACCGCCGATCGGCCGCATCAGGAACCCGGCGGCGAATACACCGGCGGTGTTGACCAGTTGCACGGTGGGGTTGTCCGACGGAAAGAATGCCGGCGCGAAGTAAATGGCGCAAAAGGCATAGACATAGAAGTCGAACCATTCGACCAGGTTGCCGGATGAGGCACCGACGATGGCAAAGATACGCTTGCTGCGCTCTTCACCGGTGTAGTGGCTGGTTGGGGTGGTCATCATTTTTCACTCGTTGGGGACTGACGACGTCTAGACACACTTCGTAACAGTCCCGTTCCACAAACAGTCTTTCATGCAGTAGCGCCTGTACCAACGCTATCGCGAGCAAGCTCGCTCCCACAGGGCTTGCATCACACCCGTGGCGAGCAAGCTCGCTCCCGCAGGGCTCGCATCCCACCCGTGGCGAACAAGCTCGCTCCCGCAGGGCTTGCATCACACCCGTGGCGAGCAAGCTCGCTCCCGCAGGGCTTGCATCCCACCCGTGGCGAGGGAGCTCGCTCCCGCTCGGCTGCGAAGCAGTCGCAAACCAGGCAGCGCGATTGGTCTGACGAAATGCGTCGCAAGCCAGCGGGAGCGAACTCCCTCGCCACCGAGAATTTCACTCAGTAATCGAAGAACACCGTTTCGGCATCCGTGCCCTGCAGGATCACGTTCCACTGGTACACACCTGACGCATCGGGCTTGGCCACGAGGGTGCCGCGTCGTTCCTGCGGCACGCAGGCCAGCAGCGGGTCGGCTTCGTTACCGGGTTCATCGTCAAAATAGATCCGCGTCAGCAGATGCTTGACCAGCCCACGGGCGAACACCAACACCACCAGGTGCGGGGCTTGGGTCGTGCCGCCCAGCCCCGGCACGGTGCCGGGCTTGATGGTGGTGAAACGAAAACGTCCCTCGGCATCCACCGGTACCCGACCAAAACCGTCGAAATGCGGGTCGAGGGGTTTGTCCTGGTCGTCTTCCGGGTGGGCGTACTTGCCGGCCGCGTTGGCCTGCCAGACTTCCAGCATCGCGTCGTTGACGAACTGACCATTGCCATCGACCACTTGCCCGGTGATCGCCACCCTTTGGCCGAGGGTCTGCTCGTCGGTCAGGTCTTCGCGGTTCAGCCAGGTCAGGCCGATGTGGTAGTAAGGCCCGACGGTGTGGGACGTAGTGGCGTTGAGCGTCATCTTATTTCTCCATCGGCGTGGCATCGCGGCCGCGCAAGACGATGTCCCAGCGATAACCGAGGGCGTAGTGAGGGACGGTTTTTTCCAGGTCGAACCGGGCGATCAAGCGTTCCTTGGCACTGGTGTCCGGCACGCAGTTATAGATCGGGTCGTATTCCAGCAACGGGTCGCCGGGGAAATACATCTGCGTCACCAGGCGCGTCAGGATGCTCGGCCCGAACAGTGAGAAGTGGATATGCGCCGGGCGCCAGGCGTTGTGGTGATTGCCCCACGGGTAGGCGCCGGGCTTGATGGTCTGGAATTGATACCAACCGTCGGCGTCGGTGACGGTGCGACCGGTGCCGGTGAAGTTCGGGTCCAGCGGCGCGTCATGGTTGTCACGGTCGTGGTTGTAGCGTCCGGCGGCGTTGGCCTGCCAGATCTCCACGAGAACGCCCGGCACCGGCTCGCCGTGTTCATCCAGCACGCGCCCATGAATGATGATCCGCTCGCCGAGCGGCTCGCCAGTGTGCTGGGCGGTCAGGTCGTGGTCCTTCTCCTGAATGCGATCTGCGCCCACAGTCGGGCCGGTGATTTCCGACAGCGAATGAGGCAGATACACCAAAGGTTTCGACGGCGAACGCAGGTTGGTGGACTGGTACGACGGGTGCAGGTATTCCGGCTGGGTGCCCACTTGAGGGCGGCGGTAACCAGGCTTGTCAGTCATGAAGCATTCCTCGGTTTCTTATTAGTGAAACGACCGTCAGACGCGTTCGATCGCCAGCGCCAGACCTTGGCCGACCCCAACACACATGGTCGCCAGGCCTTTCTTGCCGCCGGTCTTTTCCAGATGATGCAACGCGGTCAGTACCAACCGTGCCCCGCTCATGCCCAGCGGGTGGCCCAGGGCGATGGCGCCACCGTTCGGGTTGACTTGCGGCGCATCGTCCGCCAGCCCCAAGCCCCGCAGTACCGCCAAGCCTTGGCTGGCAAAGGCTTCGTTAAGCTCGATCACGTCAAAATCGGCGACGGCCATTCCCAGGCGCTCGGTGAGCTTGCGCACCGCTGGCACCGGGCCGATGCCCATTACCCGGGGCGCCACCCCGGCACTGGCCATGCCCAGCACTTTGCCCCGAGGCGTCAGGCCATGTTTTTTAACCGCCTCTGCAGACGCCAGGATCATCGCGGCCGCGCCGTCATTCACACCCGAGGCGTTGCCGGCGGTGACGGTTTTGTCCGCGCCGTTGACCGGCTTGAGCTTGCTCAGGGTCTCCAGCGTGGTGTCAGCCCGTGGATGCTCGTCCTGCTCGACCACGGTTTCACCTTTTTTGTGGGCGATGCGCACCGGCACGATTTCCTCGGCAAAAAAACCGGCCGCCTGGGCCGCTGCCGCCCGCTGCTGGCTGCGCACGGCGAAGGCGTCCTGGTCGGCGCGGGAGACAACATGGTCGTCGGCCACGTTATCCGCCGTCTGCGGCATCGCGTCCACGCCGTACTGGGCTTTCATCAAAGGGTTGATGAAGCGCCAGCCGATGGTGGTGTCTTCCAGTTTCATGTTGCGGGAAAACGCCGCGTCGGCCTTGCCCATCACGAACGGCGCACGGGACATCGACTCCACGCCGCCAGCAATCGCCAGTTCCATCTCGCCGCTGGCGATGGCGCGGAACGCGGTCCCGATAGCATCCATGCCCGAAGCGCAGAGGCGGTTGAGGGTCACGCCAGGAACACTTTCAGGGAGGCCCGCCAACAGCAGCGCCATGCGCGCGACGTTGCGGTTGTCCTCGCCGGCCTGGTTGGCGCAGCCGAGGAATACCTCGTCCACTGCATTCCAGTCCACGGATGGGTTGCGCTCCATCAATGCCTTGATCGGCACGGCGGCCAGATCATCGGCACGCACGGCGGCCAGGCTGCCGCCGAACCGGCCGATGGGGGTTCGAATCGCATCACAGATAAAAACGTCGCGCATCAGGCTTCTCCCGGTGTCTGCCCGTGGGCCGCCGCGGTGCGGGCCTCAAGGTCACGCAGTGCGCGCAGCTCCACCTCGGTCGGCTCGGCGGTGGTCTGCACCTGGTCGGCGAAGCGGATCGCCCACCCGGTGGCCGCGATCACTTGCTCGCGAGTCACGCCAGGGTGCAGCGAGGTGACCACGAATTCATGACTGCCGGCTTCCGGCTCCATGATGCACAGGTCAGTGATAATCCCCACCGGCCCGGCACCCGGCAAGCCAAGGCGCTTGCGCGAATCGCCACCTTCGCCGTGACCGACCGAGGTGATGAAATCCAGCTTGTCGACAAACGAACGGGCCGACTGCTTGAGGATGATCAGCACACTCTTGGCGGAACCGGCAATTTCCGGCGCGCCACCCGCGCCGGGCAGGCGGACTTTCGGCTGATGGTAGTCACCCACCACCGTGGTGTTGATGTTGCCGAAACGGTCGACCTGGGCCGCACCGAGAAAACCGACGTCGATACGCCCCCCTTGCAGCCAGTAGCGGAAAATCTCACCGGTCGGTACGACAGTGTCCGCGGTTTCCGCCAGCTCACCGTCGCCGATGGACAGCGGCAATACGCTGGGCTTGGCACCGATCGGACCGGACTCGTAGATCAGCACTACATCGGGTGACGAAGTCAGCCGTGCCAGATTGGCCGCTTTGGACGGCAAACCGATGCCCACGAAGCACACGGCATTGTTCTTCAACCGCCGCGCCGCCGCGACCGTCATCATCTCATTGGTGGAATAGGTCATGGTTTCACCTGCGAAGCGGCTGCGAGCCGGGCCTGGAACTCACTGAAATCCTGGGTGCCGCGAATGTATTCGTCGATCCAAGCGCTAAACGTATCGCGATCCCGGGCGATGGGGTCCCACGCTTGGTAGAAACGATTATCTCGCTCGGTATAACCGTGGGCGTAGGACGGATGGGCGCCGCCGGGCACATGGCACACGGCGCTCAACGCCCAGGTCGGCAGCACGCAGGCGTTCATCGGCGCATTCAGGTCATCGACGATTTCTTCCACGGTGACGATGCAGCGCTTGGCGGCCAGGGCGGCTTCTTTCTGCACGCCGAGGATGCCCCACAGCAGCACGTTTCCTTTGCGGTCGGCTTTCTGAGCGTGGATCACCGTGACGTCCGGGCGCACCGAAGGCACGGCGGCCAACACCTCACCGGTAAAGGGACAGGTCACGCTCTTGATCAGCGGGTTGACCTTCGGCAGGTCGGAACCCGCGTAGGCCCGCAGCACCGCGAACGGTAGGCCGGAGGCACCGGCAACGTAGGCATTGGCCAGGTCTGCGTGGCTGTGCTCCTCGATTTCCAGCGGATGCGGCCATTGCTTTTCCACTGCGTCACGCAACCGGTGCAACGAGCCCACGCCAGGGTTGCCGCCCCAGGAGAAAATCAGCTTGCGAGCACAACCGGCTCCGATCAACTGGTCATAGATCAGGTCGGGCGTCATGCGCACCAGCGTCAGGTCTTTCTTGCCCTGACGGATGATTTCATGACCCGCCGCTGTCGGGATCAAGTGGGTGAAGCCTTCGAGCGCGACGGTATCGCCGTCGTTGACGAACTGCTTCACCGCATCGTGCAGCGAAAGGATTTCAGCCATGGGGCAGGCTCCCGTTTTCCAGTAGACCGACATGAATAAGGCGCGAGGTTAGGCGCCGGAATGACTGAAGATTAAGCTTCGGGATGAAGGCAAAACAATCCGATAATCGACAGAGCGTTCGTTTATCGAACAGATTGTTGCTTGGCTATCTATTTATCAGGACACAGCAAATTCCCTGTGGGAGCGAGCTCGCTCGCGATAGCGACGTATCAACTTGCATCAATGTTGACTGACCCACCGCCATCGCGAGCAAGCGCGCTCCCACAGGTCTTTTACAGGCTCAAGCTCTATGGCTCAGGTTGCGTCCGCATGGCTGACCATGCCCTTGATCACCACCGCCACGGTCGCCAGGGCCGCCGGGATCACCAACGCGGTCAGAACCTGTTCAAAGTTCCAGCCCAGCCCCAGCAGGGTCGCGCCCATCCAGGCCCCGAGAATCGCCCCGAAGCGACCTATGCCCAGCATCCAGGAAACACCGGTGGCCCGGCCCTGGGTCGGGTAGAAGCGCGCCGCCAGGGACGGCATCGCCGATTGGGCGCCGTTGACGCACATGCCCGCCACCAGCACCAAGGTGGCAAGCAGGGTGATGTTGCCCAGGCTCTGCCCGACCGCGTAGGCAAACAGTCCGGCCATCAAGTAGAAAATGCCGATGACCTTGTGCGGATTGAACCGATCCATCGCCCAGCCCACGCCAACGGCGCTCAATACCCCACCGAACTGGAACAGCGCGCCAATAAATGCCGCCTGCTCCATGCTCGCGCCGCTGTCACGCATCAGGGTCGGCAGCCAGCTGGTCAGGAGATAGACAATCACCAGGCCCATGAAATACGTGAGCCACAGCAACAAAGTGCCGGCGCTGTAAGTGCCCGAGAAAATCACCGCCAGCACGTTGCGCGCCTTCACGGTTGTCTGCTCCGGCACGCTGAAGCTGGACGCCTGGGCGATAGTCGTTGGGTCAATCGGCGCCAGGGTCTTGCGCACTTTGTCGGTGCCACGGTTACGCACAACCAGGTAACGCGCGGACTCCGGCAACCAGAACACCAGCACGACCGCGAGTATCAGCGGCAGAACGCCGCCAATCAGCAGGAGGCTGTGCCAGCCAAATGCCGGGATCAACTTGGCCGAGATGAACCCACCGCCGGCCATGCCGAGGTTGAAGCCACAGAACATGCTGGTCACCAGCAGGGATTTCTTGCGCTCCGGGGTGTATTCCGACAGCAGAGTGGTGGCGTTCGGCATGCCGGCGCCCAATCCCAAGCCGGTCAGGAAACGCAGCACCAGCAATTGATCGACATTGGTACAGAACGCCGAGGCCAGGCTGAACGCGCCAAACAACACGACCGCGCCGACCAATACGAGTTTTCGTCCAAAGCGATCGGCCAACGGGCCGGAGCCCAGGGCGCCGAAGACCATGCCGATCAGCGCGGCACTCATGACCGGGCCAAGGCTGGCCCGGTCGATGCCCCAATCCTGGGACAACGCCGGCGCGATGAAACCCATGGCCGCGGTATCGAGGCCATCGAGGAAGACGATCAGGAAACAGAGAATGACCACGCGCCACTGATAGCGTGAGATCGGTTGAGCGTTGATGAAGGACTGCACATCGAGGCATGTGCCTACGGAAGTCTGGGGCTGATTCATTTTATTTTTATTCCACGCAAGAGACGCCAGATGACGCTGCGCGACATTAATGAGGCCGGGCAAATACCGTCAATTCATCGCAGCCGAGTGTGTGCGTTTATCGAACAGCTTAAGAAAACAACTGTGCGCTCAAGTCGCGGCTGGCCCCCAACAGACCTGGCAGGAAACGTTGCTCCAACTCATTGCGGCTGACCCGCCCGGCATGGGTGCTGACATTCAGGGCCGCGACTACTTGGCCCGACGCGTCATAGACCGGCACGGCAATCGAGCGCAGCCCCTGCTCCAGCTCCTGGTCGACGATGCACCACCCTTGCTGCCGGACCTGATGCAAGCATTCAAGCAGCGCCTCGGGCGTATGCAGGGTCCTGCTGGTCTTGGCCTGAAGGTCGGCATGGTCGAGGTAATCTCGCAGCGAAGCGTCGTCCAGGGCCGCCAGCAGGATCCGGCCCATGGACGTGCAATACGCCGGCAGGCGGCCGCCGACGGACAGGTCCACGGAAATCAGCCGCTGGGTGGTCGCCGACCGGGCGATGTAGAGGATATCGTCGCCTTCGAGCGTGGCCATGTTGCAGGCCTCGTGCAGCTGTTCGCTCATGCGGTCCAGATAAGGCTGGGCGGACACGGCCAGCGGCGTCGATGACAAATAGGCGTGGCCCAGCGTCAGTACTTTGGGCAGCAATGAATAGGTACGCCCATCGGTGGTCGCATAGCCGAGCTTGATCAAGGTATACAGGCAACGGCGGACGGCGGCGCGGGGGATTTCCGTGCGATGGCTGATCTGCGCGATGGTCAGGTGCCGCTTGCGCTCCTGGAAAGCCTGGACCACGGCAAGGCCCCGGGCCAGCGAGGTCATGAAATCCGGGTCACCCGTCATGGCCTGGATCCGCTTGGCCGGCGAGGCGACGATCGGTGGCGCGACTGACGTAAAGGCATTGCGCAATTGGTCGTTCATGTCAGGTCCTCGGAAATTGACGACTATTACAAGCGGCTGCCCGGCCGACAGACAAGCACCTGGCGATCAAGACCGTTCGATTATCGAACTGGCGACCGATAATCGCAATCCATGCATCAGCTCTTCATCTGGCCATGCTCCTGATATCGCCCACTCGGGTATGGAAATAACAAAGATGGGCCGTGAGGGGTTGCAACAAACGAGGCTCAATATTGAACTTGTGGTACGTCTTCAAACTCTGTTGACACAACTTGCACATACAAACATTGGTTCACACAAGGCAACCGAACGTTTTAACTTTAGCGATAGTGTTATTCAGATGGACCGCTATAATGCGCTCAGTGACGGCGCGGCCAATCGGCCAGTCCCGTCCGCGGGCACGACAGTTCTAACTGTCATGTCGGCAACCGGTGCGTGAAGCATCGATGACCGCTTCCTCTGTATCGGCAATAACCCGAAGCCCTGATGCTACGTCAGCTGTCAGCTCTGGTGCCGTGGCCGTCTGCATGACTGCATGCAGTGCGTATCACCAGATTAATTTCAATTCATTAGGTAATACTGTGACGAAAGAAGAACTGCGCGCGGAACTTGAGCGCCAGGAACAACGTTACAAGGAAGTCTACGGCGGGGAAATCACCACCTACGCCGCGCAACCCGAACCGGAACGCAAACCTTGGCGCAAACGCGCCACCGTCCAGGACCAGGCTTTCAGCCAGGAACTTCAAAAGATGGAAAAAGAGCTCAAGTCCGAAGAAGGATGACGTCGCGCACTTGATGTTGTTACGGGCCGTGTCCGGTCGCCACCCAGGCCGGACACGGCAGCGGACGCCCGCCAGAAGCGGGCCGCTTCAACTCACCAGCCATCGGTCGGGTAACCGTAACGACTGCTCGTCCTTCAGTTTTTTTCTTCCGACGATCCCGGCGCGAGGCGAACACGCCAACAGAGCTTTCATCCTTGTAAACAAAGGCTTGCAGCCTCCTGGCGCCCCTCGAAAAAGACAGCCGGCACCCCGGTCGCTTAGCAGAAGATTGTTACCGATGAGCAGGCAATGCATCGATTTGCGAGGTTTTCTGGCATAATCGCGCCCCCTTATGACCGGGTCAGAAAACCTTCATGATCGATTTATTCAGCGGACTGGATGCTTGGGTGCTCGTGAGCCTCTTGCTCGCCCTGGCTTTTGTCCTCGCCTTCGAGTTCATCAACGGCTTTCATGACACCGCTAACGCGGTTGCCACTGTTATCTACACCAAAGCCATGCCGCCTCACCTGGCGGTGTTCTTTTCCGGTGTGTTCAATTTCCTCGGCGTGTTGTTGGGCGGTGTGGGGGTGGCGTATGCCATCGTGCACTTGCTGCCCGTGGAACTGTTGATCAACGTGAACACCGGCCACGGGTTGGCCATGGTGTTCTCACTGCTCGCGGCGGCCATCACCTGGAACCTGGGCACGTGGTACTTCGGTATCCCGGCCTCCAGCTCCCACACCCTGATCGGCTCGATCCTTGGCGTCGGCCTGGCCAACGCATTGATCAATGACATTGCGCTGCGCGATGGCGTGAATTGGCAGAAGGCAATCGACATCGGTGCTTCCCTGGTGTTCTCGCCCATGGCCGGCTTCCTGATCGCCGCACTGGTGTTGATCGGCCTGAAATGGTGGCGTCCGTTGTCGAAGATGCACAAGACGCCGGAACAGCGCCGCAAGATCGACGACAAGAAACACCCGCCATTCTGGAACCGCCTGGTGCTGGTGATTTCCGCCATGGCCGTCAGCTTCGTCCACGGTTCCAACGACGGCCAGAAAGGCATCGGCCTGATCATGCTGGTGCTGATCGGGATCGTCCCCGCGCAGTTCGTACTCGACCTGAACAGCACGACGTACCAGATCGAGCGTACCCGCGACGCGACCCTGCACTTGAGCCAGTTCTACAAGCGCAACAGTGAATCCCTCGGCGAATTCCTGGCCTTGGGCAAGAGTGTCGAAGGCGATCTGCCGGAGAAATTCCGTTGCAACCCGCAACAGACCGAACCGACCATCAACGCGCTGCTCGATACGCTCAAAGGCGTGGCGGACTACCACTCGCTGCCTTCGGAAAGCCGTATCGAAGTGCGTCGCTACCTGCTCTGCCTGGACGACACGGCGAAAAAGGTCGGCAAGCTGCCGGGCCTGGCGGCTCGTGAGAAAGACGACCTGAACAAGCTGCGCAAAGACCTGACCGCGACCACCGAATACGCGCCGTTCTGGGTGATCCTGGCGGTTGCCCTGGCGCTGGGCCTGGGCACCATGGTCGGCTGGAAGCGCGTGGTACTGACCATCGGCGAGAAGATCGGCAAGCAAGGCATGACCTACGCCCAAGGCATGTCGGCCCAGATCACCACCGCTTGCATGATTGGCGCGGCGAACGTCTTCAGCCTGCCGGTTTCCACCACCCATGTACTGTCTTCCGGCGTGGCGGGCACCATGGTCGCCAACAAGAGCGGCCTGCAAGGCGGCACGGTGAAGACCATCCTGCTGGCCTGGGTGCTGACCTTGCCGGCAACGGTGGCCCTGTCGGCGGCGCTGTTCTGGCTGGCGTCCAAGGCCATCAGCGGCTGAGTCTCTGGCAGTTATGAAAAAAGGTGCGTTCCTTGCGGTTCGCACCTTTTTTCATGCCCAGCCACCTGTGGGAGCGAGCAAGCTCGCCCCCACAATGGTTTTATGTGAAACCGGAACATTTGCCAAAAAAAAGGGCGACCGAAGTCGCCCAAAATGCCTTGCGTGCTCGTTGTCGCTGAAAAGGCCTACGGCTTCTTGCGCTTGTGCGCATCTTTCCAGATGAATAATCCAAAACCTGCGAAAAACACGAACATGAGGCCGACCGTCAACACACCGGCAAACACCACATTATCGATAAACATGACTGGCCTCCTGGTCTTGCCCCTGTTTCGTTGGAGCCAAGTTAACCAATCGGGCCTGGATGAAAATTGACCGGAATCAATACCGCTCGCGACGGAGCGAAATGAAGAGGGAATAATTGATTTGGATCAATGAATCGAGGGGAGCTCAGCGCTTTTTCGGTTTGTTTTTCGGTTTTTTCTTTGGTTTGGCCAGCGGCATGGCCTGCTCGAAAGCCTGGCGAACTTCATTGAGGCGTTTTTCGTTGAGGTCGTGAACGCGCTTGGCGCGCTCAGCGCCCAGGTCAATCAGCTTGTCTTCTTGGCTCATGGTGTGTCGGCATCATACGGTGAGTTCGGATGCGCCCATGATGCGGGCTGCTTCCTGCGTTGACCAGCCCGGCCGTCTCGGCGGGCTTGGATCAGATCTGGATATCGACCCATAGGCCTTGGCGCGACTCCCCTTCCACCAGCGGTACGACCGGCACTGTGTTGTCGGCGTTCAGCTCGGTGCCCGGCACCGCCAAATGTTCGTCGGGGTCTTCATCGGCTTCACGGCGACGCCTTTCACGCTCCTGCTGGCGGCGCTGTTCCTCGCGCAGCAACAACGCGGTTTCTTCAGGATCGCGCTTTTGCAGGTCGATGGTGCTTTCGCTGGAGCTTTCCTGAACAGGGACCACGGGCGGAATATCCGGTCGCGGCCGGATAGGATCCTGCTGCGCGGTAACGGGTACGGCGCTCAAGGGAAGCATGGGTGGCAACATAAAGGTCTCCTGTCTTCAGGTTGTCGGCTGTGGCGGGGACAGCTTGAACCGCTGGTCCGAAACTTGTGACCTGGTTGGCATTGCGCCCTGCCAGCCCACAAGCTTGTTTGATCGCGCAGCCCGTTTAAGTTCCCTTGGCCAGGTTGACGGGGAACGCCCACGCGAGGCCTGGCAGATGTGCGTAAATCCTTTGGTCTGGCGGCTCATTCCGTTAAGATAGCCGGCTTTTTCACGGCGGGAGTCAGGCAGCATGGCGCAGCAGTATCAACCGGGGCAACGCTGGATCAGTGACAGCGAAGCCGAGCTGGGTTTAGGCACCGTTCTGGCACAGGACGGCCGCTTGTTGACCGTGCTCTATCCGGCCACTGGCGACACTCGCCAGTACGCGCTACGGAATGCGCCCTTGACCCGCGTACGGTTTTCGCCGGGCGACGTGATCACTCACTTCGAAGGCTGGAAAATGACCGTGCGCGAAGTCGACGACGTCGATGGACTGTTGGTCTACCACGGCCTTGACGGCCAGAACGAAGTCGTCACGCTGCCCGAAACCCAGCTGTCGAACTTCATCCAGTTCCGCTTGGCCAGCGACCGCCTGTTCGCCGGCCAGATCGACCCACTGGCCTGGTTTTCCCTGCGCTACCACACGCTGGAACATACCAGCCGCCAATTGCAGTCCCCGCTTTGGGGCCTGGGTGGCGTCCGCGCCCAACCGATCGCCCACCAACTGCACATCGCCCGTGAAGTGGCTGACCGCATTGCGCCACGGGTACTGCTGGCAGACGAAGTGGGCCTGGGCAAGACCATCGAAGCCGGCCTGATCATCCACCGCCAACTGCTTTCCGGGCGCGCCAGCCGCATCCTGATCCTGGTCCCGGAAAACCTCCAGCACCAATGGCTGGTGGAAATGCGCCGGCGCTTCAACCTGCAGGTGGCGCTGTTCGACGAAGAACGCTTCATTGAAAGCGATGCCAGCAACCCCTTCGAAGACACCCAACTGGCGCTGGTGGCGCTGGAATGGCTGGTAGACGACGAGAAGGCCCAGGACGCGCTGTTTGCCGCCGGATGGGACCTGATGGTTGTCGACGAAGCCCATCACCTGGTGTGGCACGAAGACCATGTCAGCCCTCAATACGCGCTGGTGGAGCAACTTGCCGAAACCATTCCCGGCGTACTGCTGCTGACCGCGACACCTGAGCAACTGGGACAGGACAGCCACTTCGCCCGTCTGCGCCTGCTGGACCCGAACCGTTTCCATGACCTGCAGGCCTTCCGTGCCGAAAGCGAGAACTATCGCCCGGTCGCCGAAGCCGTCCAGGAGTTGTTGGACAAAGGGCGCCTGTCGCCCGAAGCCCACCAGACCATCCACGGTTTCCTGGGTAACGAGGGCGAAGCGCTGCTGACGGCTGTCAACGATGGCGACATCGAAGCCAGCGCCCGCCTGGTTCGTGAATTGCTCGACCGACATGGCACTGGCCGCGTGCTGTTCCGCAATACCCGCGCCGCCGTGCAAGGCTTCCCGGAGCGCAAGCTGCACGCTTATCCTTTGCCATGCCCGGACGAATACCTGGAACTGCCGCTGGGCGATCATGCCGAGCTGTACCCGGAAGTCAGCTTCCAGGCCCAGCCGGACGCCAGCGAAGAAGAGCGCTGGTGGAAATTCGACCCGCGCGTCGAATGGCTGATCGACCAGTTGAAAATGCTCAAGCGCACCAAGGTCTTGGTAATCTGCGCCCACGCGGAAACCGCCATGGACCTGGAAGACGCCCTGCGCGTGCGCTCCGGCATCCCTGCCACGGTGTTCCACGAAGGCATGAACATTCTGGAGCGCGACCGCGCGGCCGCTTACTTCGCCGATGAAGAGTTTGGCGCCCAGGTGCTGATCTGCTCGGAAATCGGCAGCGAAGGTCGTAACTTCCAGTTTGCCCATCACCTGGTGCTGTTCGACCTGCCATCGCACCCGGACCTGCTGGAACAACGGATCGGCCGCCTGGACCGGATCGGCCAGAAACACACCATCGAGCTGCACGTGCCCTACCTGGAAACCAGCCCGCAGGCCCGGCTGTTCCAGTGGTATCACGAAGCCCTGAACGCGTTTCTCAACACCTGCCCGACCGGCAACGCCTTGCAGCATCAGTTCGGCCCGCGCCTGCTGCCATTGCTCGAAGAAGCCGACGATGGCGACTGGCAAGCGCTGATCGACGAGGCCCGCGTGGAGCGCGAGCGCCTGGAAGCCGAGCTGCATACCGGCCGCGATCGCCTGCTGGAGCTCAATTCCGGCGGCGCGGGTGAAGGTGATGCGCTGGTGGAAGCCATTCTCGAACAGGATGACCAGTTTGCCCTGCCGATCTACATGGAGACCTTGTTCGACGCCTTCGGTATCGACAGCGAGGACCATTCAGACAACGCGCTGATCCTCAAGCCGAGCGAGAAAATGCTCGACGCCAGTTTCCCCTTGGGCGACGACGAAGGCGTGACCATCACCTACGACCGCAACCAGGCGCTGTCTCGCGAGGACATGCAATTCATCACCTGGGAGCACCCGATGGTGCAAGGCGGCATGGACCTGGTGCTGTCGGGCTCCATGGGCAACACGGCCGTGGCGCTGATCAAGAACAAGGCACTCAAACCCGGCACCGTGCTGCTGGAACTGCTCTATGTCAGCGAAGTGGTCGCCCCGCGTTCGCTGCAGCTGGGCCGCTACCTGCCACCAGCGGCCCTGCGCTGCCTGCTGGACGCCAACGGCAACGACCTGGCGGCTCGGGTCTCTTTCGAAACCCTGAACGACCAGCTCGAAAGCGTGCCACGCGCCAGCGCCAACAAATTCATCCAGGCCCAGCGCGACCAACTCGCGCCGCGGATCAATGCCGGCGAACAGAAAATCATCCCACGCCATGCCGAGCGCGTGGCCGAGGCCCAACGTCGCCTGGCGGCTGATACCGAAGAAGAGCTGGCACGCTTGACCGCGTTGCAAGCCGTCAACCCAACCGTGCGGGACAGCGAACTGGAGGCTTTGCGCCAGCAGCGTGAGCAAGGGTTGGCGATGTTGGAGAAGGCTGCGTTGCGGTTGGAGGCAATTCGGGTGCTGGTGGCGGGGTAATTTCGGCTGGGCTTTCGTTTCCGTGTGGGGGCGAGCACGCTCGCTCCCACAGGGTTCGTTACTGAGATCGGTTGCTCAGTTGCTGTTGCAGGTACTGGATCTGCGATTGCAAGGTGTTGATGTTGCGGGTGACCTGGCCGCGGAAGGCATCGAATTCGGCGGTATTGCCGGAACGGTTTTCCTGTTGGCTCTTGAGCACGACCATGTCCTGCTCCAAACGCTCGATGGCCGAGTTGGAAGTGGCTCGTTTCAAAGCCGTGATGTCCGCACCGATGCTTTTGAGCTGGGCATCCAGGGCACCACCCTCGCCTTGGTTCTTCAAGGCCGACACTTCCGCCGCCAACGCCTTGACCTGAGCCTGGAGTTCCTTGTTGGCCGCTTGCAGCTGGGTGTTGGTGTTTTCCTGCTGCGAAGCCTGGGTGATCATCTTGGCCAGTTGCGTGTCCAGGTCGGCGGACGGGCCGAAGGCGCCTTGCAGCGCTTTATATTGTTCCTGCAGCTTGCCGTCGAATTGGCGGCCCTGCTCTTGCATCTTGTTTTCCAACTGTCTGATCTGCAGTTTCAAGGCTTCACTGTCGCTCATGACATTGGACTGTCCGGCGACCACCTTGCCGGAAATGTCCTGCAAGCGCCCGGCCGCATCCTCGCTGATGCGGGCGAAGCTTTCCTGGGTGGCCACCAATTGCTGTTCCATCAGGGAAATCTGCTGGAAACTCCACCACGCCAGGAAGGCCAGCGCGCACAGCAAGGCTCCGACCAAGGCCCACAGCGGCCCGGTGCTCGGTGCCTTGACCTTCGCCGCCGCAACGGACGCCGGACGCGCCTGCACGTGGGGCGGGCGATTGCTCAGGAAGTCATCGTCATCGGGGATGTCCGCCCGCATCCGCAGGCTCGGTACATCGTCGAAGTCGTCGTTGGCATCGTTACGCGTGGGCATGGGTTCAACCTTTGGGAAATCGGTGGTGACTCGATGCGGCGAGTATAACCCCCTCGCCCGCCGCACCCATTGACCCCGAACCGGGCACTCGGTTCATGACGGGGCGATCAGCGGCCATGCTGGACGCGCCACCAGGCGCAGAATTCATCGAGGGCGGCCCAGAGGCTGACCTTCGGATCATAATCCAGACAGTGCCGTGCCCGGTCGATATCCAGGGTGAAATTCCTGCTCATCACCTGCATGCCCAGGCGTGACAGCGTCGGTTCAGGCCGTCCGGGCCAGATTGCGCAAAGACCTTCGTTCATGGCCGCAACGCTGTAGGCCAGTCCATAGGAGCGGTAACGCCTGACCTGCGGGACTTCCATCTGCCGCATCACATAATTGACCACATCCCACAGTGGGACAGGCGCGCCATTGCTGATGTTATAAGCCTTGCCCAAGGCCGAATCGGTGGCCAGCAGGCTGCTGAGCAGCGCTTCGTTGAGGTTCTGTACGCTGGTGAAATCCACTTTGTTCAAGCCGTTGCCAACAATCGCCAGGCGTCCCTTGCGCTGCATTTTAAGCAGCCGCGGGAAAATGCTCATGTCGCCGGCACCGGTGACGAATCGCGGGCGCAGGGCCAGCACTTCCAAACCGAACTCCTGAGCACCGAAGACTTTCTGTTCGGCCAGGTATTTGGTGGCAGCGTAGGGATGCTTGAAACGTTTGGGCACCTGTTCTTCGGTCAATCCCAAGTGGTCACGACCATCGAAGTAGATCGAGGGCGAAGAAAGGTGAACCAGTCGCCGGACCTTTTGCTTCAGACAAGCCTCGACGATGTTCTCGGTGAGCTGGACATTGCCTTGGTGAAAGTCCTGGTAGCGTCCCCATAACCCCACCGAGCCGGCGCAATGCACCACGGCGTCGACATCGCGACACAGGTCCCGGGCCAACATCGGGTCGCCCAGATCGCCCTCGATGAACTCGGCGCCGCGCGTCACCAGGTGCTGGACGTTTTCAGGCCGGCGGCCATTGACCCGAACATCCAGGCCTTGCTCCAGGGCGAAACGCGCAAAGCGTCCGCCAATGAAGCCGCTTGCGCCGGTGACCAGAATTTTCATGAAATGCTCCTAAATCAGTTTCGTGCCACAAGCCAGCTGCATCAGTTCACCCCATGTAGCGTGCTGCCTGCCGCTGCGACCAGCTGCTCGGTCAACAAACCGAGCAACTGCCCGCCATTGCGCCAATGATGCCAGTACAGCGGCACATCAATCGGCTTATCTGCGAGTAACTCCACCAGTTCGCCTCTTTCCAGTGCATCGCGAACTTGCAGCTCGGGCACTAGCCCCCAGCCAAGCCCCGCCTCGATAAGGCGAAGGAAACCTTCGGATGATGGGCATAAATGGTGTTCGAATCCGCCTTCGACGCCGAGGGAAGCGAGATACCGGTGTTGCAGGAAATCATCCGGGCCGAACACCAGGGCAGGTGTGCGAGCCAGCAGATCGGCGCGCACCCCGCCGGGGAAATGCCGGGCAATGAAGGCGGGGCTGGCGAGCGCCCGGTAGCGCATGGCCCCCAGCAACACGCTGCGGGCGCCGGCCACCGGGCGTTCACTGGCGCAAAGACAAGCGGCGACCTCTCCGGCGCGCATGCGCTTGAGGCCTACGGTCTGGTCCTCCACCACTAAATCGAGCAACACATGCTGCTCGGCACAGAATGTCCCCACCGCGCTGGCCCACCATGTGGCCAGGCTGTCGGCGTTCAGCGCAATGCGCAGGCGCTCCGGCAGGCCCTCTTCGTCCAGCGCCGGCACCAGGCTTTGCAGGTCGCGCTCCAGTAAACGCACCTGTTGTACATGGTTGAGCAGGCGACGGCCGATTTCCGTGGGCGTCGGAGGCGTGGCGCGCACCAGCACGGGCTGGCCGACCCGCGCTTCGAGTAGCTTTATCCGCTGGGAGATGGCCGATTGCGACAATCCCAGCACCTGCGCGGCTCGCTCGAAGCCAGCTTGCTCGACAACGCTCGCCAGGGCGGAGAGCAGTTTGTAATCGAACATCAGTTTTCCTTATGGCCGATCAGCATGATTTGTTTTTCTTATACCCCCGCACCCCGGAGAATGGCCAGCAATTTGCGAACTCCTGGAGTGACAACGTTATGTGGCAAAGCTATGTAAACGGGCTGCTGGTGGCCCTTGGGTTGATCATGGCGATCGGCGCGCAGAACGCGTTCGTGCTGGCCCAGAGCCTGCGCCGCGAGCATCACCTGCCGGTGGCTGCGCTGTGCATCGCCTGTGATGCGCTGTTGGTCGCCGCCGGGGTGTTCGGCCTGGCAACGCTGCTGGCCCAGAGCCCATGGTTGCTTTCTATCGCTCGCTGGGGCGGCGCTGCGTTCTTGCTTTGGTACGGCAGCCAGGCGCTGCGTCGGGCCTGTTCGAGGCAAAGTCTGGAGCGGGATGAAAAGCAGGTCGCGCGGTCTCTGCGAACCGTGCTGCTGAGCGCGCTGGCGGTCACGCTGCTCAACCCTCACGTCTACCTCGACACCGTGTTGCTGATCGGCTCTCTCGGTGCCCAGCAGAGCGTGCCTGGCGCCTATGTCGTGGGCGCGGCCAGTGCTTCGCTGCTGTGGTTTTCCACGTTGGCCCTGGGTGCCGCGTGGCTCGCTCCCTGGCTGGCCCGCCCTGCGACCTGGCGCGTCCTGGACCTGCTGGTGGCCGTGATGATGTTCACGGTAGCAGCGCAACTGATCGTGTCGGGCTGATATTCCAAACCGCTCTGGAACCTCTATTCCACACAGTTGTTGCGTGGTTATGCCGCACCCCCGGTGCTATGATCCGACTCCTGCGCCGCAAAGAGTACAAACTCCCCGGCGCTAGTCTGGCCGCCCGTGATCGGCCTTGCGCTCACCGCAACTGACCTGATTAGGAGAATCACCATGGCTTTCGAATTGCCGCCGCTGCCGTACCCACACGACGCACTGGCGCCACACATCTCCAAAGAAACGCTGGAATACCACCACGACAAGCACCACAACACCTATGTCGTGAACCTGAACAACCTGGTGCCTGGCACCGAGTTCGAAGGCAAGACCCTGGAAGAAATCGTCAAGACTTCCTCGGGCGGTATCTTCAACAACGCCGCTCAGGTCTGGAACCACACCTTCTACTGGAACTGCCTGACGCCTAACGGCGGCGGCCAACCTACCGGCGCGCTGGCTGAAGCCATCAATGCTGCCTTCGGTTCGTTCGACAAGTTCAAGGAAGAATTCAGCAAGACGTCCATCGGCACCTTCGGTTCCGGTTGGGGCTGGCTGGTGAAAAAGGCTGACGGTTCCCTGGCCCTGGCCAGCACCATCGGCGCCGGCAACCCGCTGACCAGCGGCGACACCCCGCTGCTGACCTGCGACGTCTGGGAGCACGCCTACTACATCGACTACCGTAACGTGCGTCCAAAATACGTCGAGGCGTTCTGGAACCTGGTGAACTGGGAGTTCGTGGCTCAGCAGTTCGAAGGCAAGACCTTTACTGCCTAAGCTGTGATGTCTTGAAAAACGGCGCTTTTCCGACGGGAAAGCGCCGTTTTTTTTAGACTTGGATTGCTTTGCGCGAGCGAGCTTGCCCCTCGGCAAGCTTCGCGGTGATCAAGCAATATCGCCCCAGACAAAATGACCTCGCGTCCGAAAAACCAATAAAAAACCCGCCAAGCCTCAAGTTGCAGGCCCTTCCAACCGAAACAATGGTCGTAGAGTCATCACTCTGCAAACACCGTATAACGGCCAGGTTTCAGGCGAAATCCCTTGTGTTTGATTGTCCCTTTGACTGACATCACAGGATTGCCAATACTCATGGCATCTTGACGCTACCCGCACGGAACAAGGAATCCCTCTTTGAAGCTGGAACTCAAAAACAGCTTGTCTGTGAAGTTGCTCCGGGTCGTGCTCCTCTCGGCGTTGATCGTTGGCATGGTTTTGAGCTGCGCCCAGATCGTATTCGACGCCTACAAAACCAACCGGGCCGTCGCCGACGACGCCCAGCGCATCCTCGATATGTTCCGCGACCCGTCCACCCAGGCGGTCTATAGCCTGGACCGCGAGATGGGCATGCAGGTGATCGAAGGCCTGTTCCAAGATGAAGCCGTGCGCATGGCGTCCATCGGGCATCCGCGCGAAACCATGCTAGCCGAAAAAACCCGGCCTCTGCAGAAGTCTGAAAGCCGCTGGCTGACCGACCTGATACTGGGCCAGGAGCGGACCTTCACCACGCAACTGGTGGGCCGCGGCCCCTACAGTGAATATTATGGCGACCTGAGCATCACGCTCGACACCGCCACCTATGGCCAGGGCTTTATCGTCAGTTCGGTCATCATCTTCATTTCCGGAATGCTGCGGGCCCTGGCCATGGGCCTGGTGCTGTACCTGGTCTACCACTGGCTGTTGACCAAGCCGCTGTCGCGAATCATCCAGCACCTGACCGAAATAAACCCGGACCGCCCCAGTGCCCACAAGATCCCGCAGCTAAGGGGTCACGAGCACAACGAACTGGGCCTGTGGATCAACACCGCCAATCAATTGCTGGCCTCCATCGAGCGCAACACCCACCTGCGCCACGAGGCTGAAAACAGCCTGCTGCGCATGGCCCAGTACGATTTCCTGACCGGCCTGCCCAATCGCCAGCAACTGCAACAGCAACTGGACAAGATCCTCGTGGATGCCGGACGTCTGCAACGTCGCGTCGCGGTGCTGTGCGTGGGGCTGGATGATTTCAAGAGCATCAACGAACAGTTCAGCTACCAGACCGGTGACCAGCTGCTGCTTGCCCTGGCCGATCGGCTGCGCGCCCACAGCGGACGCCTCGGCGCATTGGCGCGACTGGGCGGCGACCAGTTTGCGCTGGTCCAGGCCGATATCGAGCAACCCTACGAAGCCGCCGAACTGGCCCAGAGCATTCTTGACGACCTGGAAGCGCCGTTCGCGCTGGACGACCAGGAGATCCGCCTGAGGGCGACCATTGGCATCACCTTGTTTCCTGAAGACGGCGACAGCACCGAAAAGCTGCTGCAAAAAGCCGAGCAGACCATGACCCTGGCCAAGACCCGCTCGCGCAATCGTTATCAGTTCTACATTGCCAGCGTCGACAGCGAGATGCGCCGCCGTCGCGAATTGGAAAAGGACCTGCGCGAAGCCCTATCGCGCGAGCAGTTCACCCTGGTGTACCAGCCGCAGATCAGCTATCGCGACCTGCGCGTGGTGGGCACCGAAGCGCTGATTCGCTGGAACCATCCCGAACACGGTTTCGTGCCGCCAGACCTGTTCATTCCTCTGGCCGAGCAGAACGGCACGATCATCGCGATCGGCGAATGGGTCCTGGACCAGGCTTGCAAGCAGCTGCGCGACTGGCATGACCAGGGCTTCGTCGACCTGCGTATGGCGGTCAACCTGTCCACCGTGCAGCTGCACCACGCCGAGTTGCCCAGGGTGGTGAACAACTTCCTGCAGATGTACCGCCTGCCGCCGCGCAGCCTGGAACTGGAAGTCACCGAGACCGGCCTGATGGAGGACATCACCACCGCTGCCCAGCATTTGCTGAGCCTGCGCCGTTCCGGCGCGCTGATCGCCATTGACGATTTCGGCACTGGCTACTCATCGCTGAGTTATCTCAAGAGCCTGCCGCTGGACAAGATCAAGATCGACAAGAGCTTCGTCCAGGACCTGCTCGATGACGAAGACGATGCAACAATCGTTCGCGCCATCATCCAACTGGGCAAGAGCCTGGGCATGCAGGTCATTGCCGAAGGTGTCGAGACTATCGAGCAGGAGGCGTACATCATTTCCGAGGGCTGCCATGAAGGCCAGGGCTACTACTACAGCAAACCCCTGCCCGCGCGGGAGTTGGGCCTTTACCTGAAGCAGGCGGAGCGCATCAAGGCTTCCATCGTCTGATCCTCGACGGCCCCGTCATCGGAAATTTCTTACGGACGTCGTCGAAAGACAGCGATCCGCTCGAGTGAATAAGAAATATTTACAGGCACAACCCTTTACACATAATGCAAATCTTTCGCATTATGTCGCAGTTTTGCGCGCCCTCGCGCCTGTCCCATTCATCACCGAAGCAGGATGTTCGCCATGATTCGTATGCCTCTGGCTACCGCCAGTCTGTTGGCCATTGCTATTTCCCTCGCCGGTTGCGGCGAAGGCAAAGACAAGGCCGCCGCGCCGCAAGCGCCAACGCCGGCCGCCAGCACCGCTGCACCGGCTGCCCCCGCTGCCGCTGGCAAGATCGATGAAGCCGCCGCCAAGGCTGTTGTCGCGCACTACGCCGACATCGTCTACGCCGTCTACAGCGATGCCGAATCCACCGCGAAAAACCTGCAGACCGCCGTCGATGCCTTCCTGGCCAAGCCGAACGCCGACACCCTGAAAGCCGCCAAGGCTGCCTGGGTCGCCGCACGCGTGCCATACCTGCAGAGCGAAGTGTTCCGCTTCGGCAACACCATCATCGACGACTGGGAAGGTCAGTTGAACGCATGGCCCCTGGACGAGGGCTTGATCGACTACGTCGACAAATCCTACGAGCATGCCTTGGGTAACCCGGGCGCCACCGCCAATATCATTGGCAACACTGAGGTCCAGGTCGGCGAAGACAAGGTCGACGTCAAGGACATCACCCCGGAAAAACTCGCCAGCCTGAACGAGCTGGGCGGTTCCGAGGCCAACGTCGCCACCGGCTACCACGCCATCGAATTCCTGCTGTGGGGCCAGGACCTCAACGGCACCGGCCCTGGCGCTGGCAATCGCCCGGCCTCGGATTACCTGGAAGGCGCCGGCGCCACGGGCGGCCACAACGATCGTCGTCGCGCCTACCTGAAGTCCGTCACCCAGCTGCTGGTCAACGACCTGCAGGAAATGGTCGGCAACTGGAAGCCGAACGTAGCCGACAACTATCGCGCCACCCTGGAAGCCGAGCCTGCCGAAACCGGCCTGCGCAAGATGCTGTTCGGCATGGGCAGCCTGTCCCTGGGTGAACTGGCGGGCGAGCGCATGAAAGTCTCCCTGGAAGCCAACTCCCCGGAAGACGAACAGGATTGCTTCAGCGACAACACCCACAACTCGCATTTCTACGATGCCAAGGGCGTGCGTAACGTTTACTTGGGTGAATACACACGCGTAGACGGCACCAAGATGACCGGTGCCAGCCTGTCGTCCCTGGTGGCGAAGGCCGACCCGGCCGCCGACACCGCGCTCAAGGCCGACCTGGCCGATACCGAAGCGAAGATCCAGGTCATGGTGGATCACGCCAACAAGGGTGAGCACTACGACCAACTGATCGCCGCTGGCAACACCGCGGGCAACCAGGTCGTGCGCGACGCCATTGCCGCCCTGGTCAAGCAGACCGGTTCGATCGAACAGGCCGCAGGCAAGCTGGGCATCAGCGACCTGAACCCGGACAGCGCTGATCACGAGTTCTGATCAGCACCGGCTGGCTGATGGTTAACGCAGCCGGCCACGCCACAAACCTGTGGGAGCGAGCCTGCTCGCGATGAGGGTATGTCAGTCGACATCGATGTCGGCTGGCCTGCCGCTATCGCGAGCAGGCTCGCTCCCACAGTGGTTTTCGGTGGTCATTGCAACCCGGCAAGCCGTGCCTCGATAAACCGCCGCTCCGGCAACTGCTGCGTCAACGCCAGCGCACGACGGTACGCCGCCCTCGCCTCCTCCATCCGTCCCAACTGCCGACAAAACTCCGCCCGCGCCGAATGGGCCAGGTGATAGTCGGTCAATTCACCCCTACCCAGTATTCCATCGATCAGGCTCAGCCCAGCCTGCGGCCCGTCGCGCTTGGCCAAGGCGGCCGCGCGGTTGAGTTCGATGACCGGCGATGGCACGGCACGCAGCAGCACATCGTAGAGGCCGACGATCTGCGGCCAGTCGGTTTGCTGCGCTGTCGACGCTTCGGCGTGCACCGCAGCGATCGCCGCTTGCAGGCAATACGGTCCGAATCGCCGGGTATTGAGCGCCGCCTCGACCATGGCGCAGCCTTCGGCAATCATTGCCTGGTCCCACAGCGACCGGTCCTGTTCATCCAGCAAGACCAGCTCACCGGTCATGGAAGTCCGCGCCGGCCGCCGCGATTCGTGCAACAGCATCAATGCCAGCAACCCCATGACTTCGGCTTCGGGTAACAGCTCCATCACCAGGCGTGCCAGGCGTATGGCTTCGCGGGTCAGGTCTTCCCGGGTCAACTCGGCGCCCATCGACGCCGAGTACCCTTCGTTGAACACCAGGTAGATCACGCGCAGGACGCTGTCGAGGCGTTCAGGCAATTCGGTGCGGGACGGCACCTGGTAAGGAATCCGTGCATCACGGATCTTCGCCTTGGCCCGCACGATGCGCTGGGCGATGGTCGCCGGCGCCGCGAGAAATGCGTGGGCGATCTCCTCGGTCGTCAGGTCGCACACTTCTCGCAGGGTCAACGGCACTTGGGCGTCAGCCGCCAGCGCGGGGTGGCAGCAGGTGAAAATCAGCCGCAGGCGATCGTCTTCCACGTCCTCGTCACTCCAATCGGCCTGCTCCAGCTCCTCGAGCTGCGCAATCAGCATCGGTTGGGATGCCGCGAAGCGCGCCCGCCGGCGCAGGCCGTCAATCGCCTTGAACCGCCCCGCCGATACAAGCCAGGCTCGCGGATTGTCCGGCACTCCGTCGCGCTGCCAGCGCTCCACCGCGATGAAAAAGGCCTCGTGCATAGCCTCTTCAGCGAGGTCGAAGTCTCCCAGCAGGCGAATCAGGGTCGCCAGGATCCGCCGCGAGTCCTGCCGGTAGACCTGCTCGACCCGCGCCTTGACCACTTCGGCCGACATCAGCCGGACAGCCCCCTGGTCACTGGGCTGATGGATCGCATGGAAGAAACAAGCTCAAGGTTCATGGAAGCAATCCTGTTGATCATCGTTTTCAAGGATTCAATTGACGTACCGGTCGAACCTCGACACAGCCGACCCGGGCCGCCGGTATGTGGCCGGCGACCTGGATGGCTTCATTCAGGTCCTTGGCGTCGATCAGGTAGAAGCCCGCCAATTGCTCCTTGGTTTCGGCGAACGGGCCATCGGTGATGGACAGCTTGCTGCCGCGCATGCGCACCGTGGTGGCGGTCTGCACCGACTCCAGGGCTTCGGCCGCGACCATCCGGCCGCTGCCCTGGACTGATTCGGCGTAGGCCATGCATTCGGCGTCCTCGGGACTGTCCGGCGAGTTGTGCAGGACCTCTTCGTTGCTATACACCAGGCATAAATACTTCATGGAGAGCTCCGTGATCGGCTGATCGACAAGGATGGCAGAAGCGAACCGCAGCCGCTCAGGGCTGCAAATCGAAAATCGCCGTCCCGGCCATGGGATCGAACGGCGCGGACCAATGCTCGTGGACGATTTTCCACTGCCCGGCCGAACGTTTGTAGCAGGCCGTGACGCGCATCCAGCAGGCCTGCTCCTCGCCCTTGTCGTTGGTGCCACCGCAATAAGCCAGCCAGTGGGCAAACGCAATGTCATCGGCTGCGTTGATCTGCACCTGGTGAAAATCGAACTTGTGCGGGCCGGGGCACATTTCCATGCAAGCCTCCCAGTGCGCCCGGTAGGCGACCTTGCCCTTGAATTGCAAGGCCTGGATGGCGTCGAACGAAACGATGCCATCGTCATAAAGCGCCATGACCTTTTCTACATCCTTGGCCATGACCGCTTGGCGATAAGTATCGATCAGGGTCTGGATCTCGGTATCGGCAGCTTGGGTATTCATGGTGATTCTCCGCAGGTTTTTGTTAGAGACACCCTTTGTCGTTTGGAGAAACGGCAAATCGACAGCTAAACAAAAATAATCCAAAGAAAAAATTTCGCTAGAATCCAAGGTCCATTCTGTCGACAAACAACGGATGTTTTCGTGACTGCTCTGCTCGTACCCTATGAAGACCTGACCCCACTGCAACGGCAACAGGTCGAATCCATCGAGATTTACCCCGACCAAATCAAGTTCTCTGGCGACATCCACGGCGCGCTGCACACACTGCTGTCCAAGCCCGGCCCAGGGGTCAAGGGCTTCGCCTTGTTGGACGACGAGGTCCCCGTTGCATTCCTGCTGCTCAAGCGCCCGCCCGTGCTGCCGGCCTGGGCCAACGAACACAGCGCGACCCTGCACGCGTTGCAAGTTGACCACCGCGCCCAGGGCAAAGGCTATGGCAAGGCGTGCCTGCAAGCGCTACCCGCCGCGGCCCGCGCGGCCTGGCCGGAAATCAGGGGATTGGAGCTCTCCGTCGATGCTGACAACCACTCGGCCATCGGCCTCTACACCCGACTGGGCTGGGTCGACAGTGGCGAAGCCTACAAAGGCCGCATCGGTTATGAGCGGCGGATGGGGTTGGTGTTTTGACAAACAGGGCCAACGATCAATAGCTGCAAAGTCTGGCGGCGAGCTTGCTCGCGATGAGGGCATATCGGTCGACGTCGACGTTGGCTGGTCCGCTGCTATCGCGAGCAAGCTCGCTTCCACAGGGACCCGAGGTGATCAACTCGGCTTGAGCGGTATCCAGATTTCCAGGTGGCCTTCGCCGGTCCGGGGATTGAAATCTTCACTGTAGCGCTCAAACTCCGGTTCATCCGCCGCCTGATGGCCGGATTGGGGCAGCCATTCTTTCCAGATGTATTGGAACGTATCCGGCAGATCCTTGAGCGGCCCTTTGTGCTCGAAGACCGCGTACGACCCGGGCTGGATCTCGATCCAGCGGTATTGTTCGGGTAGGTCGTCGAGCCGGCTGATTTCCACGCCAGCGATGTACTCGAAGCCGCCCTGGCCGTCCGGGTTGCAGCACACCCCGTACGTCACCTCGTCTTTCTGTCCGGGCACCTTGCCGAGCCAAGGCAGGAATTTTTCCCAGAGCTGCGGGATGTCCTGGGCGGTTTCCTGGGTAAAACGCGCGCCGAAACCGGCGATGAGCTGAAAGCGTCCCTGCTCGAAGCGCGGCTCGGCTGCGTTAGCGCGTTTTTGCGTTTCCATTGCTCAACACTCCGAAAACTTGAAGGCGGGTTTGGCAGTATAGAAGCCAAACCGTAATTGCCAGGCCGTTTCGCTTGTTAAAGTCCCGGCCAGCTGGGGGCGTTTACCGTTCCTACAAACTCGTTATAACCAGAAACGATCACGTAGACCGCGAAATAACAGAAGATCGCCGCCGATGCCCAATAGGAGTACCGCAGCAACTTGTCGCCCAGCATTTTCCCGCCCTGGGTCGCTGCCAGGCACAAGCCAGCGCTCCAGAGCAGCCCGGCGCTGAGGAATCCGCCCAGGAACAAGGCCGAGCTGAGCACGGTGCCGCCACCCGAGCGGGCGATGAGCGTTCCGCCCACTGCGGCGAACCAGAGAATGGCGCTGGGCGATGACATGGCGAGGAAAATCCCGCGAAAAAATTCCTGGCGCGGCGAGTTGGCCCGAGTCTCGCCCGCCTCAGCCAGCACCGCGTTGTGATAGATCGCCGAATGAACCATTTTCGCCGCGAAATACAAGAGCACCACCGAGCCGCCAATCCACAGCGCCCAACGCACCGGTTCGTATTGCAGCAAAACGGTCATCCCGGCCAGCGCCAGGACTGCATAGACCAGGTCGCCCACGCACGTGCCCAGGCCCAAGGCGAAGCCTTGGAAATAGCCGCGTTGCATCGCCAGCGTGATCATCGCGATGTTGGCCACGCCAATGTCCAGGCACAGCGAAAGACTCAGCAGGAAGCCGCTGGAAAATTCCATGATTTGTTCCATCAGGATTGGATAGGCGCGTTCAGCCGCCTGCGGGGCCTTTCGGGGGCGCCGCAGCCAGGGCGACAGTGTCGTCGAAAATAGTTCGGCGCGGCTACTGGACAATTCGACATCCGCCCGATTATCTTGCGCCGCAGGCCACCGCAGTGGCCAACGTCGCTCGGACGGTTCCGGGCGCTCACGTATCTCGAGGCAACAATGGCCGAACAAGGTTCGCCGCGCCGCTTTGCGCGCATCGATCGACTCCCCCCGTACGTATTCAATATCACTGCCGAGCTGAAGATGGCTGCGCGTCGGCGCGGCGAAGACATCATCGACTTGAGCATGGGTAACCCCGATGGCGCCACGCCCCCACATATCGTGGAGAAGTTGGTCACCGTCGCCCAGCGTGAAGACACTCACGGCTACTCCACGTCCAAAGGCATCCCGCGCCTGCGCCGCGCCATTTCGCGTTGGTACAAGGACCGCTACGAGGTGGACATCGACCCGGAAAGCGAAGCCATCGTCACCATCGGTTCCAAGGAAGGCCTCGCGCACCTGATGCTGGCGACCCTGGACCAGGGCGACACGGTGCTGGTGCCCAACCCCAGCTATCCGATCCACATCTACGGCGCGGTGATCGCCGGCGCCCAGGTGCGTTCGGTGCCGCTGGTGCCCGGCGTGGATTTCTTCGATGAGCTGGAGCGGGCCATTCGCGGTTCGATCCCCAAGCCGAAGATGATGATCCTCGGCTTTCCATCCAACCCGACCGCGCAATGCGTGGAGCTCGATTTTTTCGAACGGGTCATCGCCCTCGCCAAGCAATACGACGTGCTGGTGATCCACGACCTGGCGTACGCCGACATCGTGTATGACGGCTGGAAAGCGCCGTCGATCATGCAAGTGCCAGGGGCCAAAGACATCGCGGTGGAGTTCTTCACCCTGTCCAAGAGCTACAACATGGCCGGCTGGCGCATCGGTTTCATGGTCGGCAACCCGGAACTGGTCAGCGCCCTTGCGCGGATCAAGAGCTACCACGACTACGGCACCTTCACCCCGCTGCAAGTGGCCGCCATCGCCGCCCTCGAAGGCGACCAGCAATGCGTGCGCGACATTGCCGAGCAGTACCGCCAGCGCCGTAATGTGTTGGTCAAAGGCCTGCATGAGCTGGGGTGGATGGTGGAAAACCCGAAGGCGTCGATGTACGTCTGGGCCAAGATCCCCGAAGCCTATGCGCACCTGGGCTCACTGGAGTTTGCCAAGAAGCTGCTGGCCGAAGCCAAGGTCTGCGTCTCGCCGGGGGTGGGGTTCGGGGAATATGGGGATGATCACGTGCGCTTTGCGCTGATCGAGAACCAGGACCGGATTCGCCAGGCGGTGCGGGGGATCCGTGGGATGTTCCGGGCGGATGGGTTGGCTGGCAAACAAGCCTGACGGCCAACCACAACCTCTATGTGGCGAGGGAGCTTGCTCCCGCTCGACTGCGAAGCAGTCGCAAACCGGTCGCCTCACTCCATGAGAGGAATTGACTGGATTGGGGCCGCTTCGCGGCCCAGCGGGAGCAAGCTCCCTCGCCACAGTTAGTCCAAGGTGTTCTTAGATCACCAGCGACAGCAGCAGGATGAAGATCAAGCCCACCACGGACAGAATGGTTTCCATCGCGGTCCAGGTCTTGAAAGTCTCGGCCACGGTCATGTTGAAGTACTGCTTGACCAGCCAGAAACCCGCATCGTTGACGTGGGACAGGATCAGCGAACCGGCGCCGGTCGCCAGCACCAGCAGCTCACGGTTCACGCCCGGCATCATCCCCACGACAGGCACCACGATCCCGGCACCGGTAATGGTTGCCACGGTCGCTGAGCCTGTGGCGATACGGATCACCGCCGCCACCAGCCACGCCAGCAGGATCGGCGAAATCTGCGCACTCACCGCCATGTGACCGATCACATCGCCCACACCGCTGGTCACCAGCATCTGCTTGAAGCCACCACCAGCACCGATGATCAGGATGATCGCGGCGGTCGGGGCCAGGCTCGCGTCGAGCCATTTCAACATCTGGCTGGAACCGATCCCCTGTTTGTAGCCGAAGGTGTAAAGCGATAGCAGCAACGCCAACAACAGCGCCGAGATCGGGTGGCCGATCATGTCCATCCAGACGCGGAAAAGGTTGCCATCCGGCAGCGCCACATCAGCGAACGTCTTGAGCAGCATCAGGAACACCGGCGAGAGCACGGTGATCAGGGTGATGCTGAAGCTTGGCAGCTCGGCGGCGTTCGTCTCACGGGCCAGTTGATCCACCAGTTCCTGATTTGGATGCCCGGGGATGTGCTTGGCGATGAAGGTACCGAAGATCGGGCCGGCAATGATAGCGGTCGGCAGCGCGACGATCAGGCCATAAAGAATGGTCTTGCCGATGTCGGCGCCGAAGATGCCGATCGCCAGCAGCGGCCCCGGGTGCGGCGGCACCAGGCCGTGGACCGCGGAGAGGCCGGCCAGCAGCGGGATACCAATCTTGATGATCGACACGCCGGTGCGGCGCGCCACGATGAACACCAACGGAATCAGCAACACGAAGCCGATTTCGAAGAACAGCGGGATGCCCACCAGGAACGCGGCGAACATCATCGCCCACTGCACCTTTTCCTTGCCGAAGGCACGGATCAGCGTCTGGGCGATCTGATCGGCCCCGCCCGATTCAGCCATCATTTTGCCGAGCATCGTGCCCAGCGCCAGGATGATGCCGACAAAACCGAGCACGCCACCGAAGCCGTCCTGGAACGCCTTGATGATGGTGCCGGTCGGCATGCCCGACGTCAGGCCGAGGAACGCGGCGGCGATGGTCAGCGCAATGAACGGGTGGAATTTGAACTTGGTGATGAGGACGATGAGTCCGATCACCGTGACCACTGCATCAAGCAGTAGAAACGTCTCGTGGGACATGCCGAACATGGGAGGTGTCTCCTGATTTGTTGTTGTTATTGAAGCAGTTATTAATGGGCCGTCGGGACAGCGCTATCTTTCTGACGCATATTTTTCGAAACTCAGCCGGCGAGTTTCAAACCGTGGGCCAGCCACCAGACGTAGGCCTGGCGGGCCAATTCATCGATGCTGTGGCTGGACGCGTCCAGAGCCAGGGTCAGGGGCTCGCCGACAGGGGATTCGAGGGTGGCAAACTGGCTGTCGATCAGGGTCGACGGCATGAAATGGCCCGGACGGTGGGAGACACGATCGGCAGCCACTTCGGGGGTCAATTCAAGGAATACGAAGCCCAGGCCCGGCAGGGCGCTGCGTAGGCGCTCGCGGTAGCTGTGCTTGAGGGCCGAGCAGGTCAGCACCGGGCGCTCGCCCGTGCCGTCGACACGGCGCAACTCGTCGCACAGGCTGTCGAGCCAGCCGGCACGGTCGTCGTCAGTCAGGGGAATACCGGCGCTCATCTTCTGGATGTTGGCCGCGGGGTGGAACGTGTCGCCTTCGATGGCGGTGGCGCCGCTCAGTTGGCACAGGGCCTGGCTGACGCAAGTTTTGCCGCAACCGGCAACGCCCATGATGACCAGGGCGGTGATTGGATTATTCATGTAACACCTCAGCGCGCAGACAGCGCTACCTTTGCCAGTTATGACACCGCAGCAAAAGCAGAAGTTGCCGACGCCTTCTTGTCATTTTTGTGGTTGCAGCATGTTCGTCCACGACACCCACGGGACAGGGATCAGGCAAACCCTGTCAACGCATTTGCAGCCGCGCCGAGACAGCGCTACCTTAGTGCCTTGATTTTTGTTTGGCAAGCCGCCCTGATGACCGCCCCTAAAAACGATAAGAATACTCGCACCACCGGTCGCCCCACGCTCAATGAAGTCGCCCGCCTGGCCGGGGTCAGCCCGATCACCGCCTCCCGTGCCCTGCGCGGCGTCAGCACCGTGGCCGTCGAACTGGTGGACAAGGTCCGCCAGGCCGCCCTGGAACTCAATTACGTCGTCAATCCCGCGGCCCGGGCCTTGGCTTCGGCCCAGAGCCATTCAGTGGTGGTACTGGTGCCGTCACTGTCCAACCTGTTGTTCATCGACACCCTGGAAGCCATCCATCGCGTCTTGCGGCCCAAGGGATTCGAAGTGGTGATCGGCAACTACCATTATTCCCGGGACGAAGAAGAAGACCTGCTGCGCAATTACATGGCCTATCAGCCGCGCGGTCTGTTGCTGACCGGATTCGACCGGACCGAAAGCGCCCGGCGCATGATCGAGGCCAGCAATATCCCCTGCGTGTACATGATGGAACTGGATCCGGGCGCCGGCCTCAACTGCGTGGGATTCTCCCAGCTCCAGGCCGGCGAGACCGCCGCCGAGCATTTGATCTCCCGAGGCCGCAAGCGCCTGGCCTACATCGGCGCGCAACTGGACCAACGCACGTTGCTGCGCGGCGAAGGCTTTCGTCGCGCCCTCCAGAAGGCCGGGCTCTATGACCCTGACCTGGAAGTGCTGACCCCTCGCCCGTCGTCGGTGGGCCTGGGCGGCGAATTGTTCCTGCAATTGCTGGCCAGCCATCCAGACGTCGACGCGATTTTCTTCGGCAACGACGACCTGGCCCACGGCGCCCTGCTCGAAGCGTTGCGCTGCGGCATCAGGATTCCCGAACAGGTTTCGATACTGGGCTTCAACGACCTGCCCGCTTCGGCCCACATGGTCCCGCGCTTGAGCAGCATCAGCACCCCGCGAGAAGAAATCGGCCGGCGCGCCGCCGAACAGATGCTCACGTTGATGGCCGGCAACCGCATCGCCCAGCCGGTCGTCGACCTGGGTTTCGAACTCAAGATTCGCGAAAGCACCTGAGCGCCCCGCCACCGTGCGGTCGATCCATGCCGACGAACGGCAAGGATTGGCCGCACCGCGCTGTGCGTTTCGCCTGTAGCCCTTGAAAACGGGGCCTTGCGCGACGGCATGGTAATTGCTCCCACCATCGCTCAGCCATTATCTACGGGTACACATCATGTTGGTCAGCGTAAAACAACAAGCGATAAACCTGCCCCTCAAACGCCCCGGCGAAGACCCGACCGCCGAAGCCGCCAGCGGTTTGCAAAGCGCCGCCCTGCAATCGCTGCGTGACAACGTCCAGGCCCAGGCCAACCAGGGCAGCACCCAGGTCCAGGAATCCATCACCCGGCAAGCCTCGCAGCAGGTCAACGCCGCCACCGCCATCAGCGACAACGTCGACGAGGCCTTCGCCAAGACCCGCGTGCAACTGCAGACCGTCGCTTCGTCAGCCGCCGACGAGGCGAAGAAAGCACGCAGCTCTGCCATGACGGAGTTCAAGGAATACATGAGCAAGACGCCTGAAGAACGATTGCGTGACAGCATTCTTGAGGAAATGGGCATCACTGAAGAAGAGTACGCGCAGATGCCGCCCGAGAAGCAACGGGCGGTCGGCGAGGAAATTGCCCAGCGCATGCAGGACAAGGCCGCTATGGCGCAGGTGGAAAAAGCCCAGGAAAGCCGGACGGATGAGAAGAATCCGGCCACGGACATGTTCCTCGCCTCGCTGTAGACCTTGCAGACAGGCGCCGGAGATGTCCCGGCGCATTGTTTGTTCCCTTATAATCGCCCGCCTCCACTGCCCTCTCCGCCCTCGCCATGCCCGACTTCCACTACACACGTCTCGACGAGCCTCTGTGGCCGTTGATGAACAAGTTCTACCGCGCCCACCAATCCTCGATGAAAGCCGTGCGCGACGCACAGCTGTGGGTGGCACGGCGCGAAGACATCGTCGCGGCGCTGTGCCTTCGACCGGTTTCGGGCGGGCATTGGTTGACGGGATTGTTCGTCGACCCGGCGCACCGCGTACAAGGCGTCGCCGCGCGACTGATCGCAGAAGCGGTGAAGGGGCTGAATGAGCCGGTGTGGCTGTTCTGTCACCCGGACTTGCGCGGGTTTTATGAACGACGGGGCTTCAGCTTCGACCCCGAACTGCCCTATGCGATGGCTGAAAGGCTGAGCCGGTATGCGCGCAGCAAGCCGATGATTGCGATGGGGTTGGAGCCCAACATACTCTCCTGACGCCGAACACAGTTCATTGTGGGAGCGAGCAGGCTCGCTCCCACAATTTTTTTGTGTCGGTTTTAGCTAGTCGTCAGCCATAGGGTCCAGATCCGGAAACATCACCTCGGTAAACCCGAACTTACTGAAATCAGTGATGCGCGACGGATACAAGCGGCCGATCAAGTGATCGCACTCATGCAGGACCACCCGGGCATGAAAGCCCGAGGCGGTGCGCATGATCGGCTCGCCCTTGGGGTCGAAACCTTCGTAGCGGATATGCTGGTAACGATCCACCGCGCCGCGCAAGCCTGGCACCGACAGGCAACCTTCGAAGCCTTCTTCCATCAACGGACTCAGCGGCGTAATCAAAGGATTGATCAGGATCGTCTGCGGCACCGCTTCGGCATCGGGATAGCGCTCGCTGTGCTCGAAGCCAAAGATCACCAGTTGCAGGTCCACGCCGATCTGCGGCGCCGCCAGGCCGACGCCGCCGACGCTTTCCATGGTCTGGAACATGTCGTCGATCAGTTGCCACAACTCGGGGCTGTCGAACATTTCCGGCGGCAACGGCGGGGCGATGCGCAGCAGGCGTTCGTCGCCCATTTTCAGGATTTCGCGGATCATGGTCGGGCTTCGTCTGTAGGGGTATGAGCAACGGAATGGTCGCGCCCCAGGCCCGACACATGCTGCTTCTCGTGCTCGCCCGGGGTCTTTTCACCGGTGTCCTTGCCTTCGGCGGACATGTGTTCGATGACCGCATTCATCTCGGCGCCGAGTAGCAACACCGCCGCAGAGATATAGAAATACAGCAACAACACGATGATCGCGCCGATACTGCCATACATGGCGTTGTAGTCGGCGAAGGTCTTCACATAGAACGCAAAACCCAGGGACGCGATGATCCACACCACCACCGCCAATACCGAGCCCGGCGTGATGAAGCGGAACTCCTGTTTGACGTCAGGCATCACGTAATAGATCAGCGCCACTGCCACCATCAGCAAAAACACGATGACCGGCCAGCGCGCCAGGGTCCAGACGGTGACGATGAACTCCTCCAGCCCGATCTGAGAGGCAATCCAACCCATCACTTGCGGGCCCAGTACCATCAAGGCCGCGGCGACCAACAGCATGCCGGCGATACCGACCGTATAAAGAATCGACAGCGGAAAGCGCTTCCAGGCCGGGCGCCCCTCGACCACGTCGTACGCCGCGTTCATGGCGCTCATCATCAGCCGCACGCCGGCCGACGCGGTCCACAGCGCAATGACGATACCCACCGAGAGCAAGCCGCCCTTGGATTGCTGGAGCTGGTCGATCACCGGGTTGACCTGTTCCAGCGCCTGGGGCGGCAGCACCAGTTCCGATTGCAGGCGCAGCCAGGAAAAGAAATCCGGCAGGTGCAGGAAGCCGATCAGCGCGATCAGGAAAAGAATGAAGGGAAACAGCGAAAACAGCATCTGGTAAGCCAGTGCGGAGGCGTAGGTCGACATCTCGTCGTCGAGAAACTCGGTCACCGTGCGCATCATCACGCGATGCAGGGGCAAGCCTTTCAAGGCCGGGAACATCATGTGCGTCTCCTTTCGCCGCAAAAGAGGAAGGTCGCCTGGCGACTCACGGGGCTGCTATCCGTGACAAAAGTAACCTGTTTGGCGACTTTGGAACAATTTCCCCGGTGCAAGTTCGAGCCGACATGATAACGGCCACCCGCGGATGGCCGTTCCAATCGCTTTCTTACAGGCCGGTTATGCCTCGTCAACGCCTTTCTTGACTGCATCCTTGGCCTTGCCCGCGGTTTGCTGGGCCTCACCTTTTTTCTCCTGGACCACGCCCTCGGCGCGCATGCGATCATTGTCGGTGGCCTTGCCGACACCTTGCTTGATATTGCCGACAGCTTCGTTGGCAACGCCCTTCACTTTATCGTTCGTGCTTCCCATGATGTTTCTCCTGTGAACAACTGTAAGAAAAGTCATTACATAGGGGTTGACCGACGCCGTTTGCAGGGAGTTTCATTTTTTCAGCGGCGCATTTCATCGTCAGATGCAGGTTGCGCTTTATGTTTGCCGACCCACACCCGAGAATGCTCCACGTATTCAGGCTGCGCCTGAAGCTCCAATTCCCGTAGGAACGTTATGAAACTCGATAAAAAGCAGGCCATCGCCCGCAGGAACCAGGAACTGGGCGGTGCCGTCCTGGGTGTCAACAACTGCCATTTCAGCGAACTGAACCGCAACCGCAACATCTTCTGGTTCGACATCCCGGTGGCCCGCCTGGCCATTGGGCAGTACGAATGGATTCACCTGCTGCTGCACACGCCTGCCACCGACGAACTCTTGCACCTGAAAGTGCCCACCGTGTTCCTGAGGGAAAAAATGGAAGGCCTGGAAGTGCGCAACCAGGGCAAACGCAAGGCAGCCCTGAGCCTGGAGCTCAGCGCAGACAAGGATTCGTACCTGCAAGACATGCGGCCCGGCGGCACCAACCTGGATTTTGCGCAGTTTCGGTTGTAACGCTCCACACGATCAACAAAAAGCCCCGCATCAGCGGGGCTTTTCATTGGTGGGGTTGTTACTTTTTCAGCCCCAGCTTCCTGAGCTCTTCATCACGCAACTCACGCCGCAGGATCTTGCCGACGTTGGTGGTCGGCAGTGCATCGCGGAACTCCACGGACTTGGGCACCTTGTAGCCGGTGACGTTAGCGCGCATGTGCTCCATCACCTGTTCCTTTGTGAGCGTGACACCCGGACGCGCGACGATGAATATCTTGATCGCCTCGCCGGATTTCTCGTCAGGTACACCGATGGCCGCGCATTGCAGCACGCCCGGCAAGGCCGCCAGCACGTCTTCCAGCTCGTTGGGGTAGACGTTGAAACCGGAGATCAGGATCATGTCTTTCTTGCGATCGACGATGCGCATGTAGCCATCCGGCTGGATCACGGCGATGTCACCGGTCTTGAGCCAGCCTTCGCTGTCGAGGATCTCGTCGGTGGCGTCCTGGCGCTGCCAGTAGCCCTTCATGACCTGCGGGCCTTTGACGCACAATTCGCCGATTTCCCCCAAAGGCAACTCTTCGCCCGCGTCATTGATGACCTTGCACAAGGTCGACGGAACCGGAATGCCGATGGTGCCGACCTGGATGTTCTGGATCGGGTTGACCGTGGCAACCGGGCTCGTCTCGGTCATGCCGTAGCCTTCGCAGATCGGGCAACCGGTGACCGCTTTCCAACGCTCCGCCGCCGCCAACTGCAAAGCCATGCCGCCAGACAGGGTGACCTTCAGCGCCGAGAAATCCAGCTTGCGGAAGGCTTCGTTGTTGCACAGCGCCACGAACAACGTGTTGAGCCCGACGAAGCCGCTGAACTTCCATTTCGACAGCTCCTTGACCATCGCCGACAAATCGCGCGGGTTACTGATCAGGATGTTGTGGTTGCCGATCAGCATCATCGCCATGCAATGGAAGGTAAACGCGTAGATGTGGTACAGCGGCAGCGGCGTGATCAGTACTTCACAGCCCTCATTGAGGTTGGAACCCATCAGCGCCTTGCATTGCAGCATGTTAGCCACCAGGTTGCGGTGGGTCAGCATGGCGCCCTTGGCCACGCCCGTGGTGCCGCCGGTGTATTGCAACACCGCCACATCATCACTGGTGGGGCTCGCTTCGTTCACAGGCTGGCCGTGGCCCTTGCTCAGGACGTCGTTGAACTTGATGGCCTTGGGCAAATGATAGGCCGGGACCATCTTCTTGACGTACTTGATCACGCTGTTGATCAACAGGCGCTTGAGCGGCGGCAGCAAGTCGGCCACTTCGGTGACGATGACGTGCTTGACGCCAGTCTTGGGCACCACGCTTTCGGCAAGGTGCGCCATGTTAGCCAGGCAGACCAGTGCCTTGGCACCGGAATCGTTGAATTGATGCTCCATTTCCCGCGCGGTGTAGAGCGGGTTGGTATTGACCACGATCAGGCCGGCGCGGATCGCGCCAAACACAGCCACTGGGTACTGGAGGACGTTGGGCAGTTGCACGGCGATTCGATCGCCCGGCTGCAAATCGGTATGCTGTTGCAGGTACGCGGCAAAGGCACCGGACAATTCGTAGAGCTCACCGTAGGTGATGGTCTTGCCGAGGTTGCTGAATGCCGGCTTGTCGGCGAAGCGTTGGCAGGAATGCTTCAACACCGCCTGAATATTCGGATACTCATCTGGATTGATGTCGGCAGCAATCCCAGCTGGGTACTTATCCTTCCAAAAGTTTTCAATCATGGAAGCCCCACTCCTCAGCAACGCGAATTCTCACCGCATTTGATGCGATTATTATTGGTGTATGTCTATTGGTGAATCTGGCTTGGATAACGGCCGAGAAGTCACAAAAGCGCGCCGAGAGTAGCAGCTTTGCCAAGGGTCGCCTAGAGCCAAAAGCGGCCCCTACAGTCACAAATATGACTCAAGAACATTCAATGGTCATTTTTAGAGTAAAAATTCTAAGCCTTATTTAATTGTCCCGAATCCATAAAACCTGTGGGAGCGAGCTTGCTCGCGATAACGATGTATCAGCCAATCTTTCTGGCACCGATACACCGCCATCGCGAGCAAGCTCGCTCCCACTAAGGGTCTGTCGCGCCGGCGTCAGGCGATATCGCGCAACTCCCGGCGCAGGATCTTGCCCACCGGTGTCATCGGCAGCGATTCCCGCAGCACGATGTGCTTGGGCACCTTGTAGCCGGTGAAATTCTCCTTGCAGTACGCCTTGAGCTCTTCGAGGCTGACGCCCGCCTCACGGGCCACGACGAACAGTTTCACCGCCTCCCCCGAACGTTCGTCCGGCACGCCGATGACCGCGCAGCTGGCGACTTTCGGGTGGGCCATCACCACATCCTCGATTTCGTTCGGGTACACGTTGAAGCCCGAGACAATGATCATGTCTTTCTTGCGATCGACGATGCGCACGAACCCGTCGGGGTCGATCACGGCGATATCTCCGGACTTGAACCAGCCCTCGCTGTCGAGCACTTCGGCGGTCGCTTCGGGCTTGTTCCAGTAGCCCTTCATGATCTGCGGCCCCTTGATGCACAGCTCGCCGCGTTCGCCCAAGGGCAGCTCGACACCGTCGTCACTGATGACTTTCATCAGCGTACCCGGCACCGGTAGCCCCACCGTGCCCAGGCGCGACTTGCCACCGTAAGGGTTGGCGCTGGCCACTGGCGAGGTTTCCGTCAGGCCGTAGCCCTCGGTGATGCCGCAACCGGTCAACTGCTTCCAACGTTCGGCGGTGGCCTTGACCAACGCGGTGCCGCCTGAGTTGGTGACCTTGAGGTTGGAGAAATCCAGCGTCTTGAAATCCGGATGGTCCATCAGCGCGACGAACAGCGTGTTGAGCCCCAGCAGCAACGAAAACCGCCAGTTCTTCAGCTCCTTTATGAAACCGCCGATGTCCCTTGGATTGGTGATCAGCACGTTGTGGTTGCCCGTGACCATCATGCACATGCAGTTCGCCGTGAAGGCGTAGATGTGATACAGCGGCAGCGGTGCGATCATCACCTCCTGGCCCTCGCGCAACAAAGGCTTGCCGTCGTCGCCGATCTGCCCCAGGCAGGCGCGGGCCTGCTGCATGTTGGCCACCAGGTTGCCGTGGGTCAGCATGGCGCCCTTGGCCAAGCCGGTGGTGCCGCCGGTGTATTGCAGCACGGCAATGTCCCCGAGGCTGACATTGAGCGGCTTGATGGCCTGGCCCCGTCCCAAACGCAAGGCGCTCTTGAAGGAAATGGCCTGGGGCAGCGAATAGGCCGGGACCATTTTCTTGACCTTGCTCACGACTGTATTGACCAGCCAGCCCTTGGCGGTGGGCATCAGGTCGCCCATCTTCGCCTCGATCAGGTATTGCAGGTCGGTGTCGGGCAGCACTTCCTGCACTTTCTGCCCGAACAGGTTCATGTACACCAGCGCCCGGGCGCCGGAGTCCTTGAATTGGTGACGCATTTCCCGGGGGGTGTACAGCGGATTGGTGTTGACCACCACCAGCCCGGCGCGCAGGGCACCAAAAACCGCGATCGGGTATTGCAGGACATTGGGCATCTGCACGGCGATACGATCGCCGGGCGCCAGGTCGGTATTGGCTTGCAGGTAACCGGCGAAGGCCGCGCTGTAACGCTCCAACTCGGCGTAGGTGATCGTCACCCCCATGTTGCTGTACGCCGGACGGTCGGCAAATTTCTTGCAGGAACGCTCGAACACCTCGACGACTGACTTGTAGGCACTCAGGTCGATGTCCGAGGGCACGCCGGCCGGGCGTTTGTCATTCCAGAAATCAGGCTGCATTGTTTTTGTCCTCTTTACCTGAACATATCCGGTAACCGCTTGCGTATCGCTTGCACAGGCGGAGCTCATGGGACACTAGCAGCTATGGCCAATCAGGCAAATATGGCAACTTGCGTCATAGATTGTGTGAATCTTGCTGAATCGCCTGGCGCAACGGATGCGCTATACAATGCAGCGACGCTGCGTCTGACTTTGTGCAAGGAACCGCCATGATCCACCAAACGTTCTGGCTGACCGCGACCGATCACAGCCGCTTGCTCGTCAACCAATGGCTACCCGAAACCGCCCCGCTGGCGGTGATCATGCTGGCTCACGGCATGGCGGAACACAGTGGCCGCTATGGGCGCCTGGCCCAGGCGTTGTGCGATGAAGGCTACGCCGTCTACGCGCCGGACCAACGTGGCCACGGCAAGACCGGCGAAGAAGCGATCCTGGGTCATTTTGCCGACCAGGACGGCTGGGCCAAGGTTGTGGGCGACCTGGCAAGCCTGAACCATCACATCGGCCAGCAACATCCAGAAACACCAATCCTGCTGCTGGGGCACAGCATGGGCAGCTATATCGCCCAGGGCTATTTGTTGCACCACAGCGCCAGCCTGCACGGGGCCATCCTCAGCGGTTCGAACTTCCAACCCGTGGCGCTTTACCGCGCGGCGCGGCTAATCGCCCGTTTCGAACGCAGGCGGCAGGGGGCCACTGGGCGTAGCGCCCTGATCGAATGGCTCTCATTTGGCAGCTTCAATAAAAAGTTCAAACCGACCCGCACGCCCTTCGACTGGCTCAGCCGCGACCCCGGCGAAGTCGACAAATACATTCGCGACCCGCTGTGCGGCTTTCGTTGCACCAATCAACTGTGGATCGACCTGCTCGGCGGGTTGCAGCAGATCAGCAAAGCGTCCAATCTCGCGCAGATCGATCCAGGGCTGCCGCTGCTGGTGATTGGCGGTGAATGTGATCCGGTGAGCGAAGGCAAGCGTCTGAGAGATCTGGCCGATGCCCTGCGCGACGCCGGCAACCAACGTTTGCAACTGAAGATCTATCCGCAGGCTCGGCACGAACTGTTCAACGAAACCAACCGCGATGAGGTGACCGCCGATGTGCTGGCCTGGATTGCCCAGACGCTAAGCCACCAGCGACCACCACGCAGCGAGTAGGTTTGCAGCGTTTTTTCTCTACACGTCACAGGATCCAGACATGACCCAGGTTACCAACATCCCTTACGAAGCCCTCGAAGTCGGCCAGACCGCCAGCTACAGCAAGACCGTCGAAGAGCGCGACATCCAGCTGTTCGCCGCCATGTCCGGCGATCACAACCCGGTACACCTGGACGCCGAATTCGCCGCCGCCAGCATGTTCAAGGAACGCATCGCCCACGGCATGTTCAGCGGTGCGCTGATCAGCGCGGCAGTGGCCTGTGAGTTGCCTGGGCCGGGGACCATCTATATCGGTCAGCAGATGAGTTTCCAGAAGCCGGTGAAGATTGGCGATACTCTGACCGTGCGCCTGGAGATCCTGGAAAAGCTGCCGAAATTCCGCGTGCGTATCGCCACGCGCGTGTTCAACCAGCGCGATGAGTTGGTGGTGGACGGCGAAGCGGAGATCCTGGCGCCGCGCAAGCAGCAGACCGTGACCTTGCCCGAGTTGCCGGCAATCAGCATCGGCTGATGCGACTCGACACTCCCGTGGCGAGGGAGCTTGCTCCCGCTGGGGTGCGAAGCGCCCCTTGGAAAAGGCTTGCGCGTCCAACCTGAACAACGCAACGTTCGTTTTGCGACTGCTTCGCAGCCGAGCGGGAGCAAGCTCCCTCGCCACGGGTGCGTGGCGCAGCGGCTATCGCTGTTCGTCCTGCACCTGCACACTCGCTGTCATCCCGGCACTCAGGCTCACCCCTTCCGGCACCTTGTCCAGCTTGATCCGCACCGGGATCCGCTGGGCCAGACGCACCCAGTTGAAGGTCGGCTCGACCTCTGCCAGCAGTTGCGCATCGGGGTTGGTGTTGCGGTCGGTGATGCCTCGACTGATGCTTTCCACATGGCCGTCCAGCGCATGGCCGGCGCTCATCAACCAGACCTTGACCGGATCGCCGACGCGAATCCGCGGCAACTTGGTTTCCTCGAAGTAAGCTTGCACGTAGAACGTCGAATCATCGACCAACGCCATGACCGGTTGCCCGGCGTTCACATAATTGCCTTCGGCTAGGCGCAGGTTGGTGACGTGGCCGCTGCGTGGGGCCAGGACCTGGCTGCGAGCCAGGTTCAGCTCGGCGACCTTGGCCTCGGCCTGGGCCTCGCGTAGCTCGCCACGGGCGATGCCGGCATTGATCTGGGCGTTCTCGCGCAATTCGGCGCTGATGGCCTGGGGTCCCAGGGCCGCTCGACGGCTGGCTTCGTGTTCGCGCAGGCTCAACTGCTGCTGGCGGGTCTGCACTACCGCGCGGGCCTTCTCCACCGCGGCCTCGAAACGCTCGCGATCGATACTCAGCAACAAATCCCCCGCCTTGACGTGCTGGTTGTCCACGGCCCTGAGCTCGCGCACCCAACCCGAGACGTCTGGGGCGATCACCACCACGTCGGCACGGATCCGCGCGTCCCGGGTCCAGGGCGTGAGCATGTAGTACTGCCACAAATGAAAACCGGCGAAGATCGCCAGGGCCACCACGCTCAACGTGACGGCGACACGTACGGAAGTACGCATGTTCAACTCCTCATGACGGTCCGAGGACCAGGGTAATGACAGTCAAAACACAGACATACAGAGCGCAGTCGAACAGCGCTTCATGCCAGATCCAGCGCCCTGCCGGCACGAGACTGAGCAGCAGTCGCAAGGCTCCGGTGACCAACAAGGCCAGCACGACATAAATCAAAAACGGGCTGAGCAGCACCCCGCCGATCGACCATTCATGCAAGCCCATGGCTATGTTTCCCTTCTGAAGATTCGTGCTGGCGGCACCAGGCGCGCCAGCTGTTCTGCAATTGCACCACCGCGCCCTGGGCCAGCTTCAGCGCGTCGCTTGGCGGTTGCTTTGAAAGCGCTGCCAGATAATCGTCGCTCGCCTGGGCCAGTGCGTCGGCCTGCCCGCCCGCCGGGCCGTGCTCCAGCACCTGCTCCAACGTTTCGAAATATCGGCGTTGGGCTGGACTGTCCGGGACTTGGGCGACGGCCAGGCTCAAGCGCAGATGGAGCAATTCGTCCCCGACGTCCAGGCCCAGCAAACCATCGTCCCAACGACTGCGCGCCGGCACCGGCAGCTCCGGATAGTGCCGCGCCAGTTGCAGCAAACGATCGGCCATGCGCCCGCCGAACCAGCTCTCGGCGCCGCGCAGATTGCGATGGGTCAAGCGCACCAGGTCATCGAGCGTTGCCGCCAGCAACCGACGGCTGTGCCAGGCCGGGTTGCGCAGAATCAACAGATTGAATGCCAGCACGGCCGCGCCGACACCGATCATCATGGCCTGGGCATTGTTGAAAAATGTCGCAACGTCGTACTTCATGGCGTTAAGCGGCGATACCAACACCACGAAGTGCAGGCAGAACGAGGTGGCGGTCGCGTAGAGCGGCGGCTTGGCCATGCCCAGCGCCCCCAGGAACAGAGGTACGCCCATGGCCATGCAGAGCATCGCAAAGCTGCTCCATTGGGGCAGCAGGATTTCACCGATTACAAACGCGGTCGGTACCGCCAGGAGAATGCCTCGCAAGAAACTCATGCCGATCTGCGCGCCATTTTCGCGGCTGGCGAACAGGCTGCACACCACACACGTCAGCAACAGCGCGCCCGAGGCGGCAGGCCAGGCAGTGGCCAGCCAGAAACACGCCACTACCAGAAACGCCAGGGCGCTGCGGGCTCCAAACACCATCGCCAGGGACAGGTCCCGATGGGGCGCCAGGGTGCGTGGCGGATCGGCCGCCGCCCTGCCCTCTTGCACCGCCGACAGCGCAGCGCAGGCCGCCAGGGCGGTGTCGAGCAACAAAGCGAAACGTGCCAGGCAATAACTTTGCGCCGAGCTGAACCGTGCTTCGTGAGACGCATCCGATACCCGCGGCCGCAGTGCCTGCAATGTCGTGCGGTCGGCGTCGAGGGCTTGCTGCACCTCGCTCATCCACGGCTGCAGCGCTTGGGCTTCTTGAGGGTCGAGCTGGTTCCATTGTCGGCGTACCGAGCGCGAAATGCGCAGCAGCATCAACAGTTTCTGGCTCAAGCCACTGATGGCCCGGGCACGCTGGCGGCCCAGGCGGCCTTCGAACCAGGCATGTTCGCGCTGGGCGTCTACCGCGACGATTTTGCCGAGGATTTCCAACAGACCTTTGCGCGCCTGGGCATCGCCGGCCAATGTGGCGCGCGCCGCCTGCATGCCACTTTGCCAGGCAGCACGTGCCTGATCCGCCAATTGCCGTTCAACCCGCAACGGCCAGAGCAAGGCGCTGGTCACGGTGGCGCAGGTGATGCCCAGGCTGATCTCGGTGCAACGCGCCACCGCCTGGTCGAACACTCCAAGCGGATGGGCGATGGCCGGCAAGGCAATGATCGCCACGGTGTAGCCAGCCAGCACGAACGAATACGACCACGCGCTGCGCAAGAGCGTCGAACAGGCCGTGCACACGCCCAACCACAACGCCAGCGCCAGCAGGAACAACCAGGGCGCCTGGGCGAACAGGCCCATGAACACCACCGACATGATTGTCCCCACCAGAGTCCCGACCAAGCGTGCCAGGCCCTTCTGCACCACCATCCCAGACAACGGCTGGGCAACGATAAACGCGGTCATCAGCGCCCACGATGGCTGCTCCAATCCCCAGCGCAACGCCAGCCACAACGCCAGGCCGCCACCGAGCACAGTCTTGATGGCGAACTGCACAGCGAGACGATCAGGGGCGAACAGAGCCTGAAAGGTGATGGGCACGCGCAAAACTCTTCTTGAGATGATGTAACGATAGATCGTGAGAGGGGCGGCGCAATTATTAGGGAGCTATCTATTCACGTCCAGAGTTGATTGTTGAGCGTTCTGACAAACACTCTTGCGAATTGGTGCCGAAAAGTCTTACTGCCCGGATCGCTCCCATAAAAAAACGCCAGGCAAGCTGGCGTTTTTTCTTCACACGCGGATGTTAGCTGGCGCGCGCCTGGTTGCGCAGAGCCTTGACCTGGTCATGGTTGCGTTGCACACCGTGGTACTGACGCTCCACGAGGTCACGAATGCCCACCAGGTTGTGTTTGTTGATCTTCTCGATGGCTTCCTTATAAGCCTTCAGCGCGTGGTCTTCGCCGCGTTCGGCTTCGTTCAGCACAGCCTCTTCGTCCTTGCCGGTGAACATGGATTTTACGTCGACCCAACGGCGGTGCAGGTCACCGGCAACGCTGGTAGAAGTTTCCGGATCGCCACCCAGGGAACGCACGGCGGCTTGCAGCTCAGCCGCAGCGGTGGCGCAATCGGCGGCGCGCTTGACGAACAGCGCCTTGAGCTCAGGGTGCTTGATGTCTTCAGCGCAGGTCTTGAATCCTTCCTGGCCATCCTTGCTAGTCTCGATCAGGTCGTTCAAGACAGAGATGGATTCTTTGTTGATGTCAGTCATTTTTCAGTTCCTTTGCTTGGTGAATAAAAACCTGCAAGGGATATTGCATCGGCCATGCCAGCCTTCAGCTCAAATTAAAATCCATTTAAATCAATATGTTATGAACACAGGCGAAATCTGTATCCGCGTTATTTGCATGATCTGTCATTTGGCCTGCATGCAGAATGCCTGTATTTTGCCTAGGACTTTCAACAAGACAGCCGCCCTATGAATCCAGAAAAGCTTGAGCTGCTGGTCACCCGCCAGATGCCCTTCGGCAAATACAAGGGCAGAATTCTTGCCGACCTGCCAGGCCAATACCTGAATTGGTTCGCGCGGGAGGGCTTCCCCCACGGCGAATTGGGCGGGTTGCTGGCATTGATGCAGGAAATCGACCACAACGGTCTGTCTGACCTCCTGGATCCGCTGCGGGCTAAACATGGCTTGCCTAAACCTCGCCATTGACCCCTGCCATTGACTGACTGAGCTCTGCGATGCCCGAAAATACGCTGCGTGCCCACGACGAAGCCTTCTGGGAAACCTTTGTCGGTCGTTACGATGTCGACGTCAATGGTCCGCTCAACCTTGAAAACGGCTACTTTGGCCGGATGTCCCGTACGGTGGTCGCGGAGTACCAACGCAATATCGACTGGGTGAACCGCGGCAATTCGGTCTACGTGCGCCAACAGTTCGACCTGGAGCATTGCGAAGTGATTCGCCGAGAGGTGGCGCAGCTCATCCACGCCCCAGCGTCCACCGTGGCGTTGGCCACCAACGCGGTTGACGCCTTGCAGACGCTGATCCGCAATTACAACCAGCTCAAGCCTGGCGACCAAGTTCTGATCAGCGACGTGGAGTACGAGTCGGTCAAAAGCGCGATGCGCTGGCTCGCCCGCCAGCGTGGCGCCGAGGTCATCGAGCTGGTCCATCCGCACCCCGCCAGTTTCGACAGCCTGGTGGGCACGTATCGAGAAGCCTTCATTCGTTATCCGCGCCTGAAGCTGATGGCGCTGACCTACGTTAACCACCTGACCGGCCTGGTGATGCCGGTCCAGGCGATAGCCGAGACGGCACGGGAGTTCGACGTCGATATCATTCTCGACGGCGCCCACGCCCTGGGGCAGATCGATTTCAATCTCAATAAGCTCGGCATTCAATTTGCCGGGTTCAACTTGCAGAAATGGCTTGGCGGCCCTCTGGCCCTGGGCTTTCTCTATATCGCTCCACACCGGCTGGCCGACATCGACCCGGACATGGACGAAGGCCACTACCCCACCACCGATATACGCTCGCGCACGCCCCACAGCACGCCCAACATCCCGGCCCTGCTGACGCTGCCCCTGGTATTCGAAGAGCACCGTGCCCTGGGCGGAGCACCGGCCAAGGGTGCTCGGCTCTGTTATCTACGGGACCTGTGGGTGAGCGCGGTGCGCGATGTGCCCGGCATCGAGGTCATGACCCCAGACGACCGACGCCTCTATTGCGGTATCACGTCCATGCGATTCACCAACCAGCCTGATCAACAGGTGATGGCCGACCGACTGCTCAAGGAATATGGGATCTTTACCGTGGTGCGCAAGACCAGCGTCGGCCTCTGCATCCGCATTACGCCGGGGTTGATTACCTTGGCGCGGGATATGGAGCGGTTGACTGCGGCACTGATCAACCTGAACAGTACGTAACCCGTGGCGAGGGCGCTTGGTCCCTGGCCACGGGGATCTGCAGCCAAAAAACAGGCAAAAAAAAACGGTGCGCCGACCAAGCGCACCGTAAAGCCGTAGAACACACAACGAAGTTCGGTAGGACGATCAGTCCAGCAGCGCCAATGCCTCGGCGGTGCATTCCTGGATGCGGGCCCAGTCGCCGTTCTTGATCCACTCCGGATCGAGCATCCAGCTCCCGCCTACGCACATCACGTTTTTCAACGCCATGTAGCTTTTGATATTGGCCGGGCTCACGCCGCCGGTCGGACAGAATTTCACTTCGCCGAACGGCCCGCCCAATGCCTTGATGGCAGCAACGCCACCGCTGACTTCCGCAGGGAACAACTTGAAGCGGCGATAGCCCAGGCCATAACCTTCCATGATGCCCGAGGCATTGCTGATCCCCGGCAGCAACGGAATCGGACTCTGGACGCTGGCTTCCAACAGATCCCGAGTGATACCCGGCGTCACGATGAATTGCGAACCGGCAGCCTCGGCGGCGGCCAGCATGTGGCGATCGAGCACCGTGCCGGCACCGGTCACCAGCTCTGGGCGCTGCTCGCGAAGGACCTGAATGGCCTTGAGCCCGTATTGCGAGCGCAAGGTCACTTCCAGTGCCGTCAGGCCACCGGCGGCCAGGGCATCGGCCAGCGGCAGGATGTCCTGTTCACGCGCGATGGTAATCACCGGCAGGATCCGCGCCTTGGCGCAGAGGCTGTCGATCAGCGTCACTTTGTCCGCCATGGAAACGGTCGGGGATGGGTTTGTCATAGCGGCTGATCCTTGGTTCATGGGCACCAGTAAATCTCTAACGTAGGTTGCAGAAATGCGCGGATCGGCATCTCGGCGACATCGTCACCAGACACCGCGGCATTCAGGGTGGTCAGTTTCGATTGACCGGAAATAGACAGCACTTTGTGCCTGGCCGACGCCAGCAAGGCGCGGCTCATGGTCAGACGTTGGTGTGGGACCGTCGGCGCGAGCATCGGCCAGCAGCGGCGAGCACCATTGTTATCCAGGGCCTCGGCCAGATTCGGGCTGTCGGGAAACAGCGACGCGGTATGCCCGTCATCGCCCATGCCCAATATCAGCACGTCGATCGGCGGCAGCTCGGCAAGCAGGCGATCCGCCTGCTCGGCGGCGGCTTCCAGATTGGCGCTGGCGCTGTAGAGGCTCAGGAACTGGGCCTTGGCCGCAGCCCCTTGAAGCAGATAACGCTTGAGCAGGCCGGCGTTGCTGTCGGCATGTTCAACCGGCACCCAGCGCTCATCGGCCAGGCTCACCACCACGTTCGACCAGTCCAGCGCCTGCTTGGCCAGATGCTGGAAAAACGCCACCGGGCTACGACCGCCGGACACCACCAAGGTCGCCGCGCCTTTGGCATCGATCGCGGCGCGCAATTGCTCCGCCACGTTCACCGCCAGTTTTTCCGCCAGCACCACCGGGCTCTTGAACTCCAGGGCAGTGACACCCTGAGGCAGTTTCAATTCAGATATCGCCATACCATGACCTCCCATCCCGCGTGATCAGTGCAATGGAGCTCATCGGCCCCCATGACCCAGCGGCATAAGGCTTGGGCGCATCGCCAGACTTCTTCCAGCCGGCGATCAACTGGTCACACCACGTCCACGCGGCTTCGATTTCATCTTTACGAACAAACAGGTTCTGATTGCCGTTCATGACTTCCAGCAACAACCGCTCGTAGGCATCGGGGATCCGTGCGCTGCGGTAGGTGTCGGAAAAGTTGAGCTGCAGCGGACCGCTGCGCAACTGCATGCCCTTGTCCAGGCCCTGCTCCTTGGTCATTACCCGCAAGGAAATCCCTTCGTCCGGTTGCAGGCGGATGATCAGTTTGTTGCTGATCTGCAAGCGCTGCTCGGGGGCGAAGATGTAGTGGGACGGTTCCTTGAAGTGAATTACGATCTGCGACAGCTTCTGCGGCATGCGCTTGCCGGTGCGCAGGTAGAACGGCACCCCGGCCCAGCGCCAGTTGCGGATATCGGCGCGCAGGGCAACGAAGGTCTCGGTGTCGCTCTGGGTATTGGAATTCGGCTCTTCGAGGTAGCCGGGCACCGCCTTGCCTTCGCTGTGGCCGGCGATGTACTGGCCACGCACCACCTGGGTGGTCAGGCCTTCCGGACTGATCGGCGCCAAGGCCTTGAGCACCTTGACCTTCTCGTCACGGATGCTGTCGGCGGAAAGGTCCGCCGGAGGGTCCATGGCGATCAGGCACAACAGCTGCAGCAGGTGGTTCTGGATCATGTCCCGCAGTTGGCCGGCCTTGTCGAAATAGCCCCAGCGCCCTTCGATCCCGACCTTCTCGGCCACGGTGATTTCCACGTGGGAGATGTAATTCTGGTTCCACTGGGTTTCGAACAGGCTGTTGGCGAACCGCAGCGCGATCAGGTTCTGTACCGTTTCCTTGCCCAGATAATGGTCGATGCGGTAAGTGCGGTTCTCCGGAAAGAACTGCGCCACGGCGTCGTTCACCTTGCGCGACGATTCGAGGTCCGAACCGATGGGCTTTTCCAGCACCACACGGGTGTTTTCGCTGAGGCCGACTTTCGCCAGGTTCTCGCAAATCGGGCCGTAGACCGCCGCCGGCGTGGCGAAATAGGCAATGACTTGTTGCTGCGTCAGCCCGACCTGCTCGGCAAGCGCGACGTAATCGTCCGCCTTGAGAAAATCCACGTGCAGGTACGTCAGCCGCGCCAGGAAGCGTTCGATCACGGATTCGTCGAGGTCTTTATCACCGACGTAACGCCGCAGTTCGGTGGTGATGAACGCCAGATGCTGTTGTTCGCTGCCCGGTTCACGGGCCAGCGCCAGGATCCGCGTGTCTTCGTGCAACAAGCCGGCGCCATCGAGCTGGTAAAGGGCAGGAAACAGCTTGCGTAGCGCCAGGTCGCCCAACGCGCCGAACAAGGCAAAAGTACACGGTTCAACCGTAATCGAATGCATGATGTTTGTTCTTTTATCAAGTTAAGCTACAAATACCTTTTTTCAAGGCATCACTCAAGGAAAAATGTAGTAATAACCACAACATTTTCCGAAAATACCGATTCCGAGTGGTGGTCCGTCGGAGCCATCAGTAGGATAGGCCACCGCAAAGGGTCGTATCAAAGACCCGTCTCTCTAGGAATCCTGTATGGACCGCGTGCGAAATCTACTGGAGCAGATCCAGAGTCGCCTGGAAGACCTGAACAAGGCCGAACGCAAGGTGGCCGAGGTGATCCTGCTCAACCCACAGCAGGCTACCCGCTTCAGCATTGCCGCCCTCGCCCAGGCGGCCTCGGTCAGCGAACCGACCGTCAACCGCTTTTGCCGCTCGTTCGGCGTGAGCGGTTACCCGGAACTCAAGCTGCAACTGGCCCAAAGCCTGGCCAGCGGCGCGGCTTATGTCAGCCGCGCAGTGGAAGCCGACGACAACCCTGAAGCCTACACCCAGAAAATCTTTGGCAGCGCCATTGCCTCATTGGACAGTGCCTGCCAGGCCCTTGATCCAAATTTGATCAGCCGCGCGGTCGACCTGCTGATCCAGGCCCGGCAGATCCACTTCTTCGGCCTCGGCGCCTCGGCTCCGGTGGCGCTGGATGCCCAGCACAAGTTTTTCCGGTTCAACCTGGCAGTGACCGCCCACGCCGACGTGCTGATGCAACGCATGATCGCCTCGGTGGCCCATACCGGTGAGTTGTTCGTGATCATTTCCTACACCGGTCGTACCCGCGAACTGGTGGAAGTCGCGCGTATCGCCCGGGAAAACGGCGCATCGGTACTCGGCCTGACCGCTGAAGGCTCGCCACTGGCCAAGGCCAGCACCTTGAGCCTCAATATTCCGCTGCCCGAAGACACCGATATCTACATGCCGATGACTTCGCGGATCATCCAGCTCACCGTACTGGACGTGCTCGCCACCGGCATGACCCTGCGCCGCGGGGTGGACTTCCAGCCGCACCTGCGCAAGATCAAGGAAAGCCTCAATGCCAGCCGGTATCCGGTTGGGGATGAGTTCAACTGATTCGGTCCGGAACTTTTGGTGCCTGATAGGTCGTCATCGCGAGCAAGCTCGCTCCCACGGGGGTTTTGTGAACGCCAGAGAACCTGTGTGGGAGCGAGCTCGCTCGCGATGACGGCAGCCGCCACACCGTAGATCCAGAGCTAAGCCCCTACCCGCGCCTGCAAACTCAAATGCGCCCGCTCCCCGGGCGCCAGGCTCAGGCTGTCGGTGCCGCCACTGGCCGCTTCGACGCAAACGAACTCGTTGACCTCATCCCAGCTCACGCCCAGCAACGGCCGTGTACCGGGATGCCACACCACCGTGTCGGCGCTTTCACCGGTGTCGATGCACAATTCCCGCTGCCAGGCGTGATCCTTGAGCTGCAACTCGCCTTCATGCTGAAACACTCGCTGACAGCCGCCCTCGACCCGCAACTCGCCTTCCTGCCGGCAAACCGCACGGTTCAACTGGTCGTAACCTTGCGCGCCTTCGAGCCCAGACAGCGCTACCTCGCCAACGTCACCAATGCGCCAATAGGCATGCAAGGCCTGGCTCAATTGGCAAGGCAGGCTGTCTTGATGCTCGGTACTCAAGCGCAATTCCATGCGGTCGCCCAAGTCGGCATGCAGGTCCACTTGCCAGTCGCACAGCTGCAATTGCCAATGCAGATGCACGCCATCGTCGTCGCTGGCGCTGTCGAGCAACTTCCAATCGATCAGCCGCGCCCAACCATGAGACGGCCAGGCATTTTCGCTCGGATGGCGGCCATACCAAGGCCAACACACCGGTACCCCGCCGCGTATCGCGCCGACCTGGGGCCACTTGGCCGCGCACCACAGCCAAGGTTTCTGGCCTCGCGGCTGGAAGTGCAACAACTGCGCACCCTGGCGACTGAAAACCGCTTGGCACAACGGATGGTCAATAACCAAGACGTCGCGCTGCTGATAGCGCTCCCACGCAAACACCGGACGCTCGCGCAAGGATCTGAAAAAGCGTTGTAGCGGATGCTCATGCATGGGCTGTAGTCCTGGGAATCACTGAACTCTCAATTGATGCGACAGTTTTGGTGGCGCGGGGATTTATCCCCGCTGGGGTGCGGAGCAGCCCCAAAACAGGTTGCAGATAATCTGCCTGACGCACCGAGTTGGCCAGCTGAGGACTGCTCCGCAGCCCAGCGGGGATAAATCCCCTCGCCACAGGTTCGGCCCCCAACCAAACAATTGATCGCTCCGCAAAAAAAAGCGGACAGCCTTGGCCGTCCGCAAATATGCGCACATAGAGGAGAGCTTATCGCAACAGCGTCAGAACACCGACTGGATTTTCAGGCCGGCCACCAGCGCGTTGTCCACCTCGTCAACACCGCCCGGGTGAGTGACGTATTGCAGGTTCGGACGCACGGTCAGCCAGTTGGTGACGTGGAAGCCGTAGTTGATTTCGTAGTTGTACTCGGTGCTGCGCAACGGCGAAAACAGCGGATCGTCGTAATCGGTCACGCCATTGGCTACGTTGGTCAGATCGGCGTTCTTCTTCACGTCTTCGTTGACATGGATACGGGCGAAGCCGATACCCACGTCATCCTTTGGACGCGCATCGAATGGGCCCTTGTACACGAACATCAGCGACTGGTAGTTGTCGACGATGTTGGTGTCCTTGTCGTGGAAGGTGGCGTTGGCCGCGATGTTCAAGCCGCGCGAAGCGTCACCATTGTGGGTGGTGAGCTGCTGTTGCATGACGAACCAGTAGCCGTCCTTGCTGCTGTGGCTGCGATAGGCGCTGCCGGTGGTTGCGGCGTCGTTGCCGTTGTCGTCCTCGCGGACGTCATCGGCCTTGGCCGTGCTCTTGTAGTAACCGACACGGTATTCGCCAGGCAGGTTGTTGAGCTTGGGCGACCAGACCAACTCGACCGGAATCAGCGTACCCTCGGTCCCGCTGCCGCTGAGCTTGTAACGGTTGTTGTTTTCCAGTTGCGAAGGGTTCTGGTTGTACGCACCGATTTGCGCGTAGAGCTCAGGGGTGATGTTGTACTTGAACCGAATCGCTGCCTGCATGATTGGCCAGTTGTACCAGATGCCGGTGGCCCAGTTACCCGCTTGGGAACCGCAGAAGGCCAGGTTCTGGAAGTCGCAAGGGAAAGTGTTGAAATCCTCGCCCACGCCGTAGTAACCGGCCTTGACGTCCAGCTTGCTGTCAAAGTACTTCTGCTTGATCCACAACTGCGTCAGACGCGTGGTTTGGCCGCGACCCCAGACTTCCTGGGACGAACTGAGCGTGCCGGCACGCGGGTCACCGATACGGTCGTTGGAAATGTTGCGACCATCCCGGCGAGTGAACTGGATCTTGGCTTCGGTATCGTTCCAGCCCGCCAGTTTTTCCAGGTCGAGCGCGACACCCAGGCCAAACTGCTGGGACCAACGCGCAGTCTTGTCATCGTTGTAGCCGCCGTGGAGGTTGGCACCCATCTCACCGACGAAATCGGCCTTGATGTCGATACCCTGCTCGATCAGCTTGGTCCGTTCACCGCCCCAGTCGCCCGTCATCCACTGCGAATCGGCGCTGAACGCGTCGGCAGCGTGTGCGCTACCGGCCAGCATCATCGCCGCAACGGCTGACAACTGGCAGATAAGCTGGGCATTGTTCTTCTTCTTCATCCCTACATCCTCGTCTTTATTGTTATTAACTGTTTTTATCTAACGCGGTTTACAACGATTGCGACGGATGTCCCCACCCGTCGCATACTCCTTTTTCTGTGGGAGCGAGCTTGCTCGCGATAGCGGTGTGTCATTCACTTCAGCCGCAACTGATGTACCGCCATCGCGAGCAAGCTCGCTCCCACACTTGTTCATCACCGGCCTTTGAACTGCGCCACGTTGGCAGGTCGGTCTTCGGCCCGCGGCTGCGCAGCCACGCCCAGGCGTTCGCCGGACTTGGCGTCGAACAGCAGCACTTTCGCTGGGTCGAATTGCAACGTCAGGGTCTCTCCCGGCTGCGGCGCCACGTCTGGCGCCAGGCGGCAGCAGACCTTGGTGTCGTTGAGATTGACGAACACCAGGGTGTCTGGCCCGGTGGGTTCGGTGACCTGCACTTCGGCGCGAATGGTTGGCATGCCGTTCGGCTCGTTGCCGGCCAGCACGATCTGCTCCGGGCGCAAGCCAAGGATCACTTCGCGATCTTCCAGGCCGGCGTCCTGCATGCCCAGCGGCAACTCGCAACGGGCCTGTCCGCTGTCGAGCAAGGCCAGCAGGCGGCCGTCCTTGCGTTGCAGGCGCAGCGGGATGAAGTTCATTGGCGGCGAACCGATGAAGCTCGCCACGAACAGGTTCGCCGGGTTGTTGTAGATGTCCTTCGGCGTGCCGAACTGTTGGATGATCCCGTCCTTCATCACCGCCACTTTGTCGCCCAGGGTCATGGCTTCGATCTGGTCGTGGGTGACGTAGACCGTGGTGGTCTTCAGGCGCTGGTGCATCAGTTTCATTTCGGTGCGCATCTCGACCCGCAGCTTGGCGTCGAGGTTGGACAACGGTTCGTCGAACAGGTAGATCTTCGGCCGCCGCGCCAGGGCCCGGCCCATCGCAACGCGCTGTTGCTGGCCACCGGAGAGCTGGCCAGGCTTGCGGTTGAGCAGGTGCTCGATCTGCAACAGCTTGGCGACCCGCGCCACTTCCTCATTGATGTCCGCCTGTTTCATCTTGCGAATCTTCAGGCCGAACTCGATGTTCTCGCGCACGCTCATGGTCGGGTACAGCGCGTAGGACTGGAACACCATGGCGATGTCGCGATCCTTCGGGCTCATGCCGCTGACATCCTGGTCGCCGATCATGATCGCGCCGCCGGTGATGGTCTCGAGGCCGGCGATGCAATTCATCAGAGTCGATTTGCCGCAGCCCGAAGGACCGACCAGGATCAGGAATTCGCCTTCTTTGATCGACAGCTGGATGTCTTTCAAGGTGTCGGGCAGGCCCGCGCCGTAGGTCTTGTTTACATTGCGAAGTTCAAGCGTAGCCATGATTACCCCTTGACCGCGCCAGCCGTGAGGCCGCGCACGAAATACTTGCCTGCGATCACATAGACCAGCAGGGTCGGCAGCCCGGCGATCATCGCCGCCGCCATGTCCACGTTATATTCCTTGGCCCCGGTGCTGGTGTTGACCAGGTTGTTCAGCGCCACCGTGATGGGCTGGGAGTCACCGCTGGAGAACACCACGCCGAACAGGAAGTCATTCCAGATCTGCGTGAACTGCCAGATGAGGCAGACCATGATGATCGGCGTCGACATCGGCAGGATGATCCGCCGGAAGATCGTGAAGAACCCGGCGCCATCGAGGCGCGCCGCCTTCACCAGCGCGTCGGGAATACTCACGTAGTAGTTACGGAAGAACAGCGTGGTGAACGCCAGGCCGTAGACGACGTGGACAAACACCAGGCCAGTGGTGGTGCTGGCCAGGCCCATCTTGCCGAGGGTGAACGAGGCCGGCAGCAGCACGGTCTGGAACGGCAGGAAGCAACCGAACAGCAGCAGGCCGAAGAACAACTGCGAGCCACGGAAGCGCCACATCGACAGCACATAACCGTTCAGTGCACCGATGGCCGTGGAAATCAGTACGGCCGGCACGGTGATCTTGATCGAGTTCCAGAAGTAACCGTTGACCGTCGCCCAGGCCTTGACCCAGCCGATGCCGCTGACCACGGTCGGCCAGCTCAACAGGTTGCCGGTGCTGATGTCTTCCGGCGTCTTGAAGCTGGTCAACAGCATGACCACCAACGGCACCAGGTAAAGCAGTACCGCAACAATCAGCACCGCATAGATCGCGATGCGGCTGATGGAAGGTTTCGCAGCGAGACTAGTCATGACGCTTGGCCCTCAGCTCGGAATACAAGTAAGGCACGATGATCGCGAGGATCGCACCGAGCATCAGGATTGCACTGGCCGAGCCCATGCCCATCTGGCCGCGACTGAAGGTGAACGAATACATGAACATGGCAGGCAGGTCGGAGGAGTAGCCCGGACCACCGGCCGTCATGGCCGCCACCAGGTCGAAGCTCTTGATCGCAATGTGCGCCAGGATCATCACGGCGCTGAAGAACACTGGACGCAGGCTCGGCAGTACGACTTTCCAGTAGATGCGCGGCATGCTCGCGCCATCGATCTGCGCGGCGCGGATGATCGACTGGTCCACGCCTCGCAGGCCGGCCAGGAACATCGCCATGATGAAACCCGAGGCCTGCCAAACGGCAGCGATCACTAGGCAATACACCACGCGATCGGGGTCGATCAGCCAGTCCAGGCGGAAGCCTTCCCAACCCCAGTCACGCAACAATTTGTCCAGGCCCATGCCCGGGTTGAGCAGCCACTTCCAAGCGGTACCGGTAACGATCATCGAGAGCGCCATTGGGTACAGGTAAATGGTGCGGATGAAACCTTCGCGGCGAATACGTTGGTCGAGAAACACCGCCAGCAGCACGCCGATGACCAGGGTGATGCCGATGAACATCCCGCCGAACACCGCGAGGTTCTTGCTGGCCACCCACCAGCGGTCGTTGTCCCACAGCCGCGCATACTGAGCCAGGCCCGCCCATTTATAGGTAGGCAGGAAAGTCGACGTCGTGAACGACAGGACGAACGTCCACAGGATGTAGCCATAAAAGCCCACCAGGACGATGAACATGCTCGGCGCCAGCACCAGTTTTGGTAGCCAGCGCTGCAATGCATCGAACGGCGAGGCCTTGCTGAACACAGCAACAGAACTCATGGGGAAAATCCAAAAACCAGGTTACAAGGGCCTCCCTCTGTGGGAGCGAACTCTGTGGCGAGGGGATTTATCCCCGATCGACTGCGAAGCAGTCGCAAAGCCATTGCATGCGGTGTTTCTGTTACTCCGCCATGACAATTTTTTGGGGCCGCTGCGCGACCCATCGGGGGGGTGCGACGTTTCGCTAAATCCCCTCACCACAAAGCTCGCTCCCACAAGGGACCGCGGCGCTAATTACTTCGCAGACTGAACCGCTGCGCCAAGTTTCTTGGCGGCGTCGGCCGGGTCGGCTTTCGGGTCGTTGATGTAGTTGGTCACGACGTCAAAGAACGCGCCTTGCACGGCCAGCGTGGTCGCCATGTTGTGCGCCATGCTCGGTTGCAGGCCGCCGTTCTTGGCGTCCGCCAGGAAGTCCTTGGCGGCGGTCTGGGCGCAGGAGTCGAAACCGTACTTGCCCATGTCGGCCAGCATGTCGTTACGCACCGGGATCGAACCCTTGTTGATGCTGAAGACTTTCTGGAAGTTCTCACCCAGCACGACCTTGGCGATGTCCTGCTGGCCCGCCGCAGTGCCTGCATCCTTCTGCTTGAACACCGCCAGGGAGTCGATGTTGTAGGTGAAGGCCTTCTCGGTACCCGGGAACGCTACGCACTCGTAGTCCTTGCCGGCGACTTTCTTGGCGGCGGTCCACTCGCTCTTGGCCCAGTCACCCATGATCTGCATGCCGGCCTTGCCATTGATGACCTTGGCCGCTTCCAGGTTCCAGTCCTGGCCCTTGCCATCGGCGTCCATGTAGGTCGCGACTTTCTTTAGCTCGGTCAGCGCCTTGACCATTTCCGGGCCGGTCAACGCTTTGTTGTCCAGGTCGACCAGTGCTTTCTTGTAGCCATCAGCGCCCATGACCGAGAGCACCACCGCTTCGAACACGGTGCTGTCCTGCCAAGGCTGGCCACCGTGGGCCAGGGGGATGAAGCCCGCGGCCTTGAGTTTGTCGCCGGCGGCGTAGAATTCTTCGAGGGTGGTTGGATTCTTGGTGATACCGGCTTTCTTGAAGACTTCCGGGTTGATCCACAGCCAGTTGACGCGGTGGATGTTCACCGGCACGGCTACGTAGTCACCTTCGTACTTCACGGTATCGGAGACTTTCTTGTCGAGCAGGCTGTCCCACTTTTCTGCCTTGGAAACGTCCTTGAGGACGTCGGTGTCGAGCAGGCCGGTGGTCGCCCATTCCTGGATGTCCGGGCCCTTGATCTGGGCAACGCCCGGTGGGTTGCCGGCCACGGCGCGGCTCTTGAGCACGGTCATGGCGGTAGAACCGCCACCGCCAGCGACGGCACCGTCCTTCCAGGTAAAACCGTCTTTTTCTACTTGAGCCTTGAGCACATCGACCGCGGCTTTTTCACCGCCCGACGTCCACCAGTGGACGACTTCCACGGAACCTTTCGATTCGGCGGCCAGGGCGCTGACAGGGAATGCTGCGACGGGAAGCAAGGAAGCAAGAGAAATGACAGTAGCGAGGCGAGAAATCGCATTCATCTAGAAGTACCTTTCTTGTTGTTATGCATGCAAGTCTGGTGCTTGCGCTGCATGGATTCTAATCAGGGGTTATCCCTTCGCAGGTAACGAAGGGACGTGGATATGTCACGACATGGTTACACAGGTGCAGGATCGGACAACCGCGCCAAGGCTGACGCCATGCTCGGGGCCAACGGCAGACGAGGGATCAACACCGCTTGCCAGGCATGATAAAGGTCCGGCTTGCCCGGCCAGATGTCGGCGCTGGGGCGGTTCTGCGGGTCGAGCTCGTGATGCCAGCTGCCGTTGCAGCGATCGATGAAATGTTTGTCACAAAATTCCCAGAAGCGCCGGTACCACGCTTCGTATCGAGCCTCGTCGGTACGTTTGAGCAAGGCACTGGCCGCCGCTGCCGCTTCGGCATGCACCCAGTGCAGGCGATGGCGAACCACGGCGCGATTGTCCCAGTCCAGCGTGTAAACGATGCCCGGGGCACCGTCGACGTTCCAGCCATGGCGGCAGTTCTGGTCGAACAGTTTCTGAGCGTCCTGGGCCAGCCAGCCCGGCGTCAGCATGCCGATCTGCACGCGTGCGGCCTCGAGGTGCAACAACAGCCGCGCCCATTCGAAACCATGGCCAGGGGTGGTGCCGTAGGGACGAAACCCATCGGCCGGGTTGTCGTGGTTGTACTCGCGCAGCGGCTGCCAGTCGCGGTCGAAATGCTCGACGACCATGTAGTCGTTGGCGGCCGCGTGACCATGGATCACCCGCTCGACGATACGCAACGCGCGAGCCAGCCAGCGCGGATCGTCCGTGGCATCGGCGAGGGCGAGGAAGGCTTCGGTGCCGTGCATGTTGCTGTTGGCGCCGCGATAGGCCTCTTCTTCTGACCAGTCGCGGTTGAAGGATTCACGCAGGGCACCCTCCTCCTCGCACCAGAAATGCTCGTCGATGACCCGCACCGCCTCCTTGAGCAGGGCCTCGGCGTCGGGGCGCTGGGCCACGACCGCAGAGCTGGCTGCCAGGGCAACGAAAGCATGCAGGTAAGCGGCTTTTCCAGCCTCGTTTTCAGCCGGATCGGTCCTGGCGAACCAACCGCCATGCTCGGCATCGCGCAGCGGCCCCATGAGCGCCTGTACGCCATGGTCAACCAGCTCGGCGAACCCCGGCAGGCCTTGGATGTGGGCCATGGCGAAGCTGTGGGTCATGCGCGCGGTATTCATGGTTTCGGCCCGGGCATCGGCCGGCAGGCGGCCCAATTCGTCCAGGTTGCCAAAGCCGTCCGGCAGCTTCGAGGCCTTGGCGAACGTCAGCAGACGCAAGCCTTCTGCGGCAAGCCATTGCTGGTGGGCGGGCGCATTCAGCCAACTGCTGAACGCCGGTTGGAAGGTGTCCATCGAGATACCTTTTTTGTTGTTTTGACGCAGGGAGTCTAAACAAGGGAGGGTTGACGGCAGGTAACGAAAGGGGCGAGTTATGTCACCGAGTTGTGACATTGGCATGGATATGTGTTGAAGCGATTGGCGCCTTCGTCGGAACGCCGCCCGGAGCAGACTCGCTCCCACATTGGACCTCATTGACGCGCTTATTCTGTTCGACACAGATCCCCTGTGGGAGCGAGCCTGCTCGCGACGAACGATAACGCGGTCTAATCAATCCACGCTGCGAGGCAACTGCAACGTCACCCGCAACCCACCCTCGCGCAGGTTCTGCAAACTCACCTCACCGCCATGGCTGTGGGCAATGTTGCGTGCGATACCCAGCCCCAGGCCGTACCCCTGCTGCTGCCCGGCCAGGCGAAAGTGCGGCTCGAAGACTTGTTCGAGGCGTTGTTCCGGTACGCCCGGGCCTTCGTCATCGACGTGCAGAATGAACGCCGACTCATCATCATCGATGTGCAAATGGGCTCTCTGGCCGTATTTCAAGGCGTTGTCGATCAGGTTGCCGATGCACCGCTTGAGGGCCAGCGGCTTGCCGGGATACGGCGCCAGCGCCCGGCCATCCTGGGTCACCCGGCCGTTGCCGTTGGGCGCCAGATAAGGCTCTACCAGACAATCCAGCACATGGTTGAGGTCCACCGGCTCGATGTTTTCGTGGATGTCGGTGTCCTTCACGCATTGCAGCGCCCCCTTGACCAACAGCTCCAGCTCATCCAGGTCTCGGCCGAACTTGGCTTGCAGGTTTTCATCCTCCAGCAGCTCGACCCGCAACCGCAGCCGGGTAATCGGCGTGCGCAGATCGTGGGAGATGGCGCTGAACAACTGGCTGCGCTCGGTCAAATAGCGGCTGATGCGCTCGCGCATGGCATTGAAAGCCCGGCCCACCTCCACCACTTCGCTGCCGCCACCCTCGGCCACCGGTTCCACTTCGGCACCGAGGGACATGTCCCGCGCCGCTCGGGCCAGGCGTTTCAATGGTCGGCTCTGCCAATGCACCAACAAGCCGATGAACAGCAACAGCAGGCTGCTGGTGAGCACGATGAAGCCCACCTGCTGCTTGGGCAGATCCTGCTCTTCGAGGCTGGTATAGGGTTCGGGCAGCAGCGAGGCGATGTAAAGCCATTCACCCGGCGCCATCTGGATTTGCGTGACCAGGACCGGCGGATTCACCGGCTCAAGCGTCAAGGCGTAATGGGCCCATGATCGCGGCAGCTCGTCGAGCTTGAGCCCGCCGTTGAAAATCCGCAGGTCTTCAGGGCTAACGAATTTGACCGAGATGTCGGCGCTGCTGCCCAGGGAGCGCCGCAGCACGTCATCCACGGCCTGGAGCACCGCCAGCTTTCGCGGCGTCACGGGCAGCACGTCCATGCCCAGCGGCTTGTCATTGAGGGTGACGACAAAGCGTGTGCCGCCCATGCTGCGCAACTGGTCCAGCACCAGGGGCCGGTACGCCACCGGCAGCGAGCGCAGATAACTGACAGTGGCGGTCATCGAATGGGCAAGGCTGCGCGCGCTGGTGACCAGGCCTTCAAGCTGGGTGGCGCGCAATTGGGAGACCCAGATCAGACTGGACAGCGTCTGGGCGAACAGCACCACCAGTAGCGTCAGCAGCAGCATCCGCCCCAGCAACGAGCGTGGCACGGGCACCCGGCGCACGACTTTCCTGATCGCTTCAGTGACCATTGCTGGCAACCACACTGGCCGCCAGTTGATAACCACTGCCGCGCACCGTGCGGATCAACCGCGGCGGCTTTTCCGTGTCGCGCAGGCGCTGGCGCAGGCGACTGACCGCCATGTCGACGATTCGGTCCAAGGGCATCAGTTCGCGCCCACGCGTGGCGTTGCCGATGGTGTCACGGTCGAGGATTTCCTGAGGGTGGTCGAGGAACAACTTGAGCAGGGCAAAATCAGCGCCGGAGAGAATCACCTCTTCACCGTCGGCGTGGAACAGCCGATGGCTGACCATGTCCAGCCGCCACTCGTCAAAGGCCAGCACGTCGCCGCCCGTCCGCTCCTGGCCGAACTGCGCCCGGCGCAGCAGCGCCTTGATGCGCGCCTGCAATTCACGCGGACTGAACGGCTTGCCCAGGTAATCATCGGCACCCAATTCCAGGCCAATGACCCGGTCGGCTTCGTCGGAGCTGGCGGTGAGCATGATGATCGGCACATGGGCCTGGCGTGGATGTTCGCGAACCCAGCGGCAAAGGCTGAAACCGTCCTCATCGGGCAGCATCACATCGAGGATCACCAGGTCGCTTGGCGCCTCGTTCAAGGCCTGGCGAAACCCGGCGCCATCAGGCGTGGTGCGCACCTGGAAACCCGCACGGCTGAGGTAAGTGTCCAGCAGTTCGCGAATCTCCTGGTCATCGTCGACCAACAAAATCGATTTGTTCACTGCACTCACGGGGCCTCGTCCTTGTTGTGTGGATTGGGGGCGATTATGCCTGATGGCCGGGTTTTACAAACACTACAGAGCCGCTTGTGGGAGCGAGCTTGCTCGCGATAGCGGTGTATCAGTCAATCTCAATGGCGACTGACACTCCATCATCGCGAGCAAGCTCGCTCCCACAGGGGCGAGTTTCCAATTTCAAATCGTGGAGGATTGCTCCAACGCCACGCCCGCGCCCATCAGGCCGGAGTATGGCGCCGTCACCAGCCAGACCGGAATACCCTTGAAATAATCGCTCATGCAGCCCTTGTCGGCGAAGGATTTGGCGAAACCGCTTTCGACGAAGAAATCGGCAAACCGCGGGACCACGCCGCCAACGATGTACACGCCGCCACGCCCGCCCACCGTGAGTACGTTGTTGCCGGCCACGCGGCCCAGCCATCGGCAGAACTGCTCGAGCACTTCCAGGGCGATAGGGTCGCCGGCCAGCCCGGCGGCAGTGATCGACTCGGGGGTATCGAGCACCGGGTCATGACCGTCCACCGCGCAAATCGCCCGGTAGACACGGGGCAGGCCGCTGCCGCTCAGGGCGGTTTCGGCGCTGACGTGGCCGATCTCGTTGTAGATGTGCTGCCAGAGCTGGGTCTCGCGCGGACTGCTCATCGGCAGGTCGACATGGCCGCCCTCCCCTGGCAACGCCGCAAAACGGCCCTCGCCCAAGTCCAGCAGCGTACCGACGCCCAGCCCGGTGCCCGGGCCGATCACCACCGCCGGGCGCATCGGCTCCGGCGTGCCCTGGCAGACAACCCGGTACTCATCCGGACGCAAGCAGGTCATGCCCAGGGCCATGGCGGAGAAGTCATTGACCAGCAACAGTTTCTCCACCTGCAACCTCTGGCAGAACGCCAGGTTGCTCAGGCGCCAGTGATTGTTGGTAAAACGAAACTCATCGCCGCTCACGGGGCCGGCCACCGACAGGCACACCGAACCGATGGCGCCCGGTTTCATTCCCATGCCATTCAAATAAACCTCGATGGCATCTTCCGGGCAGGCGTAATCCGCTGTCGCCAGCACCTGGATATTCTCCAGGTTGTGGTTCTTCCACAGGGCGAAACGCGCGTTGGTCCCACCGATGTCACCGACCAAAGCCAGTTTCAATTAAGCGTCTCCAGGGCAGAAGTGAAGGCGCTGGCGCCCTGCTCTGCCGAGCTGAAGGCCATGCGCATGAAACCGAACAGCTCGCGACCAGTGCCGATGTTGTTGCCCAACAGGCCCTTGGCCGGTTCGCGCGCGGCGAATTCCTCGGCGTCGACCTTCAACTCCAAGGTGCCTTTGACGCCATCGACGCGGATGATATCGCCCTCCTGCACCCGCGCCAACGCGCCGCCGACATAAGCTTCAGGGCTGACATGAATGGCCGCCGGGATTTTCCCGGATGCCCCGGACATGCGTCCATCAGTGACCAGCGCCACCTTGAAGCCACGGTCCTGCAGCACGCCGAGGAACGGCGTCATCTTGTGCAGCTCCGGCATGCCGTTGGAGCGCGGGCCCTGGAAGCGCATCACCGCGACAAAATCCTTCTCCAGCAGACCCGCCTTGAACGCATCCGCCAGGTCCTGCTGATCCTGGAAGACCATGGCCGGCGCTTCGACGATCTGGTTTTCCAAGGCCACGGCCGAAACCTTCATGACCCCACGCCCGAGGTTGCCTTCCATCACCCGCAACCCGCCTTCTGGGGAGAAGGCACGGGCCACCGGACGCAGGATGGTTTCGTCGAGGCTTTCGGTCGGGCCGTCGCGCCACACCAGCTCGCCATCCTCCAGGAACGGCTCCTGGGTGTAGCGACTCAGGCCATGGCCGAGCACGGTGTTGACGTTTTCGTGGAGCAGGCCTGCTTCCAGCAATTCGCGTATCAGGAAGGACATGCCGCCCGCCGCCTGGAAGTGGTTGATATCGGCCTTGCCGTTCGGGTAGACGTGGCTGAGGGTCGGCACCACTTCGGAGAGGTCGGCCATGTCCTGCCAGGTCAGCTGGATGCCCGCCGCCATGGCGATGGCCGGCATGTGCAGGGTGTGGTTGGTGGAACCGCCGGTGGCGTGCAGTGCAACGATGGAGTTGACCAGTGAGCGTTCGTCGACGATTTCGCCGATGGGCATGAAATTGCCGCTCTGCTTGGTCAGGCGCGTCACCTGGAACGCGGCCTCACGGGTCAACGCATCGCGCAGCGGCGTGTTCGGGTTGACGAACGAAGCGCCCGGCAAATGCAAGCCCATCACTTCCATCAGCAACTGATTGGTGTTGGCGGTGCCGTAGAACGTGCAGGTGCCCGGGCTGTGGTAGGACTTCATTTCCGATTCCAGCAGCTCTTCACGGCTGGCCTTGCCCTCGGCGTAGCGCTGGCGTACGTCGGCTTTTTCCTTGTTGGAAATGCCCGAGACCATCGGCCCGCCGGGCACGAAGATCGTCGGCAGATGACCGAAGCGCAGCGCGCCCATCATCAGGCCAGGGACGATTTTGTCGCAGATGCCGAGCATCAGCGCGCCGTCGAACATGTTGTGGGACAACGCCACCGCCGTGGACAGTGCGATCACTTCACGGCTCGGCAAGCTCAGTTCCATCCCCGCCTCACCCTGGGTCACGCCGTCGCACATCGCGGGCGTGCCGCCGGCGAACTGGCCAACCGAGCCGATCTCGCGCAGGGCTTTCTTGATTTGTTCTGGAAATGTTTCGTAGGGCTGGTGGGCCGAGAGCATGTCGTTGTAGGACGACACGATGGCGATGTTGGCGGCGTTCATCATCCGCAGGTGGTGCTTGTCTTCAGTGCCGCAACCGGCCACGCCATGGGCGAAGTTGGCGCACTGCAGCTTGCCGCGCATCGGCCCGTCGCTGGCTGCACCGCGGATCAGTGCAAGGTAAGCCTCGCGCGTAGCGCGACTGCGGGCGATAAGCCGTTCGGTGACCTCAAGTACGCGGGGATGCATGTGTAGAACTCCAGGCTAGCGGGTGTGGCGACCTGATTGTCTATGCTGGTTAAAAGCCCGTTGCACACCCGGTGAAAGACAAGGCGACAAACGGTTTTTGACCAATCGGACCAGTTGATTCAGGTCACTCGTTGTAGATAAAACAAAATATTGCCACTAAAAAGGCTTGTTTTCTATTTTTATGCGAATAATCTTGTAATTCCAACAACAAATCGATGGCGGCGCAGTTAATGACTCTTCGAATCGCAATCAATGGTTTTGGCCGCATCGGCCGCAACGTCCTCCGCGCACTGTATACCCAAGGCTATCGTCGCGACCTGCAGATCGTCGCCATCAACGACCTGGGCGACAGTGCGATCAACGCTCATCTGCTCAAGTTCGACACCGTGCATGGCACTTTCGATGCCGACGTGCAGCACGATCACGAAAGCCTGACGGTCAATGGCGACCGCATTTCGGTCAGTGCCATCCGCAACCCGGCCGAGCTGCCCTGGGCCGCCGAGAAGATCGATGTGGTGTTTGAATGCACCGGTCTGTTTACCGACCGCGCCAAGGCTGCCGCCCACATCAGTGCCGGCGCTCGCAAAGTGATTATCTCGGCCCCGGCCAAGGGCGCCGATGCCACTGTGGTGTACGGCGTCAACCATGACATCTTGCGCCAGTCCCACCAGATCATTTCCAACGCGTCGTGCACCACCAACTGCTTGGCCCCGGTGGCCCAGGTGCTGCACCGCGAGCTCGGCATCGAAAGCGGCCTGATGACCACCATCCATGCCTACACCAACGACCAGAACCTGACCGACGTCTATCACAGCGACCCGTACCGCGCCCGCTCGGCCACCCAGAACATGATCCCGAGCAAGACCGGCGCCGCCGAAGCCGTCGGCCTGGTGCTGCCGGAACTGGCGGGCAAGCTGACCGGCATGGCCGTGCGCGTGCCGGTGATCAACGTCTCCCTGGTGGACCTCACCGTGCAACTCAAGCGCGAAGCGTCGGCCGATGAAGTCAACGCACTGCTCAAGCAGGCCAGCCAGCACTCCAAGATCCTCGGCTACAACACCCTGCCGTTGGTCTCCAGCGATTTCAACCACAACCCGTTGTCGTCGATCTTCGATGCCAACCACACCAAAGCCAGCGGCAAGCTGCTCAAGGTGCTGGCCTGGTATGACAACGAATGGGGCTTCTCCAACCGCATGCTGGATAACTGCCTGGCGTTGTGTAACGCGGAGTAACTGCCACGGTAGTTCTTGAGCTTTTCTGTGGGCGGTTTCTGTGGGAGCGAGCTTGCTCGCGAAAGCGGCGTATCAGCCAACATCAATGGCAACTGACACTCCGTCATCGCGAGCAAGCTCGTGTAAGCGCGCGCCGGATTTGGCACCGCTTCGCGGTTCGTTTGGCACTACACGCAGATTGGCTTCATATCAATCTGGTGAAACAGGCCAGTCGATAACCACAGGGAACTCCGCCTGCTGTTCAATACGATTCAGCGCGACCCTGTACTGCTTCCACCGGGTCAGCAAGTTAATTTCCTCAGGGGTAGCCTCTCCGAGGTCAATAGCGTCCTGGAGCGGACCTATTCGGAGCGTGGCCGAGCCAAGCAAGCTGTCGCGTTGACTCAAAGCAATCGCGGCCAGCTCTGCTGGTGTTGGTGGATTAGGAATATTGGGCTCAGGCACTGGAGCCGGTGCAACCTTGAACCCATCATCGATAGTGACACTCAATCCTGAGCACATCCCTTCGACTGCTTCGGTGTACTGCTCAAACGTGATTTCAATTCCTCCGTTGATTGGATCTTGCTGGACAATTCCATTGGCTGCAAAAGGCATTATTTGATCCTCATGTAATAGGTTGCACCGATATTTTTGGCTCGGGTTTCCAGACCGATACGCGGCGTGCCGTTAACACCGTCGCTGATTGCGTCGCGAACCCGGGCATATGTTGGCCCACGTGAGTCCTTGGTCGTTGCGGCAGCATTAAACCCATCTGAAAATGTAGAACCATCCCGGCCCCCACTCGCGTACCAGTAGTCGTGCCAATGGCCTTGAATTTGGTCGGTTTCGGTTACGCCAGGTAATCCCGCCCGAATAACCCTTCGTTCAGTGTTGATCAGGTTGATCGTCAACCCGTTGAATAAGCTCCCGGCAAAGTTGACCACGCCGGTTGCCACAACCAATGGGGAGGTTCCAGAAACTGATTCTGAAACCAGTGCGCCAGCGTTGTAACTGTCAGCAGCAGTCAGCCTGATATACCGGTAATTAGGGTTCGTCCTAGATGGAGCAGGAACTGAGTTGTTGTCCCAGAACGGGAAAGGCATCCCGATAGGCATAAAGGCCCAAGGGTCTGTCAGCCCCCCTAACAAATCATCAATCTGTGTTTGCGTATAGGCATCACTAATGCCGTAGCCCGCCAGCGTCGTGGCCTTGTTTGCCTTGCTCGCTAGGGCGTTCGTCATCGTCGTGGCGAAGTTAGGATCGTTGCCCAATGCCGCAGCCAGCTCTTTCAACGTGTCCAGCGCTGCTGGCGATGACGCCACCAGGGCAGCGACAGCAGCCTGAATAGCGCTTGAAGTCTCCGTCTTGGTAAAAGTGTCGGTGATGCCATAACCCGCAACGGTGGTGGGTTTGCCGGTGATCTTTGCCCAGGTGCTCATCGATGTTTGCAGCGCCTGGACAGCCTTTAACACCTGCGAATCATCCGCCGGATTTAGCGTCAGGCTGGCCCCTAGAATAAGGTTCACCAGTTCACGTTGGATCGTGTTCAGCCACGCGGCGGTAATGAGCGTGGCATCTACGCCTGAGCCTGGACTGCCCTCGGTATATTCACCGGCCCCGTTCGCGGTTGATGTACTGCTTCCTATCTTCTGCATCAGTTGGCTCCGTAACCGAATAGCAAAATAGACTCGGCCGGTTTCATTTGGCTGAGCCTGCATTCAAGTGATTTATTGCCCCAGGACGCCAAGGGATCACCAGCGGCGGCCCTCCCCACGACGGCGCGGCTGATCGTTACGGCTGGGGCGTTCACACGCCATGCGAAGCTCCAATCACCGCCGTAGATAGCATCGCCAGCACGCGCACGACCGGCACGCGCAGGGCGGAACGTGGTGATGGTGATGTCGTAGCCCAGGGACTTCGCCAAGGCGATGAAAAAGGGCTTGCTTTGCCCACCTCGCCCTTGCAACTTGCTGACTACCGCCTGTATTCGTTGTTGGGTCGATTGCTGCACCCCAATCAAACAAGGGTCAGGCAATGCAAGAACGCGTTCCCAATCGGCCAACCCTTTGCCAGAGTCAGGGAAAATCACGCTATAGGCCGATTCGACTTGTGAGTCAGCTAGCGAGAGCGCATTGGCATCAGCCTCAACGGCGGCGGACAGCTTTGGAGCCGTCCCGTCATAAGAAACGGGCGGCAAAAGCAACCGGAGCTGGTCGGCCAGGCTGCTCATATCAGCAGGCCCAGGGTAATGGTGCCGGGCCTAATCCAGCCGATCAGCGCCGAATCATCAGAGGCGTTGACGTTACCGGTCGGAGCCGTCACAGAGCGATCGACAACGCCCGCCAGGTTGTTGACCATGGCCTCAATCTGCGAGCGCTTGAGGGCTTCGCCAGGCTTCAACGCACCCAGCAATGCCTCATAGGCAACCTGCGCAGCGGATTGAACCTCTGCCAGCGTATATCCATCCGCTAGCTCGACCAGAGCCGTACAGTTGACCGTCCGAATCGTGGGCGCGTAGACCCACACATCCGCGATAACGGAACACTGCTCTTTAATAAACTCCAGGCAATTGGCGATGACCTCGGCTGACGGATTGCCAGTACTGGCGGTGATGACGACGTCGACGGAGCCGCCACCTCGACGCCTCGGGATGACCAGTGCGTCCGCTACACCGGCCACACTTCTAGCCCACCGCTTAAAGTCGTAGGCGGCGCCCCCGGCCGGGGGCAGTTGAATAATGTCCAAGAGGCGAGCAAGCAACGCCTCTGGCTTTTCCTTATCTTCACCTCCGGTTGTCGGCCCGATGAAGATTGCCGCCGAGTCCATCCCCAGTGGTGGGCTCACAAGAATTACCGCGCCGGAAAGATCGTTGAGGCCAGTCCCCAGACTCTCTGCCCTGGCCTGGACGGTCGCTGTGCCACCTGTGCCAATTATCACGCTGGAAAGCGTGGTAAACCGTTCACCAGTGACTACGTGCGTAATCGTTGAGCCTTGCAACAGCTCAACCCCCGGAACGCCTTTAAGCTCCACCGTACCCGTAGAGCCAACGGGCTCTTTACGTGGCACGCCTCTTATCGCAGCAGTTCGGACCAGCTCGTCTTCGTCTGCTGTGTCGGGGAATATCTGGCGATACGTCCACGCAATCTTCTGATACAGCCCTTCAATAGCAGCGGCAACCGCTGCCGAGCGGACGTAGTTATCACTATCGGTGCCTATATCGGCTTCGGCTTGGAGGTTGCGAATGTCCCGGAGGATGCCCGCGAGGATTTCCTCCAGCGAGGGGGCGGAAAAGGCCATGTCAAATCACCCTTACAGGTTGGCGAAACACCTGCGGATTGCCGGTGGCGTCGATGATGTCGATTTGCAGCTCAAGCCAGCCGTTGTGGGGCTGCTCAGCGGTGATGGTGATCTTCTTGGCGCGGCCGTCATCCAGCAGAGGCTGGAGCGCTTGCTCGGCGTATTGCTTGGCGAGGATGCCAACCCGAGGGCGGTCTTTTTCGCGGCGAAGTTCATGCAGGCGGGAGCCCAACGCGGGATTAGCCCACCAGGTTCCAAGGGGAGTCATGAGGCGGATGTAGACGGCGTTTGCCAGCGTATTGATACGCTGGCCCGTCAAGTCGCCAGTGGTGGGGTTTATGCCTGCGTCCATAGGCGGGCATAGTGCCGTGCTGCGGAAAAAACCGCATTTCAGTACGGTTTAAGCTTTATTCAAGTAGCGTTAGCTTCAGGGTTACAGGGTAAGAGTTAGCTTATCATCGACCAGCACATAACTAGGCTTATGATAATCAAGTCGAAATTGGCCAGCCCCTGTTCCTATGAAGAGTGGAATCAGGTACCCATCGTCATAACACGCTTGCGATTGCAGGGGCCATTGATCCATAAATTTTGTCCGATAGGCCAGCCATACAATCGAGTGAAGACGCATCTCAAATGTCCCCCATCCTTCAATAGGCGGAACATCCTCTATCTCATCTAGTTTAAAGGAAGATTTTATGGTCACCGCCGTTATACGCCTCACGGGTATGGCCCAAAGTACCAGTACGCAAGGACGTAAATGCGGAGTTGTCATTACATAATCGCTTTTCTTTGCAAGCGCTGGAGAGCTTGGTCGATGACGTGGTTCCGTCAGGAAAATTGTCACGAGATGGCGCGTACCCAGCCAATCTCCGCCATTGTCCCATAACCTATTGCCTTGAATCGCAAATGCGTCAGGACGGCCTTTGGGTAAGTGTGTTTGTCCTGATCCGTGAAGGCTTAGCTTTGTCTGGTCATCTGCCTGATAGGAAAGCAATTCCAACTGCTGGTTCGCGTCAGTTGAGGGCGCCCTCCATACGATGTCCTTAAACGCAGGGGCACTGAAATAAATGCTCCCCTCATTTTTGTTTTGCGTCATGCTGAAGATGTGAAAGCTCTCAGCATCCGTGCCAAGGAAAATACGTCGTTTTTCCGGTGCTGACGGTTGGCTCATAGACTTCTAACGCCTCAAATAAACCGTATGAAAATATATGGATTCCGAGAAGACTCTAAGAGTAGATGCTTATTGCAGCGGCAACGGTGGATTTCCTGTCGGATGCGCGTGTTTGTTGTAAAGCTCCCTATCGCCTTGCATGGTTCGGGAATGGTCGGCGACCTCCCCCTCAGCTTTGACATTCCCGTCAACGTGCTGATCCCCGGTCATCTCGACGATAGGTGTTTCAAACCGAACCTTCGTCCCAGCCTTCACCACCAGCGTTTCGGTCACGATCTCAACCACCCGCCCACGCTTCAAATGCACGCAATCCCCCTCATCGGTATAGATCGACACTTCGCCATCCTGGAGCGCGATTCTGTAGCGAGCGTCCTCGCTGGCGGCGACGATGGCGTGTTTGCTGTTCCCACCTACGGGGATAACCAGGTACTCGGCCCCCGGCAACGGTGCCGAGCTGAAGCCATAGTGCTGGAACAACTCCCCAGACACCGACTCGCCGGATAAACCCTGCATGTCCACGCCGATTAACTTGCCATGGCTGTTACGCGCCGCGACCGCACGAAAGGGCAGCCGTATATTCGACATGAAGCGGCCCACCTGCTCGCGAATCAATCCCCCCATATTTCTCATCACAGCCCCTTAACCATTTCGATGAAGGCCGCGTCTTTATTGACCTTGCCCTGGTGCTTCTTCTGTTTCACGCCATCGAGAACCCACATCTTGTCCTCCCGCAAGCGCAGCTCGGTAATAGCCCCTTCGCCACGGGACAAGCGCAGCGTGCGGGCCATTAAAAAATATATGGCATTCAGTTCGTGGGGCTCGCTACGGACGAAGACGCGCTGGCCCGGTGTCCAGACTTGGCCGTTGTCGGCCCGGTGCCCCTCGACGATGGCGCGGATCTCGAAACCTTCCAGGCGGCTGTCAGCCAACAGCTTGCGGGCGCGGGTGGTGGCCATGTCCTGGTTCTCGCTGGCGCTATCGATGATGACCTTGGGTCGAAAGATCCCACGGCGGGCCAAGGTTTCGTCCTGGATGACCGAACGCAAGTGGGAACGCTTGGTGTCGAGCCCATCATTGTCGTACTGCCCGTGCTGGCCAAGGACAGTGATCTGGCTAAACCGGTTGGCGATGGAACGGCGAACGCTCAGGCGTTGAACGTTGTTGCCGACGCCATCCTCACGCATGATCAGCGCACCGACGGGTGGCGTGTTGTAGTCGGGGCCACCAATGATCAAGCGTCCGTCGGGCTCGACCCATGGCCATAGCCCATTCGCCTCGGCCACCTGGAGCAACGCCTCCCAAGCTGTTTGGCCTGGCTCTATCTGAATGCGGCGCCGGGTCTTGGCCTGGTCGGCGCGAATCTCGACCCGGTCAATGCCCAAGGGCTTAACCACCTGGTCGAGGATCTGAGCCAATGACGCGTCGCGCATCGACACGAACGGCGCCGAGCAGTCGACCAAGGGCGCAGCACGGTCGCGGCCATTGATGCGGATTGAAATACCCTGACGCGAAACATCATGCTCGAACTCGTCCAGTTGCCCTGTCATCACGCGGTCGCTGCCCAGGGTCAGAGAACACGGCGCGCCTTCCTTCAGCACGGACGGCAGCCGTGTAGTGTTTTTGGTGTACAACTCCAGCTCAAAGGCATCCGAAGGTGTGAGCAAGTCGGACTCGACCGACCAGCCGTCCCAGGTGTCGTGGGCCAGCCCACCAATGGCGAGGCGGATCGGTGCCGTTTGGTCATTCTGCGTAGGCACGTAGCACCCTCCCGGCCGGAATGTTGTGAGGGGTATTCAGGTCAGGATTGAGACGGATCAACTCAAGGGCGCGGGTGTGGTCGCCGTACCAGCGATGGGCCAATAGCCGAAGGCTGGCCGGGGTCTCGACCAACCGCTCAACCATGGGGGGGCTTTGCAAGATGACCTGGCGAGCGCGGGCCTGTATCAGCGCGGCGGTGTTGCGCAACGCTTCGATGATGGGCCGCGAGGTCTCAACGTCATACAAACGCCGCTGAAGCAGGACTGCGGACTGGACCAACGAGCGCGCCAGGTTAACCAGGCCTTCCAATTCCACCGGACTGAGCGTTGGATTTTGACCTTCGTCCTCGATGACGATGGCCACGGCCTGGGCGTGTGCGGCCGCCAGTTCGGTGATGACCAGCACCACCAGGGCGAAGCCGCTACTTTCCACCGGATCGTCAGGCATACCGTCGGGCAACAGGTCGGCGTCTGGCGCATTCCCCTGGCGAGCGCTGATCAAAAAAGCGTTGCCCGCTCGCGCCGCCTGAGTCGTCAGGCTGGCACCGCCAGGAATACTGGCCGGGATGCCAGACATCGACAGTAATGCAGTCGATGAACTGGGTGTACTGCCCTGGACAGCGCTACGGATCTGCGTCGGAGTACGGAACAGGTCGACCAACGGATCGTAGGCGGCCGAAGGATGTTTGGCCATGGACGCCACACCGGAGACTACGCCAAGGATCTGTGAGCGCAGTTGCTGCACACGGAGGAAAATACCGGGCAAGCCCAAGGCCTTTTCTATCAGGCCGACCCAACCGCCACCGATCCAGGATTGAATCTCGCTGACCAGGGAATCGATACGGCCGAACAAATCGAAAACGCCGTCCTGCCAGCTGGCTTGCTCCTCCACATCCGTGATGCCGATGTCGACGAATTCGAACTGACGGACAAAGAATGGCAGCTCCGGCGTATCCTCCAGAAACAATAGGCTGACCAAGGCCGAGTCGGGGCCGTCTGCGTTGTGTTTAACCTCCCAAGTCTGGGTAACGACACTAACGCTGCCATAAATGGGATGGATCAGCTCCCCAGGGCCTGGAGTGTCCAAGGCTCGCAAGATGTTCTGTAATTCCAACTCATAGTTGACGCCAAACACTACGACTTGCATCTGAAAACGTCGGGCTCCGCGCCCTAGATCCCTGACGCGGTCTCCATCCTTAAAGGGCGTGCCGTGCTCGGCCAAAGCCCGTTGAGCCTGGAGACTTTCTTCGACAACCTGGAACGGCACCCCGCGAAAGGAGGCGTCCAGTAAGGTTTCCGCCCAGCTCATTGGCCGCGCCTCACTTGCAGATCAGTACGGCGCTCGACTTCGGCCTGGATCATGCGTGAATCCGACCGAACCTCAATCACCAATGGTTTGTCCAGGAGCTGTTGCAAGCGCGCTACGGCTGCTTGCGTATCAGCCCCAGCGCCAACGGCACGATTGGCAACGCCAGCCGCCCAGGCGTTCGCGCCTGCGACGGATGTGCCTGAAGCAGTGAGTCCCGTTTGTTGATGTGCCAAGCGCTGGGCCTGGCTCGACAACCAGTCCTGAGATTGGCCAGGATTCTGCCCGGCCAGCGCAATGCGGTTGCTATAGAACGCTGATTGATAGGCACGCTGCCCGTCGTCCAAAAGCTTGTTCCTTGCAACCATGGCCAAACGGTCTTCGTCAGTGTTCTGGCCGGTCGAGCCGCTGAGTTGGGTTGCACTGGCGCCAAGCGCAATCGGTGCCAACCATGGCGCAATAAAACCACCAGGCTTGCCCTTCCCAGATGAAGAGGCGCCACCGGGGACATCAGGCATTCCGACACCAGGTTGCATGTTGCCTGGCCAGTTAGTCACAAACACGGAAGTGACGCCCGTGGCTTCCTCTAAGACCTTGCCGACCGCTATGTTCTTCAGCGTCTCCGGCCCACCCATCACCCTGTTCAACAACGCACCTGCACCGGCTTTGGCACCACGCCCAGCGTAATAGCCACCCACGCCCAATGCCGCACCGCCCGCGAGCATTTGCTCGCCCGATAAATTCAAGTCATCGAGCAGGTAGCTCCCCATGTCAGCGAAGGTTTTATTAATAGGCGTTGCCATCCGGTCGATGGCCTCACCCAAACTGGCTTTCATTCGGGCAGCCGTACCGCTGGCACTATTCGTGTTTTCTTTCAGGTCACTGTTGAAGATTGGTTCGGCTTTCTGAAGTGTGGTTGCGCCGTTGCGGAAGTCGTCCAAGCGCTCGCCGGTCAACATGCTACGCATACCGCGCACAGTGTCCTGATCCATGCCCTTGAAAACGACGCCCATAAACTTTGCGCGTTGCTCATCGGTTTTCATTGCGCTGTACTTACGCTTCAACTCTTCAAATACAGCGAGCGGGTTCTTGGATGTCCCGTCTTTGTTGAAAAAGCCAACGCCGCTTGAATTGGTGATTTGGTCTCGGTATTGCTTATTACTGAATACGCGAAGGGTGGATTCGGCCAAGGTCCCCAGTCGGTCCGGCTGTTGCTCTACTTTGGAAAGAGCTTCAGTGAACGCAAGCGCTTGCTCAATCGACATGCCTGCGGCTGATGCAACACCGCCGATCTTTGGAAACAGATCGGAGAGATGTTCAAGCTCTGCCGTACCGAGGCGGCCCGCGACGGTCATTTTTTGCAAAAGGTCGAGGGCCGCACCGCCCTTGTTCAAATCGATGTTAAAGGCGCTGGCAGCCGCGACAACGGCCTTACCCAGGACGGCGGAATCTGCACCCGTGATAGTGGATGCCTGGCCAATCGCGTCGGCAGTCTTTTTTGCTGGGCCATAATCCATGCCCGAGGCAATCAAGGTATTGAAGCCAGAGTCCACACTTTCGCGGCTCAGACCATAGTCCTTGGCGATCCTAAAGCCTTTGTTCTTCCAATCGTCCTTCTGCTCTGGCGACATGTTCGCCGTTTGCTTTGTGCGGATTAACTGACGATCTAAGCGAGCACTGCCGGTCAAACCGGCCACGGCGCCTATGCCAACCCCAAGACCTGCCAACTGCCCTTGAGCGCTCGACCCTAAAGACTTAATTCGATCAAACTCTTTGCGAACGCCTGCTGCGACAGCCTTAAGCGTCTGGAGGTTGCGGCCGCCGTTCTGCGCCAGACGATGGAAAGCTGATTCGGTGCGCTCGACGCTTTGACGAAGCGGCTGCACACCCTGACGATCCGCGCTCGCGGCATCGGCCTTGATGTCCCGCGCAGCCTTGCGCCCAGCATCGGCCATCGCTTTGAGTTCGTCCTTGGTCTTGTTGATTTCTAGCCGAGTCTGCGAGCCCGCTTTCGCGGTTTCGCGCATTGAGTTTCGAATGACCTGGTAACTCGCTACGCCAGCCTGGCCGACCTTCGAAATGGCCGCTCCTGCCTTCCAACTTTCATCGGCCAGTGACTTCGCGCCTTCCTTCCCAGCCTTACGCAGATCGCGGTTTAGCTGCTCGATTTCGCGGCGGCTGTTTCCCGAGTGGGCTTGGATACGGAGCGCAACGCGCAAATCAGAACTCATCAAACACTCCAGAGCGTCTTACAGATACAAGAAAGGCCCGGTATCGAGCCTTTGAATCATTTAGCGGCAGGCAGCTTTTTTACGTTGCCGTTTGCTCACGTACCGCGTGGCTTTGGGCTTACCTACGATCAGGTCAATACGTGCGTCGATCTCCGGCCGAGTCATCCGCCGAATTTCGTCTAGGCGATAACCTGCCCTGACGAGTCCATGCTCGATGCGTCGCCAATCGGCGATGCCGCGCTCGGCGGCGCGAGCTTTTTTTCCAACGCGGCATCGGCATCGGCGAGTAGGCCAAGATCGCTTTCGGTCAGCGCTACGCGCAGCAGATCCGTTGTCAGCGCCTCGGCTGGGATATCACCCAAGGAAAGAAGCTGGCGGCGATACACATCGACCGTGATCAATTGCATCGGCCCATGAGGGTAGAGTTCTTGGGCGCCGATCAGATCTCCGGTGACAGGCGTTCGTAGGGTAAACCGCTTATGGCGCACACCTGCGTAATACACACCGACTTGCAGCTCACCGCTGATCGTCAAACCATCCCACTCTTTGTTCGATTGCTCAGTCATCCCCTCACTCCGTGTAGTAGTTCAATGCGGCAACGGTCAGGTCGCGGGTGGCTTCGCCTTCGACTTGGTACTTACTGCCCATCTCCAGCAGCGAGCAACCGGTCCAGGTCTGGCGCTTGCTGCCGCCATCCTGCGGATAGATCGTGATCTTGGCGTCCATCAATGCGCGCCAATCCGGCTCGCCCGACTTGGGAATGGCCACCGAGATTTTCAGTTCATGTTCTTCGATACCTTTCGCCGTGCCGGAAGCGCGGCCGGTGCGGTTCATGGTCTTGATTACCTTGCGCCCGGTCTTGAGGCTCGGCTCCACGCTGACCACTTCGTAATCGGTGCCGTTGATCTCCAGGACGATTTGTCCCACATAGTTATCAGCCATCTAGCGTTACCTCTTACAAGAGCAGGTCGATGCGACCGGCAAACACATGCAGGCCGTTAACGACATCGGTGGGAATGGAAGCGTTGAGGCGGTTCACGTCCTGGAGCGAGCGCTCGACCACCAGGCCGTCAGCGTTGGACTCCACCTCTTCGATGATCTCCAGCTCTTCCAGTTTGAGCAGCACGTCCAGTAGCTCGCCGCGCACGGCGTCGGGCGTTTTCTTGGAGAGTTTCGAGCGAGGGAAGCGCAGGCGGATACGCTCGCGGCACGCATTGCGCACGTAGTACAGGGTGCGCATGGTGGTCAGATCGAGCAGCGACACGTCCGTCGCACCGGCTGCGGACTTGGTGTAGGTCGTGACGGCGCGCACGATTTGAATCACATCACCGGCCGCTACTTCCAGCGGCGTGACGCCGTTGGCCAGCGCGGTTTCCTGCTCGGTGCGGCCGAGACGCTGGGTGATGGTCGGCACCTGAACGCCCTTCAGCACCAGGGTATTCAATGGCCGGGCCGGATCTTCCTCCGAAGCAATCACGGCGGCGTAGGCGGCGGCCACCTGACGCGCTGTCGATGTGGTGCCCGGCAGAACGGCCAAAGTGATCGCGCCCGAGTTCAGCGAGGCGGCCAACGTTGTCGCGGCGGACAACGTGCTGGTCAACGCCGCCACACCGATGATGCTTTGTTGCTCGATAGAGTCGGTGTAGGTCTGGATATGCGTTCGCAGCGCAGTCAGGGCGGTTTGGCTGAACCAGGCAGGCACCAACAGCGTGTAGCCACCCAGCGCCGTGGCATCCAGCGCGGCGGTAATGTTTGGCTCGGCATCACCTTCAACCACAACGCCAACGGCTGAGATAGCCACGTAGCGATAGGCATCAATCGCGGCGGCGACCATCTCTTCGGCAACCGGCCCAAAGAGCTTTCCTGCCTCGGTGGCACTGTAGACCTGAATCGGCACATGCGGCGCCGCTGTCGCGTCGGCGCCAAGCGGAACAATCAGGCAAATACTCTGCTTGTTGGTCGGCAGCGTGCGCACGGCAAGGCTGGTATTGAACTCAAAATAGGCACCCGGCTTGCGGATCGAGGCCGGGATAGTGTCAAAGGCAATGCTCATTCGACGGGCTCCTGTGCGGGTTGTTTGGCACTGCTGCGAGGCTTCTTGCTGATGAGCAGTTCGCCCGTCGCAATTCGGCGACGGTAATAAGAGGTGTCCGGCACCTCGACCGAGTCAGCGGGTGCCGCCTCGATCTGTTGGTGTGGGTCTTTTTCCATGGGCACCCGATGACCAGGCGCGGCAACTACGTGCATTACACGTCCCTCAATTCGATGTTGTCGGTGGCCACCGGCTCGGGGTTATCCGAGGGCGAGTGGTACGCCAGATTGATGCCCAACAGGTCCGGCAAGGCCTCGGCTGGTTTCTGCCAATCCAGCTCAATCAGGAATGATTGGCCCAGGACAGACAGGTGGTCGCTCGATAGCTTGCCGTTGACCAGGTTGGATAGTTCTGTAGGTCGGACGGCGGCGCGGTTTTCCCATGGCTGCCAATCCACCAGTTGATGCATGCAAGCCTCCCAAAGCGCGTAGCTGCCGATATCGGTCGGCGTCGTCCCGCGCCGGGTCTCTCGTTCACCGCGAGGGTGACGGGTAGCAATAACCAGGCGGAACGTGATCGGCACGCTGTAGCGCCCTTGGGCAGAGCGTTTAAATGTCACCTTCGGCACCATCACCAGCACCGCCGGGCAACGCTTGAGCAAGCCGGACAACAGATCGGGGTCGCTCAACTCGCCGCCGTAGCTTTCAACGGCCAACTTGGGCAGCTTGGCTTTCAACTCTTTAAGCCGTGCCTCGATCAGGTCTTCCAGCTCGCCCAGCATTACAGCGCCCTCAAGGTGCGACGGCTCATAAGCCGGGGTTGGCTGTTGACTTGTAGCCCGGACTGGCCACCGTCACCGGCGCCGCGCTCCTTGTCCTCGGCTGCCAGGGTTTCCAAGCGCTTGATGACATCCTTGTAAAGCACACGCACCGTCGACTCTTCCTTACCGGCATCGTCGTACAGGTGGTAGCGGGCAATCTCGGCCAGATCGTCAGCCACCCATAGGGGCGCATCCTCCCCGGCTGGGCGGAAACGCAGGTAAAACGAAACTTCACTGCGCGCCCTGGTGACGGCGTCGGCGATCCTGGCCAACGTCGCAACCGCAATGGCAATGTCTTCGGCGGGCCAGTCGTCCAGCGGCTGACCTGACGCAGCCGCTGCCAGCAGCTCCGGCTCAATGGCCCGCCCGGCATCCGGTGCCGCGACCTGGGAGATGTCACGGGCACCAAAGCGGATCAGCAGTTGGGTAGCCGATGGCAGCGTCAGATTCATTTGCCGTCAGCCTTAGGTTTGCTGGACCGGGCTTTCTCGGGCTTAACAGGCGCCTCAACAGCACCCGAGGTTGTAGGCGAATCGTCCGCAGGTTGGCCATCTATCGGAACCTGGCCAGGTCCCTGAGCATCCGGTCCTGGCTCGCCGTCGCCCAAGACTTGAACGACGGTGTCGACCACTGCATCACCCACAGGTGCAGCGTTTGCTTGAGGCGCTTGCGACTGGCTTGCTTCCAAGGCATCGGGCGCTTGCGATAACGGGGCTTGCGACAAAGGTTCATTGACCTGCTCCTGCACCTGGTCGAATTCATCCTCCGCATAGGCGATGATCAATTGCGGCTCCTTGCTCAGCGCCTCCAACTGATCTTCCGTGAAGAAGTCATCCGCATAATTCGTCGGAGTGCTGGGGTGGGCGATACCGCAACGACGGAAGCCGTCGCGCTTGGACGTGATAACAATCGTCATGGCGCCCCCTTATCCCAGCCAGCTCGGCGCCAGCACTTCGGCGGTGCCTGCCCATTCGTTGCCGTTATCCGCGTCCTTGACCAGGATCTTGCGGGCCGTGCCTTCCAGTTGGGACGGAACAACCAGCAGTCCTGGATTGATGCCCAACGGGCGGCCACCGTCGGCTTGAAAATTCTTCATCGCGGCACGGGCGGCGCCATAGGTCTCGGCGGTCAGCGGCTCTTTCGAGCAGTAGGCGAATTGCCAGAAGCCAAAGCCCACATTGACGCGAGCGTCGACGCCATAGCGGTATTCGTCGCGCATGAACACCTGTTCATCGTCCATGCTGGTCATTGCTTTGAGCGCGTACTGGCGGCGGGTCTGGAAGATGATCGGCTTGATTGCACGACTGACATCGAGCAGATACCAGGCCGGGCCGGTGCCGTCCTTGTAGTTGCTGACCGACACAGCCGTGCCGGTACCGTCGGTTTCCGGGTAGACAGGGTGATCGGTGTCGAAGAAATTTTGGCCGTCATAGCATTGCGTGGTAAGTCCGGCTTTCAGCAGACCAAACACCAGCTCGTCGGGGTGGGCGCTGGAGGCTCGGCCCATCTCGGCGAACAGCGGCTTGTAGACGCCGATCTCATCGTCTTCGATAGCGTCGCGAGGAACACCCACCGACGACTCGAACTTTTTATTAGTAATCGAGTAGCCGTGCGCCGCCATGTTCTTGAGAACACGGTCGCCGATCCACTCGCGGAAGGTCGGGAACTGACCCAGCCAGCCGTAGGTGTTGCTGGCGGAGGAAGACGGCACAGGCGTAGCGATGCGCTTCCAATCCGTCGGGGTAGTCGTCTGGGCGTTTTGGAACTCTGCCTTGAACGCGGTAAACAACGCCGCCAAGGAGCTAGAGGTAATGATCATTGAGTGCTTCCTATATAGAGGGACGGATTACGCCTTGCCCTTGATGAACTCGGCTTCGCTCATACCCAGCAGCGAGGCGACCTTTTGCTCTTCGGCGTTCAGCGCCGTAGCCGTGTTGTCGGGTTTGCGTTCGCCCAAGTTGCTGGCAGCGGCAACTACCGGCGCCGCCTCGACAAAGGCCTTGAAGCGGGCCAGGCCGGTTTCGTCGTGGCAGGCGGCGCGGTGGTACTCGACAGTGGCCGGGGTAATCTTCCCGGCCTGGGTGGCGGCAGTGATCAGCGCGTCGACAGCCTTCTCGTGGTCGGCTTTCTTCTGCGTAGCCAGGGCCTGTTCGGCGTTAATGGCGCGGCTCTCCAAAGCGTTGTAATCCGCCCGAGGGACGAACTGCTCCAGGTTGGGCCGCTCGGCGTTCATTGCCTGGGCAGTGGTCTTGAGTTGCGTGGTGGCCGCGATGGCCTGTTCTTCGGTGGCGGTTTCGGGCAAGCCGAGCGCGGCCAAAAGCGCAGGTGAAAGCTTCACAGGCGAGTTCTCCAGGGTTTCTTGGTTGAGGGCTGTCAGCAGGAAGTTGGGTTTATTGGTCAGCCCGGCGCTGACCAGGCGCACGATGCGCGTGGAGTCGGATTCGTAATCGAAGACGGGAGAAAGGAAGCGGTACTCGCGATTGACGACCTGATTGGCACCGCGGGGCGTCCAATCGACGAGGCCCCACAGGCCGCCGTTCCGGATTTCCAATTGCTTGATCCAACCAGCGGCCGGGGCGTCTTCGCCCTTGGTGGCGCGGTGCTGGGTGGCGTGCTCCCAATCAATGGGCAGGTCGATGGCGCGACCGGTGAAGCTGGATTGCACCAGCGCCCCGGCCTGCTCATCGAACAGCCATTGCCGACCGTCACGGCCAGAGACCTTTGGGCCTGGGGGGATAAGTTCGACCCATTCAGGCGCCTGGCCGTCAGAGACGGCGGCGGATAGGTCGGTGTTGAGGGCGAGTTGTGTTTTCATGACCCCAGTTTGTGCGGGTCATGAAGGGGAAGTAATTTAAGGCGGGTTTAAGGTTTCAGAAATCGGGAGGATTGGGAATACTCAGAACAGGGGGAACAGGCGGCACACCGGGAATAACCAAAGGAACGAATGCTGGTGGAGCTGGGAATGCTTTGTTGAGTTCGGCGTCCATAGTTTCGGCGAACAGCTTCACTGACTCGGATACACGCCGAATATCTGCCACAGATACTTTAACTGGATAGCCTTCCTTATCGCGGCCACCCCTGTGAACTATATCGTGCCGAATGGCAATTTCCGGGATAAACAACCCAATCTCAGGAAACTTAATCCCCAATGTTTTTTCAAGCAAAGGCTTAGCTTTATCCAGGCGATGCCAAATGAATGTCTGCAAGTATTCAATTACCTTTTTCTCCAAGTCATTCATAGCCGTAAAGATATCGGAAAGCTTAAATTTCTCTGCCGCAAAGTCCGCATTGCTTTCCACAAACAATCGCAACACATCTTTATTGTGCGTAACCCAGTAAGCTGTGGTATCCCAAAGATATGCCTCAAGCGCAGTTATAGTCGCACTGTGAAGCAGTTGTATTACAAAATCTTCGGGAGGGAGCGGTCCATTTAAGGTTCGCTCTATTTGCTCTAATCGGTCCTTCAGCATTTTCAATGGGTCGGTACGATCTTCAGGAAGCATCGAATAGATATCATCGTATTCCCAGTCTTCGTGATCGATGGGGGCCCATTCGTCTCCACACTCTTGATGCAGCTCATCAATCAGCCCTTCCATTACTTCTTGTTCAACAAAATCTGAAAAGCGATCTTGGATCTCATCGCTTGGATCGTAAGGACCGCCGTGGATGAACAAATAACCACCTTCACGGCCATTGTAGGGCGTTGACTGAGCGGGATCCTCGTAGCGAGCATAAAACCATCTTCTCATGGCTTCGACTTGAAGATCCTCAGGCGCGTCTTTCAACCAGTCATTATTAGGATCGAAATACCGAGCGTCTTGGCTCCCAGCTTCCTCGGGCAATTCTGGCCTATCGTGGTAGTCCCATTCGTTCATTCCGCAGTCTCCTTATCCTTACGGTTCGGAGCCGCAAAGGAAACAGCTCCCAAGACAATCTAACGCATGTCTAACGCCCCTTCGTAGCGTTATCTATAACCACGTGCGGGTGAGGCTGTCATTTCAGCGCCAACGAAGCCTGAGTCAGACGCCCCCTAAATAGTCCCGAATGATCAACGCAACCTGCTCAGCATCCCCACTGGACAGCCCCAAATAGGGCCGCTCTGGCATCTCTGTCGATTGCGCGCCTCGTGTCACCCATTGTGAAAAATTGGATTGGCGCTTCTTAACAAAGCGGTTACCAACCGAACCATCCTTACCCTGACGGAAATAGACCTGTTGCGATCTGGCGGCGTGCTCGATCTTGCCGCCGAATTGGTGGATCGCACCGTAAGGACGGTCGGTGCCAAACGCTAACTCGTTGTTGCTGACGCTGTGACGTAGTGTGTCCTGGAGGGCGCCGGTCTCTCGCAGAATGCGTCCATCTTTCTTTTTGGCCAGCGTTGACGGCGCGAGAGGCGCCCAGGGAGAACCATCAGGAGCAACCTGACGGCCGAACCTCTCGTTCGTTGATTGGTGTAAATATTCGGCGATGTCCAGGAGGGGCGTCGTCAGATCCCCGAGGCGCAACATCAGCTCTGTGAGCGCCGCCCCCGTCCGGCTGTCGTCCAGCTCCACATTAAGCATTGCACCAGCCACAAGCACCTCCTACTATCTATTCAGCCCATTGAGTGAGCAGTCCCCGCCAGGACCTCCAGGCCTACACTCAGGGTCTAATCGCGTGTGGCGGCGCGCGGTTTCATTCCTGATCGATCTGCGGGCGGCGATACAAGCGAACCCCAATCCTCAGTTGTTCCAGGTAATCGGGATCGTTCGACTCTGGTGAAAACGTCGTTACACCGTCCCACCCATCATCCCCCACCTCGAACACAGACAGCGCCGGAACAGGCTCGCCATCGACTTGATAGCGCGAGATGTAGCGACGGCGCACGACGGCCTTGTTCCTGGAATAAAGCCATTCCAAGCGCACCCATACCTCATCTGGATCTTTGATGGCGTCGGCCAGGAGCAGCAGCTCGCGAGCGTGACCGCGTTTGCGGATCTTCAGAGCGCCGGTTTTGGCATTGGTGAACAACTCCCGTCCGATAACTACTGCATCTCCCGTCACGTCCTTGAACACCACCGGCTTTGCGTCGGTAGCGCCGAACTCGCCAAGGAATCGTTCTACATACTCCGAGTCGCTTAAGCCCGTTGGCAACAGCCGGTCCGGCGCCATCTCCCGCGCCGCAGGCAACGCACCTGGTGCGCGACGATTCGGTAGTCCGGCGCCCTGAACGCTACTTGCACGCGCTCCGGGATCAGGCAGAGGGTCATAGGCTCGCAGCGGTGGAACGGCTGCATTCAACCGCGATTGACCGGGCGCGTAGTCGAAACCGGGGTCGATGCCTTTGGGCACCTGAACCACTCTTGGGCCGTTCGGACTGTTAACGCCAATGGTCCTGCTTTCGTATTCAATGACCGGCGCAGGCCCCACCGTCAGCCCTTGCCGATCAACGTCTCGCTGACTCAGCATGAACTTTTTACACTTGCAGCCCCAACCATTTTGCGGACTGTGAGTTGCCCACCATGGATCATCCAGCGGTAACACCGTGCCGTCCCATGCCAGATGCTGCGGCCGTGGGTGCGCGCTGTCTCCATGTCGATAAATTCCGAAGGGCCGACGCTTACGCAGTTCAGGGTCCGCCATTTGCGTTTCGCGGCCAGCGTTATAGGACTGACGAAGGTTGGTTTCGTAAATCACGCGGGAGCGCCAGCCTCGGCCGCCTTTGTACTGCCATCCATGTTTCCCAACGACCTGGTCGAAGTCCTTTCTGAACTGTTCAAGTGTCAAACCCTGGCTAATCGCCTTTTCAACGGCACCGCGCATGTCACAAAGCAGGTCCCGCTTCATCGTCCCGGCGACGACAAAGGCCCAGTCATGTTCGACGTTATAGATGTCTGTCCAGGCGCGGGTCGGGATGTCCGTCTTGCCCTGGAAATAGTCGATTTGCTCTTTGAATGGAAGAGAGCCATGAGAAACCGCCATTATTAACCTGCTCTGGTCGCGTTAAAAAAAGCCATACAGCCCTAATTATTTCCGAATCTCTGCCGACCCTATGTCGTTAGTCCATCACATTCCAAATGGAAGGTTTAAATGCTGAATGATCTTATGTTCTATTCGTTTTTCTTCAGTGCAGCCGTCTTTGCTGTCACTTACTATCTGACGCAGAAGAGTAAAGGCCTTGCTTGGATCGTCACTATCGTCGTGGCTTTGGTGGTTGTTGGATTCGTGTTTCCTTCACCTCAGCAGGCGCACGACCTTTCAAATATTGCGAACAATTTCACGCTGCTTATTTCGAAGGTTATTTATCTGCTTTGTTGGGGTGGGGCAGCAGTGATTTTGCATAAGCTGCTTCCAGATTGATTCGAAGCGACTCATAGTCCCCGCAATATGTCATCTCGCCCAGCCAAGCTGGCAGCCGCAAGCCCATCGGCAATTGCATCTGCCAACTGGGCGGTGTTCATCATTGGATAGGTTTCAATCAATCGATCCCGAAACTCTTCCAAGCTACTGACGGTGTCGAGCAGTTCCTTAATCTGCTCGACCATATCATCCAAGGGGCCTGCTACGGCCTGTTCCAACCTTCGCACCTGGTTATCCACAATGTCCGGCACAGCTGCTGGCTTGGCTCGCGCCTGCTCGCGGTTCGTTGCCCGTGCCAAAGGAGGGGAAACGACCGGCGCTTGCATACCTAGCAGTTCCGCCCCCGCCGCTGGTTCGGGAATGTTGAGCTTGTCTCGAATAACCGATTGCTCGACCTTCAGGCCCAGCGGCACTAAATCCTTTAGCGCCTGTATCAGAATCTTCGAATCTTCCGGTTGTGGCACATCCAGGATCAGGCGCGGATAAGGTCGACCTGGTGCAAAGTTCAGGTCGCACCAGGGGCGGACGAAGTACCGTTGCAGGGTGTTGGACTCAGCCTTGGCGTCGGCTTGCAGCAGGTCAAGGCGCACCTCGTTATGTACCGTGGCCTGGGCTTGGCTGGAGCCGTCGTCTGTAGACATGGTTTGCCCAACCACTGCCTTGCTGACCTGTTTGTCCCACCACTCCGCCAAGCCTTTGAAAAAGTCGCCCGCGCCCGTGACATTGGCGGCCTGGGTAAAGTCGATGCGCATACTGTCAGGGATGACGGCGGCGGCATCGCTACCGAGGTTGGCCACCGCCGACATGAGCGTTGCAATGTCCTCCTTACTGGCACCTGGACCGTAGCGCCCAACGCGCATGGGCATGCCAAAGATGTCGGCGAAGCCCATCCAGTCTTTCCAGGTCCATGCCTTACACATGTAACCGACAGCCGCGAGACGCGCCAGGCCGCCCCGGATCGGCAGGCCTGAACGGATGCGCGGCAGGTGGACGATGAACTTATAAGGCGCCAACGCTACACCGTCGACGGGGTCGGCCTCATCGAGCAGACGCAGTTCCCGGCCGGTATCACGGTCGAACTGAAAGAAGCGCTGGTCGCGGGGCTCAAAGCGCGACGGGTTCCAAGTCTTGCCGCTGCGGTCCCACATGATCTCCGACACGGCGTAGCCCTTGCCCATGGCGTCGGTCAGGTCGGCTTGCAGCTCGCCAAATTCGGGCGAGTCGACAATCTCTTTCAACGCATCGGCCCGACGAACGTCCTCAGGATCATCGCTGGCAGCCTCAACCCGGATGTTCAGGCCAGCCACCGCCAGCTTGCGAGTGCCCAGAACCGAGGCGTAATGCAGGTCGCGTTCTTCCATCTCTTCGGCCAGGGTCAGGTAGTCATGGGCCGAGCCTTCGGAGGCGGCTTGCAGGATATTGGCGAGCCGACCAGGTGTCAGGCCGCTGGCCACCGACTGGTGCCAAACCTGGCGAATGCCGGTGGTGCGGGCGGCGGCCAGTTCTTCGGTGAGTTTGTCGTACTGGATGGGTCGACCGTACTGGTCGACGATGCGTGAATCAGCCATTACCAAATGCCTTTCTGTGTTCGCCAGCCGCCACCGAGCTTGATCTCGCGATCTTGCTGGGCAGCGGGTTGGATTCGGTGATATTCGAAGATTTCGATTTCTTGCCGTGAGGCGTAGTCCGCCAGCACGGCGGCAATACCCGCGTCACCGTGGCGTTTGGGACCGGACTTTTCGCCTTTCTCGTTGGTACGTTTTTCCGGGATACGAGCCACGCCCTTGACCATGCGAAAGGCGCGCACATCGCTAACCACGTCCTTGTCGGCCGGGATGTCGTAGAAGCTGTCGTCTTCGAGGGCCGCTTTAAAGGGCGGCATGTTGTCTCGATACCATCCCTCCGTAAGCATTACCCGTTCAATGCGGTTGAAACCGTACTCAATGGCGGTTTCTTCAGAGAGCTGAGAGCCATTGCCCCTAGCGTCATCTGCACCTTTGCGGAAGTTCGGTAGGCGGTCGATGATGTAGAACTTGATCTGACGCTGTTGCTTGAATGGCACGTTGCGCAGTTCGACCACGAACGGTGTGCGCCTGCGCAGATTCTGTTCCTTGAGCAACGGCCAAATGACCGAGAGGTCGCCAGAGCGAGCGAAGTCCATTCCGTAATAGCTTTCGACATCCGGCGGGATGGCTTCAAGCAACGGTTTCAAGTGCTCTTCGCACCACTCCAGCGATTCAGCTAGGCGCAGGGGTTCCGGCAGGGTCTCGTAGCCCTGCGGATACGCCAGGCGCAACACCGGCACGTCGCGATTACTGCGCCGCTCGACCAGGGCCAGGCTTAGGAAGGCACCACCGCCTTGGGACGGCACACAATCCAACTCCTCTTCTGAGGCATCGCCATAGAAGTCATAAACGTCCTGGACCCAGGCGGCTTCCTCTTCGGATTTGTACTCGATGCCCTTGCGCAGACACACGCGCTGGTAGAGCCCATCGGCTACCGCTTCACGGAATGGGCAGCGGAACAACGCCCCCTTGCGTTTGCCCGCGCGAATGTCGTTGATCAGTTCATTGAAGGCATTTTCGGTGCCGTCGTGGGTACTGATGACGTGCACTTCGCCGCCCCAGATCAGCAGCGCCAGTGCGGCTTTCAGCAGCTCCGCCAAGTCCTGGTGGAACGCAGCCTCATCGATCACAACGACGCCCTGACGGCCGCGCAGGTTGGACGGGCGGCTGGTCAGCGCGACGATGCGGTGACCGCTGGGAAACGCGATGGTGTAGGTCTTGATGTGCTTGTCGGGATCGCTGTCAGGCCAAATTCCTTCCTCGATCTCTCCGGCCGCGTAGTTGAAAGCCCGCGCCCACATGGCACAGGCCTGGATGTACTCGACTGTCATGTCCTGGTTGTAGCCCAGGTAATAGACCGTCTGGCCTGCGGCGGACTTTTGGGCGGCAGCTACTAAGACGTTGTCAGCGGCTTCCGCCCAGGTGAGACCAATTCGACGGGACTTCTCGCCCACCTTCAGTGGGGCGCGGATTCCGATCCATTTTTTCTGATAGGCCAACAATACTGTCGGAGCGTTGAAGGTTGCGGTGTTTGCCAGCACTACAGGGACGCTCATATGGCCACCGCGTGGGTGATAAGCTGCTGACACCAGATAAACTTGATAGGGATCCTGACATGATCGAATGGTTTTCGGCGGCGGTTTCGAGTGCCAACGCAGCAAAAGAAATTACGCAGAGCTTTTTGATCCTCCGTGAGGAGGAAGCGATAAGAAGCCGAGTTTATGAACTTACTAGCAGCCTGATGGAGCTTCAGCAGCAAATGATGAATGCTCAAGTTCAGCAGATGGAACTGATACGGCGGGTAGCGGAACTTGAAAGCGACTTGTCTCAGGCCCGATCTCAAGCTGACGAGCGAGCCAAATACGTTCTGTATAAATTTCCTCAAGGGGTTTATGCATACACGCTCCGAGAAGACCTGCGAGATGAAGCGCCGGAGCACTATTTGTGTAGCAATTGCTTCGAAAAAGGTGATCGCGTTACTCTCCAATCCACCAGCCAGGGTTGGGAAAGTGGATACACCTGCCCGCGATGCGCCATGTTTATAGCCGCACGAAGGACGGATATTTGATGTGCATGCCCTCACGCCGCCACCCCTAGAATTTCGCGACGGATCTCATCGACCGTCGCTTGATTCAGACCGCCTTTCTTGGCAATTTTCTCAACACGAGACGCCGCCGCCTCTGCCTTCTCTCGGTATTCCGTTTGCCATTTTTTCTGCGCGATAGATGCCTTGCCCAGCTCAGCCACAGCCTTTGCCACCTTGGCTAAATCGAATGGCTTGTCGTCGGTCATCAATAACTTGAACAGATGCTCCTGGACCAGACGCATCAACGCCTCGTTGACCGCACCCTCTTCGTCAGGCGCAGCCGCCACCACAGCGCGAGCCTGTTCGCTCGCGACCTTAAGCGCCGACAGCTTGGATTCAAAATCCTGTCCATAGCGGTGCAAGGCTGACTTGCTGATGGAAAAGCCCTTGGCCGACAGCTCGGCCGCAAGGCTTTCGTACTCGCCGAAGCCGTTTTCAGCGAGGGCTTTATCCAGCCAGGCTTTAACAGCCACTGGCAGGCTGGCGACTTTGCTGCGCGGGGGCATGGCTTAGCTCCAGTATTTTTCGGGGCGGGCAATGCCGGGGTTGCAAGGGATGGTGTATTCAGCGAGGTCTACACCGTAGTGAGTCAGGCCGCAGATCCAGACACCATTCGGTTGTTTGTTCAGCGTCACCAGGCTACGGTCGGCCAGGTAATCCAGCTCTCGACGCAACTCCATTGTGGTGGAGTCCGGATAGATGCCTTGGATAGTGGCAAGTACCACGGCTTCGTGCGGATCCACAGGACGCGAAGTGTCCAGGGTCTTGATGATGTACCAGCGCAGGGATTCCCGACGCGTCTTGGCGGGGTCGATCATTTGACGGTTCCTTTCAGTTGAACGTTTTCCAGCTTCATGGCCAGCGCGTCGAGCTTGGCCTCGATGACGGTCTGGTTACGCACGTAATCTTCCCGGCGCACGTAGTGCAGCGGCATATCACCCCGCAGTCGTTCAAAGCTCAGCTCAAGCTGACGCAGACGTTCACCGTCTCTAGCGATAGCGTTAAACCGGTCATCCATGACGGCGTTGCGTTGATCAAGACGACGCTCCATTTGGAGCAGCAACAGTTTCACCAACCCAGCAAAGCCGCCCAGGACAGTCACTCCCGCGCCAATCAGTTGCCAAGCGGGCATTTCAATCATCAGCATCAGCGCCCCCTTGCCCGGTCGCGGCGGGTCTGGCATTCGGCGCAAAATTGCACGCCAACCAAAGCCAAGCGACGTCCCTCGGGGATCGGCATTTCACAATCCGGCATCTGGCAAAATTCGGCGGAGGGTCCAGTCAAGGTTTCCCGTTGTGCCAAATGAGCCGCCAAAGAGGTTTCGTTGTGAATCGCCTCCAGTTCGCTGGCTCTATCAATTGCTTTCATTCAGCGTCCAATCAATCAAGTTGTTGAGCTGCGCCCGGCAGATTCCATGCAGCTCGGCATTGCGCACCTGGTTGGCCAGGATTTGAGCCTGGCCAACGCCGGAGTCGAGTTCATCAGCGGCTCCGGTTCCCCTGGCCGTCGCAGCAGCTCCGCTGGCGTCGTTCGGGGTTGGCACTGCGGTGTAGATTCCGTTGGCGTTGTTCCACACGCGGACAAAGCCAGCAGTGAACACAGCAACAGGTAGCGGTTCGAGCTGCGCGCCAAAGGTCGGGCGGTATTGGCTGGTAACACGGGTTATTTCTCCAGTGAGTGTGTCGGTGGTCTTGCGCAACAGGTCTTTAGTGTCCGCAAGCTGACGCGCCAGCCGGTTTCCCTTGGCCTGTTCGGCAATTAATGAGGCCGACGCTTGTTTCGCCGCACTGGCGGCGGCTTCGGCCATGCCTTGCTTTTCCCTGGCGAAGGTTTCACGCAGTTGAGCGACCACTACTGCACCGTCGGCTTTGCCCTGCGCATAGCCGTCGTCATAGCCATCCTGTCGATTGAGGTGCAGGCCGTAGACGGCCGCTGCGATGACGCCCAAATACCAGAGCGCTGGCTTGAGCAATTCGAAAGTGGTCTTCATGGGCAGACTCCCTGGCCCCAACCATTGGCGACATACAGGGCCTCCCAGCGCAGAAGGATCAGGCGCGGGTATTGGCGGTTTTCCTTGAAGGCTGCGGCCGACCGGCCGGCGTTGTACCGCTCGACAGAGTTGAACCAGGTCAGCGGATCGGCCCCTTTAGCCAATGCCAACTTGCGGTCGCGAAACACCCAGCCCAAGCCACCGTTATAGGCGGACAGGGTCAGCGCCGAGTGCTCGCAGGGGTCACGCCCCTGGAGGCGAGACGACAACCAACGGTCATAGCTGACGAGCGCCTGCATGGACCAAATCGGATTGAACGGCTCGACCTTGCCCAGAGCTGTAGGGAACACCTGAGCAAGCCAGGTCGCGGTCGAGGGCATCACCTGGCCCAAGCCTTGCGCACCAACTGGCGACTTGGCGTCGAAGCGCCACCGGCTTTCCTGGTGAATCTGCGCGGCGAAGGTTGCGACCGGGGCATCCAAGCCCCATTCCGCCTGCGCTATGCGGGTCAGGTCGCGGCGGTAGCGTTCGGCTTGGTCGGGGATCTCTGCGCGTACCGGCAAGCTGATTGCCAGTCCAATGATGGAAGCCATGCAGAGCGCCGACAGATAGAGAAGAGGCGTTCGCATGATCAGAGCCCCAACGTCAGGCCAAGCACGCAGGCCAGCACAACCAAAGCACGACGGACACCGGCCATGGCGCGTTCGGGACGAGCCACTTGGTTGGGTCGTGCATAGGGGAACAGTGCCCGATCAATCCAGTAGCCGAGCACGCCGCCCAGCGTGACCAGACCTGCCTTATAGAGCACGACTGGAAGCTTGGTTGGAGCGACCAGGGCAAGGCAAATCAAGAGAATCAGAGTGATCAAGGTCCAGTCGGTCATACGTGGCGCACGGCGGCGCCGTTGAATGTGGTCCATCAACGAACTTCCTTTGTTGGTTTGAGTGCGGCGCGAATATCCGCAATTGAGCGTGCAGCAATAACGGGATTGCCCCGTACCGCGTCCACGGACGTGTAGATACCTAACTCTGGCAATGCGATTCGCTGTTTAGGCCGGAGCTTTTCTTTCTGCCGGACGTGTTCGGCAACGCGTCGCTCATGACTCGCTACTATCAACTCGACGGTAGCGCGCCACTCCGGCGGGCACTTGTCCAAGAGCACCTGGGATTCATCCGCAAACGGAGTATCAATAATGAGCTGGGCGTATTGCCTGGATGAACGGGGCGCAATGGCCATGTGCGAACCTGCCGGAGTAGATGTCCGGACTAGATTCGCTTGGGAAGGGATGCCGCAGTGTTTCTTAAACGCACAAGAAAAAGCCCCGACAGTGCGGTGCTTTCGTTAAAGGCCTCTGATCGCCTTCATTGTTTCGATTTCAGTATCCGTAGCGCCTTCCTTTCGGCGCTCCGCTTCCCATTCTGAATCCGAAAGCGTTTCCATATTCGATGATGGTTTGGCTATTTGCGCGACACAATCCACATTATCCCGTGTCCAGTTGGAACGCACGCGATCCAACTCTGCTTGGGAAAAGCTGCCGGTGTAGCAACCGCCGCTGAAATACATGACATCGGTTAGCAATAATCGGCAGCTCGGAAAACGCGACGCGGTTGCTTTGCTTTGAGAGTGCAATTGCTCGTTTGCCGAGCGCTGGATCTGCGCTAAAGCCGAGGTGTCACGAGTCAAACAAGCATCCAGATTTTTCGACCAGAGTTGTTGGGCAACCGACTGGTTAACCTTGGCGTGGCTCAAATCGGCTTCGAGAGTGGTGTCGGACGTCGCGGCCGCAAACGCCACTGACGCATACATTGCCGATACCGTGAACATCACTCTCAAAGCCGTCATCATTAATGAACAGTCCTGTCATCGAAGCCGAATAGATCGGGCTCGTTGCGCCTGTGCAATGCCCTTTGGCGGGCGATGATGTCATAAATAGTCGGTGATGCAAGCTTGTACTTGCGCACCAAGTCCGTTGGCTGGATGTTTGAGTCGCGCCAATCCCGATAGATCGCCGCATCGCGCATGGCTTTCTTCAAAGAGTCGCCGCGAGGTAAGTAAACCACCGCTCCCCCCATGGTGTCGCATATCGCAAAGACCACCGCCCTGGCAATTTCCGCCACTGCCTCTGGCCTGTCTTGAAGCTTGCCCCGCAGTTCAGCCTCGGCGATCTCGACCATTTCCTTGATCGTTCCCTCCCAACGATGCATGACCGAAGGATCTTCCATATGGGCCAATACTTTATTGGGGTCCAGCCTGTCAGTGTCATTGGGGAATAGCTGGTCCTGACTCATAAGGCCGGCCTCTTGTTACGCTTCGCATCGTAAGTCAGCGCCGAGACAAGGCTCCCCAGTTGCCGACAGTCCAGCCACTCGACTCGCTCGACCCTGAACATCCGCTTCGCCATTCCATCGGCATATTCCCAAGGTCGCTTGGCGTCGGCCATGAACGCTTGAATTTTGCCGATCAGCTTCTGTTTATCCGGTGCTACTTTCGGAGCTGCCCGCCCAGCCGGTTTGGCTTTGGGTTTCCAGCCCAGCCGCTCAAACTCAGCGAGCACGGCTGCCACTTTGATCGGCCCCAAATCCTTGGCGGACTTTACCCCCGCAACTCGGTTGAGCAACGCCCGGTAGGTTTCATCATCAAGGCCCAAATCCTTTTTAGCGATATGGATCTTTGACAGGTTCACGTTACGTCGATTCATCTCTCCTTTCCCCTCACATCCTCGGCAGCTCATCAGTATCCGGATGCCACGCCGGATAGACCGTCCCAGGAGGCCTGGGACGGTTTCGCTTAGTGGATGGTTGGGTTAAGGACTAGTTTTTCGCGCATCGCTTGGCAGATCTCGCAATCGCAGCCACCCATATGGCGGACGGAGCCTTCAAGCGGAATGCGAGCGATAATGCGAGCAGCAACGTGACCTGCTGCGCTGCCGCTCATTTGGCTTGCGTTATCTACGGTGATGGACACGCCATCGGTGCTGTCTTCGATGATGATTTGGAATTTGGCCATTCGAATTAATCTCGCGGTTGGTCTGTGTTGGCAGATGTGTTTTCAGAGCTGATCGCAATTCAATGCAACGTTGGGGACGCGGTGTCCGGCACGTAGATGCTTGCAATATCAAGGGGTATGGGTGCGTACTGGTCTGAGTCCCCGAGACGCTCGTACACCCGGATGTAGCTCTTTGAACCAACAACCTGAACGGCCTCACTGATGGCTTGCATCGCCCGCTGCCATCGTTCGTCCTGGATGTCCAACCGGCGAAGGCCCAGCACTCGACCAGTGCTGATTTCACCCGCCTTATCGGTGCGGAATGCCTCGTTGACCAGGACGCGTACCTCACTACGTGCGTCCTGCGTCCATTCGGCTGCGCATTCATCGATCAACACGCGTGCCGCTTGTAGCCTCTCGTCGAATTTGATGGAGTCCTGAACCGCGTGGATGATCTTGTAACGGCCATCAAACGACAGCAGCGTTACGTTGCCTTTCTTCCCACCGATAGTCGCTTTGTACTGCTCTGCGGACAGGTCCACAAACGCCTTGATGTCCCCAAACGCCGAGGCTTTGAAAGCGCCCAAAGCCCCTGACACTGCTTTCGCTTTGTTGACCAGCTCAGTGACCAGCTCATCGCGAGCCAAGTCAATTGGCTTGATCAGTACTTCCGGCACCAAGTGGCCCTTGGCGTCCTGGCGGAACCCTTCTGGAATGCTCATTCGTTGTGTTGCTCCGTGTTCGTTTCGTGTTTGGTAATACGGCGCCCAAGCACTTCGAAGATCTCCCCGATCCGTCGACGTCCATTTGCGCGTTGCTCATTCGTTAAAACAGGCTTCGGTAGTGCCCGAGGGAGATCCCTGGTAGGCAACATCCGAATCAGTGCGGCAGGTGCGGGCCACCGCTCGCAACTTGCAAAGAGCATTTCGAAAGCGGCTTTAACGCGCTCCCTGTCTGTCTCTTCGTTCCAGCGTTGCGCCTTTTTCAAGGCCACCAGCCAGATATCCAGTGTGTGAGTCACAGCATCTGCGGCAGGCGCACCGTCCAAGCGCAGAGCGACGAGCCCCATCAACCCGGCGATTACTTCGCGCTCCAGCCAGTCATCCACCATTTAATCGCCCCTGTAGCGCTGACAGCGCGGCAGTTGTTTGGCTTGGCCGGGCGACTACAGGCGGTTTGTGCATGCTCATCTCTGGCCGCAGTACCGTCGAACTCGCTTCACCCTGCCACTGACTCATCACTTGGTAGAGCCAGCCGTGGCCTTTAAGCGGTGGCGTTAAGCGACCGCAATCGCGTGCACTAATCGCCTGTTCAATCGCCCATACCCAACATGCAGGAGGGGCATTGAAAACTGCTCCGTTGCGTTCTATGCGCTGGGCCTGAAGATCGGGAAGAAGCTCCCCGAGGATCTTGGCCACACGATCCATAGTCAGTTCTCGGGTTTCCGGCCGGAACAAACCGACATAGCGAATCAAGGCGCTACCGAGTTGACCGGAAACCTTAAAGGCCACTCCGAGTGCTTCGCGTGCACCGTCGTGTGCGATCAGCGCATCAAGGCTTACTGTCGTTCCGCAGTTAGGGCATCGAGTACGCATCAATGCACCTCCGGTTCGGGCTTCGCCTTTGCCAGTTCATCCGCTCGAATTTGGGCGAACTTATAGCTGTCGGAAAAACCGACGCATTTCTCCCCTTGGTACAGACGGATCATGCTGCGACCAGAGATATAGATCTGAACGGTGGGCCTTGGTGGGCTGGCAATCTCAATGGATGGTTGCATGTTCGGCACCTGCACAATTGGGATTGAAGGCGCAGTACTGGCAGGCTCGCCAACTCTGCATCGCTTGTGGGTTGTGCGTCGGCGGCGGCTTGTCGCGATAGTTTTGGCACTGTTCGATAGTCACAACATCGTTGACGGCGACACAGTCCATCCGGCCAAGCGCGTTCATGACGCGGCGTTCAACACCCGCCGTGCTAGGGCTGGTGTATTTATTCGCCAGGATCAAACTTACCGCTGTACGGCTCATGCCGATTCGAACCGCCGCTTTGGTGCGGTCGCTCGCTGCCACTTCCGCCGCGAGCAGACGAACAAAGAGCGGTGGTTGCTGGCCCCATTTCGACAGGTCTACTTGTGTCATTGGAGGCCTCCCGATTCATTCGGAGTAGCCAGTTCCAACTGAGTGCGCTGTATTAGATCTGTCGGAAGGGTAAAGGGCCCTTTGGTCCCGGTAGCTACGTCCAGCCATTCGCTGAGCAGTTCGCGAGTGCGCAGCAACGCAACTCCCGGTTCGACTAGGCTACGATCCGCTCCAATGGAACCGGTGGTTTTCACATAAACCAGCTTGCTTAGGTTCGGGTCGTACACTTGAAGAGAGTCAAGTTGCCGGATTTCAGGCGGGCGTGGTCCTGTGTATTTGCCTTGGATGAGCCGATAAGTATCAGGCGTCGGACCGCCGCTATGGCTGATCTCCAGATATCCCGCTTCCGTCAGGGCATTCATGTACTGACGAACTTTGATGGACGTCAGTGCTACACCACCTACGGACGCTGTCTGCGCTACATCCTCAGCTGTCACATCTCCGTTCAAGATGCGAAGGGTTCGCCAGATGTTCTCCGTAGCGAGATGAGAATACGTGCGCTGCCCTTTACTGTTGAGGCGAGGGTGGTCGGCACCTTCATCGCGAACCAACGCAAATACCCGGCCTTCTTTTCCTTTCGGGGCTTCGATCTGCTTGATAATTCCCGCTTTGGTAAGGGCCGAGAAGTAACGATTAATATCGTACGGTAGCTGTCCGCTACGCCTTGCGATGTCGTTAATTGAGAACCCTGGCTGAAGCACGCGAATGGATTCCCACATACGCTGCCGAGGTTCCTTGGTGCCTGTCACCAGTAGATGGGGTATCCGTCCAGCCATTAGTGACCCCTCCGGCTCGGTGCTTCGCCAGTAAACCAAGAGCGTGATCCCCACGCGGCCATATCGACATAGTCGAGCATCATTGCGGCGGCTTCGGATTGGACTCGGTAAAGGTTCACCGCTATACGGCGCAAACAACCTTTCGTTACACGGTTCAAATCTGCCAACAGATCATCGCCGAACTTGAGCGCTGGATAGCTTTCGCTGGCAAGTTGGCGGATGTCTTCAATGGTGGCAGGCTGCGCGGGAACCCACTCCAGCACTCGGTTATGCAAACGCTCAAGTCGCTGGAGCGATGCCGGTACGCGCTCTTCACCGATCAGAACGATCGTTCCTTCGCTTGCGTTGTAAATGTCCGTCAACACGTTGGCCGTTGCCTTATCCAACAGGTATTGCACGTCGTCGACGATCAAAGGCCTGCGCGAGGCCGACAGCTGAACCGCTATCTGATCAACCATTTCTGACAATGTGCGACCCGGCAAAATGCTCATGTCTCGCAGAATCGCCAACAGGAATGCTTTTTTGCTCCAGGTATCACGACATTCGGTGTAATAGCACCGGTGTTGATTGGCTGCGAATGCTGCCGCTGCGCTTTTGCCATACCCACTCGGGCCGTACATCGCCACTAATCCGGGTAGGCCAATTGGCCGGGCTTGAGCACGCTTCATGGCGCCGGATAGCAATCCAACATTTGTTAAAGGAACAATCTTCGTTACACTCATTGCGCTTCTCCTAATAGGTCGGACGTGCTGCAACACACCGACTAGTTCAATACGGGTTGTTCTTATCCCGCGTGTTGTTGAAATACTTCCTGCATCGCCACGAAGTCCGGATGGCTGGGATAACGTTCCCACCATCTGGCTTCGTCGGCGGTCAGTTCTTCCCCCGCTAGCTTTCGCTGGTTCAGTCGAACCCAAGCTCGATAACGTGCAACGTCGTCTCCAGGTACTTCAAATTTGGGCCGTTGCTGGTCCAGCGAGACTGCGTAATCTCGCGCCGCCTCTAGCGCCTCTGGTGAAAGGTTTGCAGACGGCGCAGTTGTAGGGGCGATCATCTCCACCCGATGCCCAGTCAGCGTTTCGAGCTTGTCTACGGCACGCTTGAACTGGCCTTGCTGCCGTTTGTCTCGCGCCATCTCAACCATGGTGCGAGGCATGTAATCGGAGCTATTTCCATCCAGTTGGGCCGCGCCGATCAGCTCGCCGTCTAACGTGAACGTCCAGATTTGGCTAGCATCTCTAACGTCATAGGCAATACGTATTTCTTGCCCGTGCAAGGCCGTTAGATCCGTTAGGAAATAGGTGCTACCCGCCCAAGCGACTTCACCGCGCCTCGTTGTGCGCACCACTTGTGGACGCATGAGTGATTCAACCAATGAGCCGGGCGCGGTTATCGGCTCCCAGCCTTCTGCTATCGCTGCTTGCCAAGCCTCGTTTGGGCTCATATGCCGCAGTACGCCGGTTTCGGGGTCGCGAATTTTGGCTAGGCCTCGATGCGGAGTAGCGTTGTAGGTCGCGATTTCATGTTCAACGCCTGACATGAATTCACCGAATGCAGGCAGCAGCCTGCTTTTCCCGCCCTCACGCAGCTCCTTGCGGCCAATGCGATGCACTCGTGTACCGGCGTGCTTATCCATGTCGGCGCCGATGTAGCTGGTCAGCTTCTTGGCTGCGCGCACCCAAATAGTCTGATGTCCCCGTTCGGAGAGGCCCCGCGCCTGGCTGTTGTATGGCAGCGAGTGGGTCATCGTGCCGCCCAAGCGGTCGACAACTTCCCGCACGGTGTCATTAGCGAAACCTGAGCCGTTGTCGACGTAGAAAATGCCGAACATGCATTCACGGACCGCATCACGCAGCGCGTCCAAAACACCAATGGCCGACTCTGCTTCCCCAACCGATACGCCAACGACTTTTCGGGTGGCTACATCCAACACGGTTGTGATCTCTGGCCGGTATGGCTTGCCGGTCAGCGGATTGATAACTTCCGCATCAAATTTATGGCCGTCGGCGGTATAAACGTCCCCTGGAAAAAGGTTCTTCGTAGAGCGGCGCCGGAATGGTTGCAGCGCTTTAAGTTCTTGCGGGCTCATCCGTCCTGCCTGCAATGCTTCTGGAGAAAGCTTTTTCAGAAAACGTTGCACTGCATGGATGCTTGGCATAGGGCCTTCATAGCGTTGCGCAAACTCGGCATAGCTGGCTGCCACGCTCGGCTTTGTGGGCCGCTGGTAACACCGAAGAAAGTCTTTTGCCCACGCAGGAACCGTCAGGTTCGGACGTTGGCGCAACGGCGCCAAGCCCGCCTCGCCATCGGTCCGATACGCAGATAGCCAGCGCTTTAGGCTTCTCTCCGATAGCGTTCTGTCGCCAGTTTGTTTGTTGTTGGCCAGAGCCAACCGCTCGGTCAAGTACGGACTTAGTGCCCCATCGCGGGCTTGCTTAACCAAAACGTCTATGGCGCGATTTTGCGATGTCGCGACGCACATGCGCTCGATCTCCCGAATGAAGCAGAGCCGAGCGACCATGACAGCCCGCTGCACGTCATTCAGCCTTGAGGTGCCCTTGACCACTGTTGCGATAGCCTTTTGCTCCGGAACCTTGGTGGGGACCGCTTCGACAGGAGTCTCAACCTCGGCAATGGACCGGGCCATCAGCGCTGCTTGCGTTTCTGCGGGCAGACCCGAAAACGGGTACTCGACCGCTTTGGTGCCGAGACGTTTCCGGCTCTCCCATTCAAGGCGAGCCGCCACCTTGCGAATACCAGGAACGGTTCCTGGCAGCCCGGGAAGGCCCGCCAGTTCCTGCGACGTGTACCAGTCACGCATCGCCGTCTTTCCACTTGGTTTTACTGTGACCAACCGGACTATTTTCGGTATGCTTTGGATAGACCGAATTCGTCTCTGCGCGGTTTGGTCGCTGGCGAAGTGGAGAGCCATTGAGATTCCAACGCTCTGGCCATAACTGGACAGGCTGAAGCCCCAAGGCCTGGGCGATTGCCCGCTCTACCCGTGGGTAGGGTCGGTGTTTAGCGTTACGGATGGCGCGCTCATTCAGGCCATTCGTTCTGGCCAGTTCGGCAAAATTTGTGCCTCGAACGCGGAGCTGGAATTTAATCCATTCCCAGCGTCGTTCCGAATCGAGCGGTATGTCGTAGGTTTCCATTTTTCAACCATCGTCTAGGGTGGTTTTTTTAGGCTTTCTAACGGCCGGTTTAGGACAATATATCCCGTATTCGGGACGTGGTAAACCGAATTCGGGTGTTTCTATTCCTGTTTTCGGGCAAGACAACAGCCTATTGTGGAAAACTCAAGTGAATTCAGTGACTTACACGGAATCGAAACACGCGCCAGTGGGCGAAAATGCGGTTTCTTTTCCGAATTCGGGAATAGAAACCCGGATAGCCACGGTCGCAAGCTTGTTCGAATCCCGAAAACAGGCTGCCGAGGCTGCGAACGTGGCGCTGTCGTCTCTCCAGCGGTGGATCGCTGGGGAAGGAATGCCCGCGTTCAACTCATTGGCGCTGTTGGCTTCTGCGGTAGGGGTGTCTCTGGACTGGATCGCGTCTGGGCGCGGAGAGATGTATCCGGCGGAGGGGACGCCTGCCCAAACGAAGGACGACAGCATCTACGCCTATGTTCCGCTGTATGACGCCAGAATCAGCCAGGGACACGGCGCTTGGAGCGATGGCGCTCGCATCCTGACAATGCTTGCCTTCACTAAATACAGCTTGCAGAAAAAAGGGCTGCAAGCGTCGCAGCTCGCAGCGGTGCGGGTGGATGGCGACTCAAACGAGCCGTTTCTAAAGGACGGCGATACCGTGATGGTGGATCTTTCCCGGAACACGATCCAGGGCGAGGCGTTTTATGTAATACGCCTGGATGACCTCCTGTACGCCAAGCGGCTGCAACGCCAGATCGACGGCGGGGTGTTGGTCATTAGCGCCAACACAGCTTATCCAAGCGTGCATGTGCCTACTGATCGTCTGGAGCGACTTCAGGTCGTAGGGCGTGTGGTCTGGTCGGGTGGATGGATGATCTAAACCGCTAGTGCCAAAAAGCCCGCGAAACGCGGGCTTTTTAGTTTGGGGCGGGACTTTTGGGGGGCGCGCCTCTTTTGGCACCGATTAGTGCCGCTTATTGACTAAAGACCCCGTTTTTCCTGGCTTGTCCTCTTTCTTCCCTTTTCTTCCCACCAGTTTCCTTTAGTGCCATATCTCTCACTGCCTCACAGCTCGCTCCCACAGGGTTACAACATCGATGAAATGAAGGCTTGACCCGTCACGCAGATGATAAGCATTATCATCTACTCGAACCGGATCGGGCCCTATCGTGAGTCAATCGCGTTTTCACCACATTTTTCTCGCCCAGCGTACCCCGCTGCTGCGCACCCTCGAGCGGATGGTCAACAACCCGAGCACCGCCGAAGACTTGCTGCAGGAAACCTACCTGCGTGTCACCCGCGCCTTGAGCGAACGCACCGTCGATCATCTCGAACCCTTTGTTTTCCAGACCGCCCGCAATCTGGCGCTGGATCATCTGCGTGCACGGCGGATCCAGTCGCGGGCCCTGGTCGACGACGTGCCGCTGGACATCGTGAACAACGTCGTCGCCCCTCAAAGCAGCGCCGAAGATGCCGCCCACGCCGCGCAAATGCTCGAACGCCTCAACGTCAGCCTGCAATCCCTCAGCCCCCGTCAACATCAGATCTTCATTCTCAGCCGGCTGCATGGCCACAGCTACCAGGACATCGCGCAACGATTAGGCGTGTCCCTGAGCACGGTGCAAAAAGAACTGAAACTGATCATGGCCATCTGCGTGGGCGTGGCCGAACGCAACCCGTGAATACATGCGGCGAGCCGCAAGCTTCGAGCCGCAAGCGGGATGTGGGCTTGCCAGCTACCGCTTGCGGCTTGTAGCGTGTGCTTGCCGCCAATAATGAGAATCCACCGTGACGGACAACCATCGCCCACCTGAAGCCGCCGAGGCGCAGGACACCGCCCACGCCATGGATCAGGCGCTGGACTGGTTGATCCTGCTCGACAGCCCCAGCGAGGAGCAGCGCCGACACTTCCAGGCCTGGCTGGCGGCCGATCCACGCCATGGCGAAGCGTTCGCCAGGGCCCAGGCGATCTGGAACGGCCCGCAGATAATCGAAAGCGCCCGGCAACTGAGGGACCGGCCAAAGATCACCACGCTGTCGCGCCTGCGCGCCCATTGGAAACCCCTGGCCACCGCCGCCGTGCTGTTGCTGGGACTGTTCAATTTCAGCGACCTGCCCCTGCGCTTCCAGGCCGACCACCTGACCGTGGTCGGTGAACGCCAGCGCCTGCAGTTGGAAGACGGCTCCAAGGTGCTGCTCAATACCGATTCGGCCTTCTCCAGCTCATTCGACAACCAACGGCAGGTGGCCCGGCTCTACAAGGGCGAAGCTTTCTTCGAGGTGCCAGCCAACCGTCATTTGCCGTTGGAGCTGGACGCAGGCCCGGTCACCGCCAGCGTCAGCGACACCTCGTTCGCCGTGCGCTACGTGGATGGCGTCGCGCAAGTCCAGGTGCAGCGCGGCGACGTCGACCTGCGGGCCACCCGCTACGACACCCACGTGCGGCTGTCGGCTGGCGAAAGCATCCGCATCGGCCCCAATGGCTTCGACCGCCCGGCACGGCTCGATGCCGGCACCGACCTTGCCTGGGTGCAGGGCCGACTGGTGTTCGAGAACCGTCCGCTGAGCCAGGTCTTGGCGGAGTTGCGACGCTACTACCCAGGCTGGATCATCAACACCAACGAACGGCTGGCCAACGTCGCGGTGACGGGCAACTACCGCCTCGACCAGCCCCTGGACGTGGTCCGCTCCCTGGCCCAGATCACCTCCGCGCGCCTGCAGGAATTCCCGGCGCTCGTGATTTTGAACTAAATGAGAATTATTTTTACTCGATAGCCTCCGCTGGTTCGTCTCGTTATAGCCAATGCAACTGATTCGCATCTCCACGATGCCGATCTGCACCTATAACAGATGCGACACGGAGCGCTATCGATGTCCTCTCGCCTTACTTGCCGGTTACTCGCCCCTTCCCGCGCACTTTCATTGCTGACCGCCGCCATCCTGATGGCCGGTGCCGCGCCGGCCGCCCTTGCCGCCGCTGGCCAACCGCCCGCGCACAACATGGGCGACTACAGCTTCAACATCGCCCGGCAGCCCTTGGTCTCCGCGCTCAACGCGTTCACTGCCGTCACAGGCTGGCAGGTGGGCCTGCCGGCTGAACTGGCCGAAGGCATCGCCTCGCCGGGCGTCAACGGCTCGCTGTCGCCGGAGAAAGCCTTGGAGCGCCTATTGGTGGGGACCGACTTGCGCTACCGCAAACTGGGCAGCAATAACATCGTTCTGGAAAAACGCAGCGCGGGCAACGTGCTGGACTTGCAGCAGGTGACCATCAGCGCCACCCGTCAAGAACAGGACATCACCCGCGTACCGAGCACCGTTTCCGTTCATGATCGCCAGCAACTGGACCGTAACAACGTAAACACCATCAAGGACTTGGTGCGCTACGAGCCCGGCGTATCGGTGGGCGGCGCGGGCGAGCGCGGCGGCATCAGCGGCTACAACATCCGCGGCATCGACGGCAACCGCATCCTGACCCAGGTCGACGGCGTGGAAGTGCCCGGCGGTTTCTTCAACGGCCCCTACGCCAAGACCCAGCGCAACTATGTCGACCCGGAGATCATCAAGCGCGTGGAGATCCTGCGCGGACCGGCCTCGGTGCTGTACGGCAGCAACGCCATTGGTGGCGTCGTGAGTTATTTCACCCTCGATGCGGATGACATCATCAAGCCGGGCAAGGATGTTGGCGCGCGCCTGAAGACTGGCTACAGCTCCGTCGACGAGAGCTGGCTCAAGTCCGCCACCGTCGCCGGTCGCAGCGGGCCCTTCGACGGCCTGCTGCACTACAGCCAGCGCGACGGCCATGAAACCGAATCCTACGGCAGCAACAATGGCACCGGCCTGGACCGCACCGCGGCCAACCCGCAGGACGTGCGCGCCAACAACGTGCTGGCCAAGCTCGGCTGGAACTACAACGATGACGCACGCCTGAGCCTGGTCTACGAGAAGTACAAGGACGACCGTGACAACGATCTGAAAAGCGCTTACGGCGGTCCTTACGCCAACGGCCAACCGGCCATTCCCGCCTCCATCCTGCCGGGCGGCATGTACCAGTGGCGCACCGGCAACGACACCATCACCCGCGAACGTTTCGGCCTGGAGCACAGCTTCGCGCTCGACAGCCTGCTGGCCGATAACATCAAGTGGAGCCTGAACCACCAGGTCGCCAAGACCGACCAGAGCACCGCCGAATTCTACTTCCCGATCACCCGTAGGGTCCTTCGCACGCGAGAGACCCTGTATGAAGAAAAACAGTGGGTGCTTGATGCGCAAGTCGACAAGTCATTCAGCATTGCCGACACCGATCACACGCTGACCTACGGCACCACGCTCAAACAGCAGAAAGTCACCGGTTCGCGCAGCGGCAATGGCGTGTGCCTGGCGGTCGGCGTGGGCTGCGCCGCCGTCGGCGCCATCAGCACGCGGGACGTACTGGCAAAAGCCAGTGACTTCCCGGACCCGACCATCAACACCTACAGCCTGTTCGCCCAGGACCAGATCAGCTGGGAAAAATGGACCTTCACACCGGCGCTGCGTTACGACTACACCCAGCTCAAGCCACACCTGACCGAAGAATTCCTCAGCACCGTTGACCCTACCGCCGGCGGTAAAGTCAGTGATGAGAACAAGACCTGGCACCGCGTCTCGCCCAAGTTCGGGCTGACTTACGCCCTGACCGACCAATACACCTGGTTTGGCCAATACGCCGAGGGTTTCCGCACCCCGACCGCCAAGGCTTTGTACGGGCGCTTCGATAACCCGGACGCGGGCTACAGCGTGGAACCCAATCCCGACCTGGAGCCGGAAAAAAGCAAGAGCTACGAAACCGGCCTGCGCGGTCGTTTCGACTCCGGTTCGTTCGACGTGGCGGTGTTCTACAACAAGTACCGCGATTTCATCAACGAGGACGCCATTACCCCTGGCGCGGACCAGTTGACCTTCCAGAGCAACAACATCAAGCACGCTACCATCAAGGGCATCGAGGCCAAGGGGCGCCTGGATCTGGACGTGTTCGGCGCGCCACGGGGCCTCTATACCCAAGGTTCGGTGGCTTACCTCCAAGGCCGCAACGACGACACCGGCGAACCGCTCAACAGCATCAACCCGATGACCGGCGTATTCGGCCTGGGCTATGACCAGGAGCAGTTCGGCACTTTGCTCAGCTGGACCCTGGTGAAGAAGAAAAACCGCGTCGACGACAGCAACTTCAACTCCCCTGACGGCGTCAGCAGCCAGTTCAAGACGCCGGGCTTCGGCATCCTCGACCTGAGCGGGTACTACAAGGTCACCGACGACGTCACCGTCAGCGGCGGCCTCTACAACCTCACCGACAAGAAATACTGGCTGTGGGACGACGTGCGCGGCTACGACAGCGTCGGCGAAGCGGCAGTGCTGAGCCCGGCCAACCTCGACCGCCTGACCGCCCCTGGGCGCAACTTCGCGGTCAACCTGATCTGGGATATCTGATCCGATTCTTCACGTAAAACAGTTACCTGTGGCGAGGGAGCAGGCTCGCGCTGGGACGGTCCGACGCTTCGGTCGAAGCGCCCCCGGATCTAACGCTCGCTGCGCAACCGAGCGGGAGCAAGCTCCCTCGCCACGATGTATTCCACTCGAAGGAATTGCTATGAGCACACAACGCACCCTTTCCCGCTCCCAACGCCTGAACCAGATCACCCACGAGCCCCACGGCAAGCTCGACGCGCTGGTCAAGGCTCACGCCCCATTCGAAACCCAGGCCAGCTACGCCCGCTTCGTCGTCGCCCAGTACCAATTCCAGTCGGAACTGGTGGCGCTGTACAACGACGCGCAACTGACCGCGCTGATTGCCGACCTGCCCGCGCGCTGCCGCGCCGAAGCGGCCAAGGCCGACCTGGCGGACCTGCACACCGAAGTGCCGCCGCCAGTGGCCGGCGCAGTGAAAAACCCAACCCAGGCCGAAGCCCTCGGCTGGCTGTTCGTGTCCGAGGGTTCCAAGCTTGGCGCCGCGTTCCTGATCAAGCGCGCCGTGGGGCTGGGGCTGAGCGAAACCGTTGGTGCCCGACACTTGGCAGAACCGGCGGGCGGGCGTGCCGAAGGCTGGAAAACCTTCACCCGGATCCTCGACGCGCTGCCCCTCACCGAACAGCAGGAAGCCGAGGCGGACAAAGGAGCGCTGGCGGCCTTCAACCGCTTTACCGTGTTGCTGGAGCAAGCCTACGCGACCGAGTTGGCCTGAAGCCTTCACAGTTTCCCTTGCGCGAGCGAGCCTGCTCGCGATGACACTGGCTCAGTCGCCACAGAAGTCGCCTGACCCACCGCCATCGCGAGCCGGCCCGTTCCCACAGGGAATGTGCATGAAAGAAGAACACTGATGAAACGCCCTTCCAGATTCACTCGCCTGCTCTTCGCCCTCCTTGCCTACACCAGCCTGGCCATCGGCCTGGTGGCCATCGTCGTGCCGGGCTTGCCCACCACCGAATTCATCCTGCTTGCCGCCTGGGCCGCGACCCGCAGTTCGCCGCGCCTGAGCGCTTGGCTGGAGGGCCATCGGTTGTTCGGACCGATGCGGCGCAACTGGCGCAACGGCAAGGTTATCCCGCGCCGGGCCAAGATCGCTGCAACGGTCAGCATGCTGTGCTGTGCAGGGTTTATGCTGCTGATGCTCGATCACCGCTGGCCGGTATACCTGGCACTCGCAGGCATGGGCCTGGGCAATCTCTGGATCTGGTCCAGACCGGAGAATCGTGGCGAGGGAGCTGGCTCCCGCTGGGCCGGTCCGACGCCTCGGGCGTAGCGGCCCCCGACGTTTGTTTGATCTATGCTCGCTCTCTGATTCAGGAGGGTTTCCAAATGTCAGACCTACTCACACCCATGCAAACCGCCATCGGCTTGCCCACGACACCCATCCCCTTCACCAGCGAAGGCGCCCTGCCCTCCGCCTTCGCCGTCACCGAGCTGGCCTGCGCGAGCATCGCCACGGCCGGTCAAGCGGTCGCCGAACTGATCCGCCAGCAAACCGGTCGCCTGCCGTCGATGGAAGTCGACCGGCGCCTGGCCTCATTCTGGTTTTCCACCTCCCTGCGGCCCATCGGCTGGGGCGTGCCGCCCCTGTGGGATCCGGTGGCGGGCGACTACGCCACCGCCGACGGCTGGATCCGCCTGCACACCAACGCGCCGCATCATCGCCAGGCGGCGCAAAAGGTGCTCGGCGCCTGCACCGACCGCGCCGACATGGCCAGCAGAGTGGTCCGGTGGAACAAGGCCGAACTGGAACAGGCCGTGATCGATGCCGGCGGTTGCGCCGCGCAGATGCGTTCATGGCTGGCATGGCAGGCGCATCCCCAGGGCATCGCTGTCAATGCCGAGCCCCTCGTTCATTTGGATAGCGGAGCGCAAGGCGCGCCTGGCCCCTGGCTCGGCTCCGTCGCCCAGCCCTTGGCGGGCCTCAAGGTGCTGGACCTGACCCGCGTGCTGGCCGGCCCGGTTGCCAGTCGCTTTCTCGCCGGGCTGGGGGCCGACGTGCTGCGCATCGACCCGCCGACCTGGAACGAACCCGGCGTGGTGCCTGAAGTCACCCTCGGCAAACGTTGCGCCCGCCTCGACTTGCGCCAGCCCACCGATCGAGCAGCGTTCGAGGCGCTGCTCGAGGAGGCGGACATCCTGTTGCACGGCTACCGCGCCGACGCGCTCGAACGCCTGGGCTACGGCGCTACACAACGTCGGCAGTTGGCGCCCGGCCTGATCGACGTCTGCCTCAACGCCTACGGCTGGAGCGGCCCCTGGCAACACCGCCGCGGCTTCGACAGCCTGGTGCAGATGAGCTGCGGTATCGCCGAGGCCGGCATGGCCTGGAAACACACGGACAAACCGACGCCTCTGCCGGTCCAGGCGCTGGACCACGGCACCGGTTACCTGATGGCCGCCAGCGCAATCGTGTTGCTGAATCGACGCTTGGCCAACGGCCGTGGGGGCTCGGCACGCTTGTCACTGGCGCGCACGGCGAAGCTGTTGATCGAGGGCGGCGCCGGCAGTGAGGTTGCATTGCGCCCCGAAGACGAGGCTGACCAGGGGTTGCTGGTGGAACAGACGCCCTGGGGTCCGGCGCATCGCTTGCAGGTACCGCTGAAAATGCCCGGCACGCCGCTGCAATGGAATTTGCCGGCCGCTGACCTGGGCGCCCACCGCGCGCAATGGTGACGGTTCAATAGACCGCACCCGTCGCCCGGCATGTTTATCGATAACGGGAAAACTTATGGGGCAGGCGCGGTGTCTGCCGTTCTCCACGCCTTCGAAGGAGAGACGCTGATGGCCACGTTCCAACCCGGACACCTGCACATGGAGCGCCATGCGCTGAACAAGGATGATTTCAGCTACAACCTGTGCATCGATTACGAAATTGCCGAGGATCCCGACGAGGGAAAGGGCATGTCATTTCGCCTGCACGGCACGGTAGAAGACAAGAACGTAGACGAGACGTTTTTCCTGGCCAAGGACCAAGCCTTCGACTTCGCCCGCCACGCCACCCGCATTGCTCAACAATACGGCCTGCCCAAGAGCACGAACATCGGCTCGATGCACAAGTACTACGACGAAATGTTCGAAGACGTGCGCCACCAATTGGATGTCAAGCCGGGGGATCCGATGAAGCCTGAGCATTTGGAATAGAACGCTCGAAAAAACAACCCTAATCCCTGTGGGAGCGAGCTTGCTCCCATAGGGAATATCAGCGAGCTGAATATCTGCTTACATACACAAACCGCCTGGCTGGCAACCCGCCATGGCTGACCTATGCTGAAAACAGTACCCCCGGGTATTCGTTCAGAGGTCATCGCCATGAACATCAAAACAAGAAGACGCCTCGCCATCTTCGTCACCTGCACCGCCACGCTGGCGCTGTATGGCACCGCCGCTTATCGGGTCGAGCAGGCCAGGCAACTGCCCCGTGAATACGCCAGCTGCAACTTCGAACGCTGCATACCGCACAACGCAACCTTGAACGCGCTGCGCTGAGACGGTTTCAGTCGTCCTGCTGATCGGTCTTGAGCCGGTCTCGGAAGGCTTTGGGCGAGATACCGACGCGCCGACGGAACAGTCGGGTGAAGTTGGTCGGGTCGGAGAAGCCGAGCATCTCGGAGATCTCATAGATCGTCATGCCTGTATAGGTCAGCAGCCGCTTGGCTTCCAGCAACTGGCGCTCGTGCATGATCTGCAGTGCCGGCTGTCCCGCGAGTTCGCGACAGGTGCCATTGAGGTGCGACACCGAGATGCCCAGGCGATGGGCGAGGTCCTCGACCTTGACGTGCTGGCGATAGGTCTCTTCCACCAGTTGGATGAACCCGTTGAGGTATTCCCGGGCCCGCTGCGGGCGCTGGGTGGAGATACGCCGGTTCATCACCTGGCGGCTCACCCAGACCATGATCACGCTGACCAAGGCATGCATGAGCATTTCCCGGGCCGGTTGATGGCCCACGTACTCCGCCTGCATGGCACTGAACAAACTGTTGAGGTAATCAGCGTTCTCTCCGGCCGGATAGGCTTCCGCCTGGGCCAGGACATTGACCGAATGGCCTAGCTGGGCTTGCAGGTGGGTGACCAGCGGCGCCGCCAGGGTCACGACGTAACCCTGCACATCCTCCGAAAAACGGAAACCATGGACCGACAGCGGCGGCAGGATCTGCACGGCCGGCTCGTCGAGCCGTGTACGCTGGCCTTCGATTTCCAGTTCCGCTTGACCCTTGAACACAAAAAGCAGCTGGCACAGATCGGCATGTCGATGAGGTTTTATTTCCCATTGGTGCTCGCTGCTGCGGCTGGAAATGGTTTCGCAGTGCAGCAGGTCCGGCGTGGGCCAATCCTGGCTCTCGCCGTAGAGCTTGAACACGGGAATCGAAGGCAGCTCAGTTTTCTTCATAACGAGGATCGGCCTTGGGTTACGGGCGGTAATCGCACCGATTGGCAGAATGTGCAGGTTTCAGCTCAGTTTTCCCCTTCAATTGACAGGTCCGCAAGCGAAAAATGCACGCCAGGATTACTAAAAATAAATGCCGACCCTGGTCGCGTGCCTCTTGCGAGCCATAACAACAATGAAAACCCTCAAGACCCAAGTCGCCATTATCGGCGCCGGCCCCTCTGGGCTGCTGCTCGGCCAGTTATTGCACAACGCAGGGATCGACACCGTGATCCTCGAGCGCCAGACTCCCGATTACGTCCTCGGCCGGATCCGCGCCGGTGTGCTCGAGCAGGGCATGGTCCAGCTGCTGCGCCAGGCCGGAGTTGGCCAACGCATGGACGCCGAGGGCTTGCCCCATGATGGCTTCGAGCTGGTCCTCAACGGTCGGCGTGTCCACATCGACCTCAAAGGGCTGACCGGTGGCCAGAACGTCATGATTTACGGTCAGACCGAAGTCACTCGCGACTTGATGGCCGCCCGGCAGGCATCCGGCGCCCAGACGCTGTATCAGGTCGACAACGCCCAGCCCCACGACCTGAAGACCGAGCACCCCTTCGTGACCTTTGAACACGCCGGCGAAACCTGGCGCCTGGACTGCGATTACGTGGCCGGCTGCGATGGTTTCCATGGCGCGGCAAGGCAATCGATCCCGGCGGCAAAGCTCAAGGTCTTCGAACGCGTCTACCCGTTCGGCTGGCTCGGCATCCTCGCCGACACCCCGCCCGTCCACGAAGAACTCGTCTACGCTCGCCACGAGCGCGGCTTTGCCCTGTGCAGCATGCGCTCGCGGACCCGCACCCGTTATTACCTGCAAGTGCCCGCCGAGGAACAAGTGGCCGACTGGCCGGACGAGCGTTTCTGGGATGAACTGAAAATACGCCTGCCCACCGACCTGGCCGAAACCCTGGTGACCGGTCCCTCCATAGAAAAAAGCATCGCACCGCTGCGCAGCTTCGTCGTGGAACCGATGCAGTACGGGCGGATGTTTTTGCTGGGCGACGCCGCCCACATCGTCCCGCCGACGGGGGCCAAGGGGCTGAACCTGGCTGCCAGCGATGTCAGCACGCTATTCAATATTTTGCTTAAGGTCTATCGCGACGGTCGCGCGGATCTGCTGGAACGCTATTCCGACATCTGCCTGCGACGGGTCTGGAAAGCCGAGCGCTTCTCCTGGTGGATGACGTCGATGCTGCACCGCTTCGATGACGACGCGTTCAACCAGCGCATCAGCGAGGCGGAGCTGGAGTATTTCGTCGACTCCGAGGCGGGGCGCAAAACCATCGCGGAAAATTACGTCGGCCTTCCTTACGAGGCTATCGAATAGGCGGCTACCGAATTAAACTGCGGGCTTCGTCCCCTCGCCGCCAGGCGCGATGCCCGCAGGTCCTGCCTTGACTCAGCTCGATACGCCTCAAGCTATGCAACCCGCTATCCGCAGCGTGCTGGTGGCGCTGATGCTGGCGATTTTCCTCGGTGCGCTGGACCAGACCATCGTCGCGGTCTCGATGCCGGCCATTTCCGCGCAATTCAAGGATGTCAGCCTGCTGGCCTGGGTGATCTCCGGCTACATGGTCGCCATGACCGTAGCGGTGCCGATCTACGGCAAGCTGGGCGACTTGTATGGCCGGCGCCCGCTGATGCTGTTCGGCATGGGCCTGTTCACCCTCGCTTCGCTGTTTTGCGGGTTGGCACAGAACATGGAGCAACTGGTGCTGGCGCGGATTTTCCAGGGCATCGGCGCCGGCGGCATGATTTCTGTGAGCCAGGCGATCATCGGCGACATCATCCCGCCCCGCGAGCGTGGGCGCTACCAGGGTTATTTCAGCAGCATGTACGCGGTGGCCAGCGTGGCCGGACCGGTGCTGGGCGGCTACATGACCGAGTACCTGTCGTGGCGCTGGGTCTTCTGGATCAACCTGCCATTGGGCCTGGGCGCCTGGCTGGTGGCCCGGCGCGCCCTGGTGGGGCTGCCGGTGCCACAACGCACACCAATCATCGATTACCTGGGCACCGTGTTGCTGATCATCGGTCTGACCTCGCTGCTGCTGGGCATTACCCAGATCGGCCAAGGCCATGCCTGGCACAGCCGCGAAGTGCTCGGGCTGCTGGGTGGCGCAGTACTCGTGCTGGGTCTCTTCGCCTGGCATGAACGCCGCGCACGGGAGCCGTTGCTGCCTATGCACCTGTTCGTCAACCGCAGCGCGGTGCTGTGCTGGTGCACGGTTTTTTTCACCAGCTTCCAGGCGATTTCCCTGACAGTGCTGGTGCCGTTGCGCTTCCAGAGCGTGACCGGCGCCGGCGCCGACAGCGCCGCGCTGCACTTGCTGCCGCTGGCGATGGGTTTGCCGATGGGCGCCTATTTTGCCGGGCGGCGCACCTCGATCACCGGGCGCTACAAACCGATGATCCTCAGTGGCGCCCTGCTCTTCCCGTTCGCCATTCTTGGCATGGCTTTCACGCCGCCCGCTGTGTTCTGGCTGAGCAGCCTGTTCATGTTGCTCAGCGGCATCGCTTCGGGCATGCAATTTCCCACTTCGCTGGTGGGCTCGCAGAATTCGGTGCAGCAACGGGACATCGGTGTCGCTACCAGCACCACTAACCTGTTTCGCTCATTGGGCGGCGCGGTGGGTGTGGCGCTGATGTCGGCGTTGCTGCTGGCCTTGCTGCAGGATTCCGGTTTTGCCCAGCTCGCCGGTTCGTCGATGATCGGCGAGGGGCATTCCGGCAACGTCCTGCTCGATGGTTTGAATGCCGCTCCCGGCGAGGCACGGGATGCCTTGCGTGAGGAGTTGCAAGCGACGTTCCGGCACTTGCTGATGATCAGCGCGGCGGTGTCATTGCTGGGGCTGGCGGCTGCGGTGGCCATGCCCGATCGCCTGTTGCGCGGGCGAGAGGAAAAGGCTCGTTAGTGCAGATGGCGCTGAACCCTGTGGCGAGGGGATTTATCCCCGCTGGGCTGCGCAGCAGCCCTAAAACCGACGCCGCACTGTGTCAGGTTAGCTGAGTGTTTTTCGAGGGCTGCTCTGCAGCCCAGCGGGGATAAATCCCCTCGCCACAAAAGCTGTTTCGCCAGCAGTTTGATCTCAAGCTGTCGCCGCCACGCCCGCCGGCTCCACCACGACGCTCATCCCGTCCTTCATCCGCTTGGCATCGCGCACGAAGCAGCGAGACGCCAGGAACAGGAACACCATGGTCAGCAACAGCGCCACCGGGATCAGGTACATCGCGTCATGCAGGCCGATGGCCTTGAAGGCTTCGGTCATTTGCGGGGCACCTGCGACGGCCATCGCCGCGTGGGCGAAGTAGTCGGACAAGCCGCCCACCACCACCGGCCCGAGGCCGCCGCCGAGCAGATACAGCCCGGCAAAATACAAGGCCATCGCCGTAGCACGCAGTCGCGGTTCCACCACGTCCTGGATCGCGGTATAGACGCAGGTGTAGAAGTTATAGGCAAACAACCAACCAACGCTGAACACGGCCACGAAAACACCGATCTCGATGCGCCCGGCATGGAGGGCCCACGCCGTGGTCACGGTCGAAATGGCCAGGCTGAACGCTGCAAACAACAGACGGCCGTTGGGCACGCGCTGGTGGATCTTGTCTGCGACCCAGCCGCCAAGGGTCAGCCCGAACAATCCGGTCACGCCCACCATGATGCCGGTCGCCACGGCCGCCTCGTGCAGCGGCATCCCGAAATACCGTTGCAGCATTGGCACCAGGAATGAGTTGCAGGCGTAGGTGGCGAAGTTGAAGCACAGCCCCGCCAGCACCAACCAGAGAAAGGTCGGAATCGCCAGCACCCGGCGAACCGGTTTATCAACCTTCTCTTGGGACACCTGCACGGTTTCCGCCGCGCCGCGCTTGGGTTCCTTGATGAAGAACATGAACACCGCCAGCACCAGCCCCGGCACCGCCGCGATGAAGAAAGGCGCACGCCAGCTGTCGAAGGCCTTGACCATCGCGCCGATGGTGAAGAACGCCAACAACAGGCCCAGCGGCAGCCCCAGCATGAAGATGCCCATTGCCCGAGCCCGGCGGTGAGCCGGGAACAGATCGCCAATCAACGAATTGGCGGCCGGCGCATAGCTGGCCTCACCGATGCCCACGCCCATGCGCACCACCAGGAACGCCCAGAAACTGCCCACCAGGCCATTCACCGCGGTCAATCCGCTCCAGGCGGCCAGGCCCCAGCCCATCAACTTGCTGCGCGAACCGGTATCGGCCATGCGCCCCAGCGGCAAGCCCGCAATGGCGTAGACGATTGTGAACGCGGTGCCGATGATGCCGATCTGGAAGTCGCTGAGGCTCCACTCCATGCGGATCGGCTCGATGATGATCGCCGGGATGGTGCGATCGAAGAAGTTGAACAGGTTGGCCAGGAACAACAGGAACAGAATGCGCCAGGCATTCGCCGCTTGGGTCGAGTTCTGCATGGGTCCGTCTCTTTTTATTGTTGGGCGAGGCATCCGAGCCCGGAGTCTGCAATCTAGACAGCGGGACGCGAGCTGTCTCCAATCATTCGCATGGCTGATACCAAACCATGGCGCAGGGCGTGTTTCATTGCTTTGGTCAATTTGCTGCAACAACTGCCATCATTTTGCCTGCTCTTGATTAAAGAACCTCGCGCGATGGCCGATCCAACATGATCAGGAATAGATTCTCCCGAGCGCTGCTCAGGCTGCAGCCCTGAACGCTTGGGCCGACATTCGCGTTGCCATCAAAGGACGCGAGTTCCCATTCGCGATGGTTCGATGACATATCGTCGATCCGACCAGTCCAGGCATACGGCGCACAATGACTTCCAAAAAAACAGCCACTGCGGTTTCCGATCTGACCTTGAGCCCAGCCGCCAACGGCCCTGAAACCTCGACGCTGTCGAGCAGCTCGCGATCCCTGGCTACCCAGCAATACCTGTATTTCACCGAGACCAACACCGACCGCATCCTCGACAACCTCGACGGCCTGCGCGATGCCGTGTTCCCCCGTCCGCCGCACCTGGTGGACGACGAGAGCGAACGTGGCCAGCAGGAGTTCCCATCGGTTTGCCTGATCGGCCTAGGTCGCTGCGGTTCCAACATCGCCCTGGACGTCGCGGAGTTGGTCTACAACGCCCGCAAGTTCTACCTCAACGAATTCAATGCCGAGGATAAAAACTACGGCGACAAAAGTTATCGCCCGGCGCAGTGGATGCGCAACCTGCGCCTGGGCAACAGCAAGGCAAGCAAACCGGTGTTCCTGGTGGAACCGCTGGTCATGCTGGGAGACTTGGACAAGGACATCGCCGGGCGCATCCGTTTTTCGCGCAAAGGCGAGAAAAGCGGCTTCTTGCGCGACTACAGCAAGATGAAAATCATGGACCTGTCGGAAGTCCATGCCGGTGGCGCCGGCAACGCGCCGATCCTCGGCCAGTATCTGGCGAAGATCATCCTGAACAAGGACACCCAGCGTTTCTCCAGCCCCGACTGGAAGATGATTCACTCGTACCTGATCGACAGCTGCGGCATCAAGGCCAACCAGTCGCGCCTGTATTTTTCGATCTTCAGCGCCGGCGGCGGTACCGGTTCGGGCATGGCCTCGGAGTTTGGCCTGGCCCAGCAGTACTCCTACATGAACAAGACGTTCGACACCAAGCCGATGGACGAACACGACAGCAAGAGCGGTCACTCCTTCGTCTTCGAGCCGATTTTCACCAGCGGCATTTGCGTGCTGCCTAATATCTCCGACCACCGCAGCGAAATGTCCGAGGCTCTGCACATCAACGCCGGTCGGCTGTTGTGCAAATACCTCTCGGAAGAATGGGATTTCTCGTACAACTTCGCCAACGAAGACAGCAGCGAAGCCAGCGTCATGGGCCGCATCCGTCCGTGGAACGCGATGATGTTGATCTCCAACGACATCATGCGCTACGCCGAAGAGAGTGATGACGGCAACATCCAGAACATTGATGTCAATGCCATGGAAAAGCACGCCAACCAGTACATTTCCCAGCAGATATTCAACATCCTGACGGCCCAAGCCGTGACCACCGACTACGACCAGAACTACTTCCGTCGCGCCGGCATCGACATTGGTGAAACCATTCGCCTGGACGCCAACGACCTGTTCATGAGCCTGGCCGGCCCGGTGGCGATTGCCTACGCCGAGTCCGTGGTCCCGGAAACCCCGGCGCCGAGCGGCGACAAGTTCAAGGTGTTCGAGAAAGAGCCACCGCGCTTGAACATCGATGACCTGTTCTTCCGTTCCATCGACCTGCCGCACTTCAACAAAGTCACCCAGGCCATCGAAGGCATCAGCCTGTTGCCCATCGAGTCCAAGCGCTACCGCGCCTCGCTGGAGCAGTACAAGAACTCCGGCTACGACGCCGCTGCGCTGCATGACCTGCACTTCTTCAAAAACTGCTCGTCGGTGGTATCGATCGTCTCGTTGCCCAAGGATTACAAGCTGTCCTACATGGACTTGAACCGGCTCAAGACCCACCTCAACAGCCTGTTCCCCAACACCACGCTCAAGCGCTACGCGTTGGTGATCGGCGCCTCGGCGAACCTGTCGCTGACCACGCTGATCGCCAAGAGCCCGTGCCTGTCGGACGACTTCCTGACCCTGATCGTGGCGTTTATCAAACGCTGCTTCGCCCGTACGCCGTACCGCTTCGATGAGACCTTGGACAACTCGATCCTGGACTTCATCATCAACGAAGAATTCGACGAGGCACGCATCGACGACCTGCTCAATGAATTCGAGAACCCGGCGAAAATCCTCGACACCAACTGGTACGCGATCAAGCCGATGTATGAAAAGAAATACCGCGAGCTGATCAGCGACAAGGAAAAATTCGTCTCGATCAACGACATCCGCCTGTCCCGCGACTGCGTGAAGAAGTCCATCAAGTACCTGCGCGAGATCTACCGTCATCGGATCGGCAAGACTAAGGTTATTTCGCTTAATAACCATACTGGCCGTACTTATTAAGTCTGGCTTGAGACCGAGTCGCCCAAATCGCGAGCAAGCTCGCTCCCACAGGTTTTGTGAACACAGACCCATTGTGGGAGCGAGCTTGCTCGCGATAGCGGCCTTGAATCTCTCCCCAGAACAACATCCAGAAACAATTAAGCAGCCAAAAGGCTGCCCAATAAACTGTTCCCGTTACGTATACGTCACCCTGCCCTGTGGCGTTTCGCCACGGCAGGCTGTCATCTCGCTACTCACCTACACACTTTCAACCGAGCCAGGGAGCGAACCAAGTTGGTGCGTTGATCAATCCGATGCCCTTTCCTGGATCATGATCCAAGGCGAAACCACTACCGCCCAGAGCTGCGGATCGCGCTCCAGAAAATCCAGCGCCCGCGTTTCAGACAGCTTGGCGACCTGCCCGGCGCCCAGCCAGGCGGCGACTTTGGTACCTTCGTCCTGGGCCACGGCCTCGGCGGCAGCGATCAGATCCAGTCCCGGATCGACCCACAATAGGGCACCCTTGGCAAAGAACGGCTCCAGCTCTTTCCAGGTGATGGATGCGGTTTCACCGAGCAATTTGGCATAGAGGGTGCTAGGTTCTTGATTCATGGGAGCTGTCCGGAAAAGAAATCGGCGCGAATGATAACGTCGGTGGTCTGGCAGAAAAACCCAGTTGCAATTGCAGCACCGATTGAAAAGCGCAGCAAAGCCAAGGATTGCCGATTTGACCGGACAACCCCCGCCGCGAATCTGTCTTTTTCTTTCAATAAAGCGACACCCTCAGGTTTTGCCCCCAAGCGCCAGCTTCCCTTGCCAACAATCGGCGCTCTACACTGTACCGGTACAGTTGCCGGGGGCATTTTCCGCGAGGATATCCAAGATATCTGACCCGGTTCTGCTGCTACGGCGCCAGGACTATAAAAACTACAACAGCATGAGTGGAGCACTATGACTAAGGCTACTAAGCAGATTTCCAAACTGTTTGCCGCTATGGTTCTGGCCGGGGTTGCCAGCCATTCGTTTGCCGCCGATACCATCAAGATCGGCATCGCCGGCCCGAAAACCGGCCCTGTAGCCCAATACGGCGACATGCAGTTCAGCGGCTCCAAGATGGCGATCGAGCAAATCAACGCCAAGGGCGGCGTCGACGGCAAGAAACTCGAAGCCGTTGAATACGACGACGCCTGCGATCCAAAACAAGCGGTCGCCGTCGCGAACAAGGTCGTCAACGACGGCGTCAAGTTCGTGATCGGCCACCTGTGCTCCAGCTCCACCCAGCCGGCTTCGGACATCTACGAAGACGAAGGCGTGATCATGATCACCCCAGCGGCCACCAGCCCGGACATCACCGCCCGTGGCTACAAGATGATCTTCCGCACCATCGGTCTGGACAGTGCCCAAGGCCCAGCGGCCGGCAACTACATCGCCGATCACGTCAAGCCGAAAATCGTTGCGGTCCTGCACGACAAGCAGCAGTACGGTGAAGGCATCGCCAGCGCGGTGAAAGCCACCCTCGAGAAGAAAGGCACCAAGGTTGCCGTGTTCGAAGGCGTCAACGCCGGCGACAAGGACTTCTCCGCGATCATCGCCAAGCTCAAGCAAGCCGGTGTCGACTTCGTTTACTACGGCGGTTACCACCCGGAGCTGGGCCTGATCCTGCGTCAAGCCCAGGAAAAGGGCCTGAAAGCCCGCTTCATGGGTCCGGAAGGCGTGGGCAACGATTCGATCACCCAGATCGCCAAGGATGCTTCCGAAGGCCTGCTGGTGACCCTGCCGAAGTCCTTCGACCAGGATCCGGCCAACGTTGCATTGGCTGACGCGTTCAAAGCGAAGAAGGAAGACCCGAGCGGCCCGTTCGTGTTCCCGTCCTACTCCGCAGTGACCGTGATTGCCGAAGGCATCAAGGCGGCCAAGTCCGAAGACGCGACCAAAGTGGCTGAAGCCATCCATGCCGGCACTTTCAAGACGCCGACCGGGGACCTGAGCTTCGATGAAAAGGGCGACCTGAAAGACTTCAAATTCGTGGTTTACGAGTGGCACAACGGCAAACCTAAAACTGAAGTTTCGCCTCAGTAAGGCGCTGCCTCACTGACTGCCAATAAAGCCCACGGCGTGCCGTGGGCTTTGTTTTACGAATGTATGGGCCGCGCTGGCGTGATCCGCCAGTCTCCCCACCTGAAAATCTCAAAACCGTCATCAGCGGTTCGCTGGCAAAACCCGGATTCGAAGTGGATAGAGATCCACGGGGCCGGGCGGGAAAATGACTCCACCAGTGAAATGCGTATCAGGTTTTTAGGAGCGCTGTAATGCCTGACATCTATCACTTCTTCCAACAGCTGGTTAACGGCCTTAACGTTGGCAGCATGTATGCCCTGATCGCCATCGGCTACACGATGGTTTACGGCATCATTGGAATGATCAACTTCGCCCACGGCGAGGTGTACATGATCGGCTCCTACGTGGCGTTCATCGCCATTGCCGGGCTGACCATGATGGGACTCGACAGTGTCCCGCTGTTGATGACCGCGGCTTTTATCGCGAGCATCGTGGTCACTAGCTCCTATGGCTACAGCATCGAACGGATCGCCTATCGCCCCTTGCGCGGCAGTAACCGTCTTATCCCGCTGATTTCCGCCATTGGTATGTCGATTTTCCTGCAGAACACCGTTCTGCTGGCGCAAGACTCCAAGGACAAAGCAATCCCCAACCTGATCCCTGGCAACTTCGCCTTCGGTCCGGGTGGCGCACAAGAAGTGCTGATTTCCTACATGCAGATCGTGGTGTTCATCGTCACTGTGATCGCCATGCTCGGCCTGACCCTGTTCATCTCCCGTTCTCGCCTGGGCCGCGCCTGCCGCGCCTGTGCCGAGGACATCAAGATGGCCAACCTGCTCGGCATCAACACCAACAACATCATTGCCCTGACTTTTGTCATTGGTGCTGCGCTGGCAGCCGTTGCGGCTGTTCTGCTGAGCATGCAATACGGCGTGATCAACCCGAACGCCGGTTTCCTCGTCGGCCTCAAGGCCTTCACCGCTGCGGTATTGGGCGGCATCGGCAGCATTCCCGGAGCCATGCTCGGTGGATTGGTGCTGGGGGTGGCGGAAGCCTTTGGCGCCGATATCTTCGGCGACCAGTACAAGGACGTCGTTGCATTCGGCTTGTTGGTTCTGGTGCTGTTGTTCCGTCCGACCGGCATTCTGGGCCGTCCGGAGGTTGAGAAAGTATGACTAGGAATCTTAAACAGGCACTGTTCAGTGCCTTGCTGGTCTGGGCCGTGGCCTACCCGGTACTCGGTCTGAAACTGACCATCGTCGGTATCAACCTGGAAGTGCACAACACCAGCCCTGCGGTGCTTGCGACCATCGCGATCTGCTCGGTGCTGATGTTCCTGCGCGTGCTGTTCAACCAGCAAATCAGCAAGGCCTGGCGCTCCTCCCCGGGCCTGCCACTGATCCCGGCCAAGGCCAGCAACTTCCTGACCCTGCCAACGACTCAGCGCTATTTCATCATCGCCCTCATCATCGTCGCGCTGGTATGGCCGTTCTTCGGCTCGCGCGGCGCGGTGGACATCGCTACGCTGATCCTGATCTACGTGATGCTCGGCCTGGGCCTGAACATCGTGGTAGGCCTGGCCGGCCTGCTGGACCTGGGTTACGTCGGCTTCTACGCCGTCGGCGCCTACAGCTACGCGCTGCTGTCCCACTACTTCGGCCTGAGCTTCTGGATCTGCCTGCCGATCGCCGGGCTGATGGCTGCCACCTTCGGTTTCCTGCTGGGTTTCCCGGTCCTGCGCTTGCGTGGTGACTATCTGGCGATCGTGACCCTGGGTTTCGGTGAGATCATCCGGCTGTTCCTGCGTAACATGACCGACATCACCGGTGGTCCGAACGGCATCAGCAATATCGAGAAGCCGACGTTCTTCGGCCTGACCTTCGAGCGCAAGGCCGCCGAAGGCTTGCAGACCTTCCACGAGTACTTCGGCCTGCAATACAACTCGATCAACAAGGTGATCTTCCTGTACCTGGTTGCCCTGTTGCTGGCACTGGCGGCACTGTTTGTCATCAATCGCCTGCTGCGCATGCCGATCGGCCGTGCGTGGGAAGCGCTGCGTGAAGACGAAATCGCCTGCCGCGCGCTGGGTCTCAACCCAACCGTGATCAAACTGTCGGCCTTTACCCTCGGTGCTGCGTTCGCCGGTTTCGCCGGTAGCTTCTTCGCGGCTCGCCAGGGCCTGGTGACGCCCGAATCGTTCACCTTCATCGAGTCGGCGATCATCCTCGCCATCGTCGTGCTGGGCGGGATGGGCTCGCAGCTGGGCGTGATCCTGGCGGCGATCGTGATGATCCTGCTGCCTGAAATGATGCGTGAATTCAGTGAATACCGCATGTTGATGTTCGGCGCCTTGATGGTGCTGATGATGATCTGGCGTCCTCAAGGTCTGCTGCCTATGCAACGCCCACACATGGAGCTGCGCAAATGAGCCGCGAGATCCTCAAAGTTGAAAACTTGAGCATGCGCTTCGGCGGCTTGCTTGCGGTCAACGGCGTGGCCCTGACCGTGAAAGAGAAACAAGTGGTTGCCCTGATCGGGCCAAACGGCGCGGGCAAGACCACAGTGTTCAACTGCCTGACCGGCTTCTACCAGCCTACCGGCGGCACCATCCTGCTGGACGGCGAGCCGATCCAGGGCCTGGCCGGCCATCACATCGCTCGCAAGGGCGTGGTGCGGACCTTCCAGAACGTGCGGCTGTTCAAGGACATGACGGCGGTCGAGAACCTGTTGATCGCCCAGCACCGTCACCTGAACACCAACTTCTTCGCGGGCCTGTTCAAGACCCCGGCGTTCCGCAAGAGCGAACGCGAGGCGATGGAGTACGCCGCTTACTGGCTGGACAAGGTCAACCTCACCGAGTTCGCCAACCGTACCGCCGGCACCCTGGCCTACGGTCAGCAACGGCGCCTGGAAATCGCCCGCTGCATGATGACCCGCCCGCGGATCCTCATGCTCGACGAACCGGCCGCCGGCCTGAACCCGAAGGAAACCGAAGACCTGAAGGCGCTCATCAGCGTGTTGCGCGAGGAGCACAACGTCACCGTCCTGCTGATCGAGCACGATATGAAGCTGGTCATGAGCATTTCCGACCACATCGTCGTGATCAACCAGGGCACGCCGCTGGCCGACGGTACGCCGGAACAGATCCGCGATAATCCCGAAGTGATCAAAGCCTACCTGGGGGAAGCGTAAATGCTGCAATTCGAAAACGTTTCCACCTTCTACGGCAAGATCCAGGCGCTGCACAGCGTCAACGTCGAGGTCCGCCAGGGCGAAATCGTCACGCTGATCGGCGCCAACGGTGCTGGCAAATCGACGCTGCTGATGACCCTCTGCGGTTCGCCCCAGGCCCACAGCGGCAGCATCCGCTACATGGGCGAGGAACTGGTGGGCCAGGAGTCGGCGCAGATCATGCGCAAGAGCATCGCTGTGGTGCCTGAAGGCCGTCGGGTATTTGCCCGGCTGACCGTGGAAGAAAACCTCGCCATGGGCGGGTTCTTCACCGACAAGGGCGACTATCAGGAACAGATGGACAAGGTGCTGCACCTTTTCCCACGCCTGAAAGAGCGTTTTACCCAGCGCGGCGGCACCATGTCCGGTGGCGAACAGCAAATGCTCGCCATCGGCCGTGCGCTGATGAGCAAGCCCAAGCTGCTGCTGCTCGACGAGCCTTCCCTGGGCCTGGCACCGATCATCATCCAGCAGATCTTCGACATCATCGAACAGCTGCGCAAGGATGGCGTGACGGTGTTCCTGGTGGAGCAGAACGCCAACCAAGCGCTGAAAATCGCCGACCGGGCGTACGTGCTGGAGAACGGTCGCGTGGTGATGCAAGGCACCGGTGAAGCGCTGCTGACCGACCCGAAAGTGCGCGAGGCGTACCTGGGCGGCTGAGGCTGTCACCAAGAAAAAACGGCCTTCGGGCCGTTTTTTTTGCCTGCTAATCTTCCCTAACGCCAAGCCCCCAGTGGGAGCGAGCTTGCTCGCGAAGGCGGCGGCAAATACACAAACTATGCAAGCTGAACCACCGCGATCGCGAGCAAGCTCGCTCCCACAGGGTTACGGCGACTATTGCTAAAGCCTATCCAACGCCGCCCCACTGCGCTTGAACCATTCAATCAAATAATCAACCAGCACCTGGGTACGCTTGGGCAACCCACCCTGATAAGGATGCACCAGGTACATCGGCATGCGCCGGGTCTGGAAATCGCGCAGCAGCCAACGCAGGCGTCCGTCGGCCAGCTCTTCATGGAGCAAATACGATGGCAAACGGGCGATACCCGCGTCGGCCAAGGCGGCTTTTTTCAACAGGCTGTAATGGTTGCTGGCGAACGGCCCGGACACTCGCACCCGCAACAATTCGTGCTGCTGGTGATACAGCCACTCTTCCCGACCACTGTAGTGGCTGTTGAGCAGGCACTTGTGCTCCACCAAGGCGTGGGGGGACTCGGGTTCGCCGTAGCGTTCCAGGTAGGCCGGGCTGGCGCAGGTCATTTCATGCCAGGCCAGCAACGGTCGAGCCACCAACCGCTCATCGACCGCCGCATCCGAACGAATCGCCAAATCGAAGCCATCGCGGGTTAAATCGCGGTAACCATTGTTGAGCTCCAGCTCAATCTGCACGTCGGGATAGGCACAGGCAAATTCCGTAAGCAATCCCTCGAAGAACGTTTCGCCCAACGAAACCGGAACCGTCATGCGCACCGGCCCGGAAATTTCGCCCTTCAAGCGCGCCAACGCCTGACGCGCCCTTTCCACCTGGACCAACAATGCCTGGGCCTGGGGCAACAGCGCAGCGCCCGCCGCCGTCAGGCTAAGGCGTCGTGTCGTGCGCTGGAGCAGCAGCACCGAAAACCGCTCTTCCAACAGACTGATGCGCTTGGACAGTTGCCCCTTGCTGCACCCCAACTGCTGCGCCGCCAAGGTGAAACTCCCAGCCTCCACCAGCACGGCGAACGCTGCGAGGTCATCTATCTCGCTCACTGGATTGTTTCCAATTGAAAACCAAAGGTTTCCTATTAGCACGATTATCCCGAAGAAAATCCAGCCTAGACTGCAACCTCGTTCAAACCAATGAGGAGCAGCCCATGAAAATCCTGTTGATCGGCGCCAACGGCACCATCGGTTCGGCCATCGATAATGAATTATCGCCCCGCCACGAAATCGTACGCATCGGCCGCCATAGCGGTGACGTACAAGTCGATATCAGCGACAGCGCCTCGATCCGCGCCCTGTTTGAAAAGACCGGCCGCTTCGACGCGCTGGTCTGTGCCGCGGGCAATGTCACCTTCGCACCTCTGGGCGACATGACCGAAGACAGCTTTGCCCTAGGCCTGAAGGACAAACTGATGGGCCAGGTCAATCTGCTGCTGATCGGCCGCGAGTTCGCCAACGACGGTGCATCCTTTACCTTCACCACTGGCGTACTCAGCCACGACCCCATCAAGAGCGGCGCTTCGGCGGCGCTGGTGAACGGCGCCCTCGACAGCTTCGTGCGCGCGGCGGCAATCGAATTGCCGCGCGGGCTACGGGTCAATTCGGTAAGCCCGAACGTGCTTCTGGAAGCCATGGACAAATATGCGCCGTACTTCCGTGGCTATAAGCCCGTTCCCGCGGCGGAAGTGGCGTTGGCCTACGCGAAGAGTGTCGAAGGCCTGCAAACCGGCCAGACCTTTCACGTGGGCTGACCCCTTGTGATAGAGGGACAGTCTGCGTAACGTGGCGGCACTTGTCTGGAGACCCAATGATGCGTGCCGCTCGTTCCCTGCTGTTTGTCGCCCTCCTCCCGCTTTTCGCCGGCTGCCAGCTGCTCGAAGCCCCGCGCCAGAGCGCGCCCCATGCGGGGCAAACACGTATGCAAGGCGAACTGACAGCCGCGGACGGCAAGTTGATGTTCCAGCCGTGCCAGGAACAGCGCCGCTACTTGGTCAATGACGCCGGCGGCACCAGCGTGCTGCAACAAGCCGCCACCCTGGCGGATGATAGCGGCAAGTTGTTCGCCGACCTGCGCGGCCGCATCGTTTCCAGCGCATCGGCCGGTGCCGACAGCCAGCTGGACGTTGGCCAGCTCTATCGCCTGGAACCTTCGGGGACCGCGTGCGGCGACGCAGACTTCAAGCGCGTGATTCTGCGTGCAACGGGCCACAGCCCTGAATGGACCCTCACGGCCAGCGGCAAGGGCCTGGTGCTGGATCGGGTAGGTCAGCCGCTACTGGCGGTGCCCTATGTCGAGGAGCAATTGGGTGATGGCAGGTTCAACCTCGGTACCGAAGCCAATGGCCAGAAAGTCGAGCTATGGGTCACCCCGGCTCGCTGTGTCGACAGCGCCAGCGGCAGCGTGCAACACATGAGCGCCGAATTGCGGGTCAACGGCCAGGTCCAGCGCGGATGTGCCTATTTCGGTGGCGCACGGGACGACTGACTTGTCGCCAGTCTGTTTTAACCTCACGGGTAGCAGGGAATGCAGCTTATAATCGCCGGTTTGAAGCACGCCCTGGCGCAGTTGTGCGCCCCGCGAACCGGATCCTGTCATGTTACGAATCACCGAACTCAAGCTGCCGATCGACCATCCCGAAGAAGACCTGCGTCCCGCCATCGTGCAACGCCTGGGCATCGCCAGCGATGACCTGCTCGACTTCACCTTGTTCAAACGCAGCTATGACGCACGCAAGAAATCTTCCGAGCTGTGCTTCATTTACACCATCGACCTGACGGTGCGCGATGAAGCCAGCGTGCTGCGCAAGTTCGCCGATGACCGTAACGTCAACGAAGCGCCGGACGTCAGCTACAAAGTGGTTGGCCAGGCGCCGGCCGACCTGGGCGAACGGCCGATCGTGGTCGGCTTCGGCCCGTGCGGCATTTTCGCCGCCATGTTGCTCGCGCAGATGGGCTTCAAGCCGATCATCCTCGAGCGCGGCCCGGAGGTGCGCCAGCGCACCAAGGACACTTGGGGCCTGTGGCGCAAAAGCGTGCTCAACCCTGAATCCAACGTGCAATTCGGCGAGGGCGGTGCGGGGACATTCTCCGACGGCAAGCTCTACAGCCAGATCAAGGACCCTAAATTCCTTGGGCGCAAGGTCCTGCACGAGTTCGTCAAGGCCGGGGCGCCCGAAGAAATCCTCTACGTCAGCAAGCCACACATCGGTACGTTCCGCCTGACAGGCGTCGTGGAAAACATGCGTGAGCAGATTCGCGCGCTGGGCGGCGAAGTGCGCTTCGGGCAGCGAGTCACCGATGTGCTGATCGAAGACGGCCAATTGGTCGGTGTCGAGTTGGCCAGCGGTGAACAGATCCATTCCAAACACGTGATCCTTGCCCTGGGCCACAGCGCCCGGGACACGTTCCGCATGCTCCACAGCCGTGGCGTGTACATGGAAGCGAAGCCGTTCTCGGTGGGTTTCCGCATCGAACACCCGCAATCACTGATCGACAGTGCACGCCTGGGCAAGTACGCCGGCCATCCGAAGCTCGGCGCGGCCGACTACAAACTGGTGCACCACGCCAAGAACGGCCGATCGGTGTACAGCTTCTGCATGTGCCCGGGCGGTACAGTGGTGGCGGCGACTTCCGAGCCGAACCGGGTCGTGACCAACGGCATGAGCCAGTATTCACGTAACGAGCGCAACGCCAACTCCGGCATCGTTGTCGGCATTACCCCGGAAGTGGATTACCCGGGGGGCCCGCTGGCGGGAATCGAGTTGCAGGAGCGCCTGGAGTCCCACGCCTTCGTACTCGGCGGCAGCAACTATGAGGCCCCCGCGCAACTGGTGGGCGATTTCATCGCCGGCAAGCCTTCGACGGCGCTGGGCAGCGTTGAACCGTCCTACAAACCGGGGGTTGCCTTGGGCGACCTGGCCCTGGCCCTGCCGGATTTCGCCATCGAAGCCATTCGTGAAGCGTTACCGGCGTTCGAGAAACAGATCCGTGGCTATTCGCTGCACGATGCAGTGCTCACCGGCATCGAGACGCGCACCTCGTCACCGCTGCGTATCACGCGAAACGAAACGCTGCAAAGCCTGAATGTGAAGGGCTTGTTCCCCGCTGGGGAAGGCGCCGGTTACGCGGGCGGCATCCTGTCGGCGGGCGTGGATGGAATCCGGATTGCCGAGGCGGTGGCGCGGAATATCCTCGGCTTGAAGGACTGACATCCATTCACTGTGGGAGCGAGCTTGCTCGCGAAAGCGATGGATCATTCAGCATGTATGTTGAATGTTAATCCGGTTTCGCGAGCAGGCTCGCTCCCACAGGGTTCTCCGAGTGTTCAAGAACTCAGATGTTAGCTCGCAACACACTCTCCGGCAGCGCTTCTCCGCGTTCCGCACACGCAGCCACCGCATCGATCAACCCACTCAACTCATACCCCTGCTGCTTGAGCCATGCCGGATCATAATAAGTCGTGGCATAACGCTCCCCGCCGTCGCAAAGAATGGCCACGATCGACCCTGACTCACCAGCATCCACCATCCCCTTCGCGGCGATCAGCGCGCCGATCAGGTTGGTACCGCTGGACCCACCTACCCGTCGCCCCAACCGCTGGGCCAGGTAATGCATGGCCGCGAGAGACAAGGCGTCCGGGACCTTGACCATCGCATCGATGACCGTGGGCAGGAACGACGCTTCGACCCGTGGTCGGCCGATGCCTTCGATCCGCGAGCCGCAATCCAGGCGCAGGCTGGCGTCGCCGCTGCGGTAGTAATCGAAGAATACCGAGCGCTCGGCGTCGGCACACAGCACACGGGTACAGTGCTGGCGGTAACGCACATAACGTCCCAGGGTGGCGGTCGTGCCACCGGTTCCGGGGCTGGAAATCAGCCAGGTCGGTTCCGGATGCTGCTCAAAACGCATCTGCTGGAAGATCGACTCGGCGATGTTGTTGTTGGCGCGCCAGTCCGTAGCGCGCTCGGCGTAGGTGAATTGGTCGATGAAATGGCCGTCATGCTCACGCGCCAGGCGTTCGGACTCGGCGTAGATCTGCGTAGGATCATCCACCAAATGGCTCTGGCCGCCATAAAAGGCGATCTGTGCGATTTTTTCCCGAGAGGTCGTCGCCGGCATCACCGCAATGAATGGCAGGCCCAGCAACCGGGCGAAGTAGGCCTCGGAAATTGCCGTCGATCCGCTGGAGGCTTCGATCACCGGCGCCCCCGGCTTGAGCCAGCCGTTGCACAACGCATAGAGGAAAAGCGAACGAGCCAATCGATGCTTGAGGCTTCCAGTGGGATGGCTGGACTCATCCTTGAAGTACAGCTCAGTGCCCGGCAACCCCGGCAACGGCAGTGGGATCAAGTGCGTATCGGCGCTGCGCTGGAAGTCCGCCTCGATGATACGGATGGCCTCACGCGCCCACTGGCGGTGGTCGTTCATGGTGTTTTCTCGCTGGATCGGTACGACGCAGGCAGACCGATAGCCACGGGGCACGATCTGGTTCGGAAATACGAGACGCAAGCTTAGGAAAAAACCGACATCGCGCACAGGTACAGCTAAGGTCCAATATGCCCGTCAACTGCCCGACTGCCCAATACAGGCGCTGTAACAGCATATAACAAAAAAGAATATAACTTTTGTTTTAACAACTAACGGTACGGGTTAGGGTGTCCCTATCTTTGGATCCGATGAATGGAGAGCAGTCTTGGCTCTACGTAGCTCTATGACACGTTTTTTCCAACTGGAAGCGGCAAGCGGCCTTCTGTTGATCGCGGCCGCTGTGCTGGCCCTGGTGATCAACAATTCGCCGCTGGACTGGCTTTATAACGGCTTGCTGGAGACTCCGGTGGTGGCTCAGGTCGGCGCCTTGCAGATCGCCAAGCCCTTGCTGCTGTGGATCAACGACGGCCTGATGGCTATGTTCTTCCTGCTCATCGGCCTTGAGGTCAAGCGGGAGGTCCTCGACGGGCAATTGTCCAAACCATCGCAGATTGTCCTGCCGGGCGCTGCGGCCGTCGGCGGCATGCTGGTGCCGGCGCTCATCTACTGGTTCCTCAACCGCGACAACCCAGCCGCACTGGCCGGCTGGGCGATCCCGACGGCCACCGATATTGCCTTCGCCCTGGGCGTGCTGGCCTTGCTGGGCAAGCGAGTGCCGGTGTCGCTCAAGCTGTTCCTGATGACGCTGGCGATCATTGATGACCTGGGCGCCATTATCATCATTGCGATCTTCTACTCTGGCGACCTGTCGACCCTGTCATTGGGGCTGGCTGCGGCCTGCATCGCGGCATTGGTGGCAATGAACCGCATGGGCGTGGTCAAACTCGGCCCCTACATGGTGGTCGGGCTGATTCTGTGGGTTTGCGTGCTCAAGAGCGGTGTCCATGCCACCCTGGCGGGTGTCACCCTGGCCTTCTGCATTCCACTGCGCACGAAAAACGCTGAAACGTCGCCATTACTGACCCTCGAACATGCGCTGCATCCCTGGGTGGCGTATGGCATCCTGCCGCTGTTCGCCTTCGCCAACGCGGGTCTGTCGTTGAGCGGCGTCACCGTCGAGAGTTTTACTCACCACGTGCCGATGGGCATCGCGGTCGGGCTGTTGCTGGGCAAGACAGTCGGTGTGTTCGGCCTGACCTGGCTCGCGGTGAAGGTCGGCATTGCCAGCCTTCCCGCCGGGGCGAACTGGGGGCAGATACTGGGGGTGGCGATTCTCTGCGGGATCGGTTTCACGATGAGCCTGTTCGTGGGTTCTCTGGCGTTCGCACCGGGTGCAAGTGAGTATGCAGGAATGGACCGGATGGGGATTCTTACCGGGTCGATCCTGGCGGCGGTAATTGGGTATGGGGTTACGGCGATGGCTAGTCGCAAGCCCGTTTCGTAGCATTCATGACGTGTTGAGCGGGCCGTACAGCGGGGCACTCATCCAGCGTTTTCATAGCTGAACCAGCGCCTATCGCGAGCAAGCTCGCTCCCACGGTTTTTTCGGCGGACGCACCATTCGGTGTATACCCCGATCCACTGTGGGAGCGAGCTTGCTCGCGAAGAGGCCAGTTCATTCAACTTTATCAGCGGCGTTGGCGATCAAAGCCACTTAGTGGGAAACGCGACTGGTTCCACCGACAGTAGAAATCCGCACCCGCTCGCCCACGCGGAACACTTCATTCTCCTGAACCTGTTGAACATAGGCACGCATGCTGCCGTCGTCTTCACGAACCGTGATTTCAACACCCTGGGTACGGGTCAGGCCTTCTTCAGTGGCCGAACCGATCAAGCCGCCAGCCACCGCGCCGATTACGGCGGCAACGATGCTGCCACGGCCACCACCGATCGCGCTGCCACCCACGCCGCCTACTACAGCACCCGCCGCACCGCCGATAGGCGTCTTGGTGCCTTCGATCTTGACCGGACGCAGGGATTCAATAGTGCCCATGCGAATCGTCTGAACGCGACGCGCTTCGTCACGGGAGTAGGAGTCACCGGTCAGGCTCGACTGACAGCCAGTGAGCAACATCGCCATCGTGGAAAAGGAAGCAACCAGCAAAACAGACTTACGCATAGCATCAAACTCCAAAAGACAGGGATCCATTAAACTCCCCGGCTTGACACCTGTCACGGCCTCGCCGGGATAAAATTGTTTTCATTCAGGTGGGATACAGGCGCACCCGAGAAAATTCATCAAACATCAGCGCCAAATTCAGTCAGCAGCGTTACCGCTCCAAGGACTCTCCATGGATTACTTCATCATAGTCGCTACCACCCTAGCCGGCCTGTACTTCCACTGGTGGCTGTACGTACGCATCAAACGCTGGATGGACCGAGACCTGGCGCTGTCATTGGCGGGGCAGGATGAACCGAAAAAACACTACATGCTGCAACAACTGGCCCGCGCCCGCGAACAAGGCGTCAAGCGACGGGACCTGCCGCAATGGCTCCAGGCGGCAGCGGCAGGTTACCCCATCAAGGCGCCAGGCGCTCGCGAGTCCAATCCGCCCCTTGCAGGCGGTAGTTGAGACGATCATGCAGGCGACTGGGGCGCCCCTGCCAGAACTCGATGCGCTCGGGCAGCAAGCGGTAGCCGCCCCAGTGCTCGGGACAATGGGGTTGGCTGTCGCTGAAACGCTGCTCAGTGGCCTTGAGCAAGTCTTCCAGCTCGCCGCGCCCGGCAATCACCCGGCTCTGGGGTGAGGCCCAGGCACCAAGGCGGCTGCCCAGCGGTCGGACCTGGTAATAAGCGTCCGACTCCTGCGCAGTGACTTTCACTACCTTGCCTTCGATACGCACCTGACGCTCCAGTGTCGGCCAGAAAAACGTCATGGCCGCGTACGGATTCGCAGCCAGTTGCTGGCCTTTGGCGCTGTCGTAGTTGGTGAAGAAAGTAAAGCCCTGGGCATCCAGGCCCTTCAGTAGCAGGATCCGGCAGTGAGGCCGGCCGTCAGCGTCCACTGTTGCCAGGGTCATGGCATTGGCTTCCACCGGAGCCTGTTCGGTTTTCACCGCGTCGGCGAACCATTGGTGGAACAACGCGAACGGCTCGGCCGGGGCTTGCGCCTCGGTCAGGCCATCGCGGGTGTAGTCACGGCGCATATCAGCCAGCGCTTGGGTCATGGCGCGTTCCTTGTGATCAGCCAATCACTGTTTCTTGGAGGAGTCGGCGGCAGCAACTTTTTTCCCGTCAGCCGCGGCCTTGGCCGGTTCAGGTTTTTTCGCCGGAGTCGCCTTCTTGGCCGGGGCTTTTTTGGCCGGGGCCTTTGCAGGAGCCTTCTTGGCTGCGGCTTTCTTGGTTGCCGGCGCGGCGGATTTTTTCGCCGCCGGGGCCGGGGCAGGTGCCGCGGGCTTGACGTCCTGGGCAGCCACCATGGTCACCGGCGCAGGGGTCGGCATGTTGTACTTGCTCAACAACGCGACCATGGTATTGGCGGGCGTTACCAGCAATTCGACACGACGGTTCAAAGCCCGTCCCTCGACGCTATCGTTGGCCGCACGTGGCGCCACCGAGCCCATCCCGCGCAGCATCAGGCGATCACGCTGCAAGCCACTGAGCCGGAAGATCGCCGCGACGGATTGGGCGCGCTCCTGGCTGAGCTTCAGATTCGCCGGCGCCGCGCCCGACGTATCGGCGTGACCGAGGATCAGCACCGCGGTTTTCGGATCGGCCTCTAGAATCTTGGCGACGCGAGTGAACGGGCCGAGTGTCACCGGCAGTAGCATGGCCGGACGGTCCGGGTTGAACGAGCCGTCCACGGGAGCGGTGACCACCAGCACATTATCGCGGCGCTCCAGCTCAAGCTTGCTGTCCTTGATGGCGGTACGCAGCTTTGGCTCATAGTCGTCGAGCCAGGCCTGGGTGACTTTCGGGTCGGGCATCGGCACTGCCTTCGCGGTCTCCTGCTCTTTGCCGCCGAACGGCCACCACCACTTGCCACTGCTCTCGGCTTGGGCCTTGGCGACGGTAGCCGGCGCCTTGGTTTCAGGCTTGGCGACAGGTTTCGCTTCTTCTTTCTTGGCGACATCGGCGCCATCGTCGGAGGAGAACGGCCACCACCAATGCGTGGCCCCCTCTGCCTTGGCTTGCGGCGCCACGGCGGCGGGTTTCAGGGGAGCCGGCGGGACCGGCTCCTTGGCCGCGACCTTGTCGGAGGACCCGAACGGCCACCAGCCACCGCCGCCCTCGGCATCATTTTGTGGGTTTTGTGCGCAACCGGTGATAGCGAAGCACAGCGCCAGAGCGAGGGTTTTGTTCGATGACATTGGATATCCACAAAATGATCTGAAGTAAAAAACGAAGGCCATGTTCCGGCCGCATAAACAGTCGCTTGGAAAGCGAAAACAACACCTTGTTCCTTTACCCACTACCGCCAATGGCGTTTTATAGACAAGTGGCAAGCACCCGTGCAAGGTTCTGGGCACGTGGGTCCATCAAGACATAGGGCCCGAGGGTATTGGTCACGAACCCGAACGCAACGTCATGCTCAGGATCGGCGAAACCGATGGAGCCCCCTGCTCCGGGATGACCAAACGCCCGCGGCCCCAGGCCGTAGGTCGCATTGGGCACATCCGGTTGATCCAGCATGCAACCCAGGCCGAAACGGGTCTGGGTCAACAATGTCTTGTCCTCGCCGAAACTGTGCTGGCGAGTCAGTTCGTCGAGCATTTCACCTTCCAGCAAGCTTCCGTCCAGCAGGCCGGCGTAGAACCCGGCGAGACTGCGGGCGTTGCCGTGACCGTTGGCAGCCGGTTGCTGCATCCGCCGCCATTCCGGCTTGTTGGTGCTGGTCATGATCGATGGAGGGTTGGTGAAGGCCCGGGTGGTCATGGCCGTCGGTTCGCGCATCGTGACCTGCAACAGACGCTGGGCCGCTGCGTCGCCAACGTTGCCTTTGCCGCGGGCAATATGCGCCACGCGATGAAACTCTTCGTCGGCCAGGCCAACGTGGAAATCCAGTCCCAGGGGTTTGGCAACCCGGGCCACGATGGACTCGCCTGGCCCACGGCCATCGACCCTGCGCAACAATTCGCCCACCAACCAGCCGTACGTGATCGCGGCATAGCCGTGGCCCTCGCCGGGGGTCCACCAAGGCGTCTCGGCAGCCAGTGCATCGACCATGGTCTGCCAATCGTAAAGTGCCGCGGGGGCCATCAACTCCCTCAATGCGGGAAGTCCGGCCTGATGGCAGAGCAACTGGCGCAGGGTGACGGATTGCTTGCCCGCCGCCGCAAACTCAGGCCAATAGCGAGCGACCGGCGCGTCCAGTTGCAACTTGCCTTCGGCGACCAATTGCAAGGCGGTAACGGCGGTGAATGTCTTGGTGCAAGAAAACAGATTGGCGATGGTGTCGCAGTGCCAAGCCTCATGGCCATCCTTGTCGGCTGTGCCGGCCCAGAGGTCGATGACCGTGCTGCCCCCGACCTGGATGCACAACGCCGCGCCGCGCTCCTGCGGATCGTCGAACAGTGCCGCGAACGCTTCACGCACTGCTTCGAACTGAAGTTCGTAATGGCCTTGAATTTGCACCCGCAACTCCTTTGAAACACACGCTTTTTTTCAGCTGGCTGGCATTGTTTCAGTCATTGATGTTTTTGTGAACCTTCGCAAGACGGCTGGTTAGGCGCAGTCTTGTGTGGCGAGGGAGCAAGCCCCCTCGCCACACAAGACCGTCAGGAAATCTCCCGCCGAAACGGTGGCAGCGCGTTGAGGATGGCCTTGCCATAACGCTGGGTCACCAGCCTGCGGTCGAGCAAAGTGATGGTGCCGCGGTCTTCCTCGGTGCGCAGCAAGCGACCGCAGGCCTGGACAAGTTTCAGCGAGGCGTCCGGCACGGAGATTTCCATGAACGGATTGCCACCCCGGGCTTCGATCCATTCGGCCAGCGCGGCTTCAACCGGGTCGTCCGGGACCGAGAACGGTATCTTTGCGATCACCACGTGCTCGCAATAGGCGCCGGGCAAGTCGACGCCTTCGGCAAAACTTGCCAGGCCGAACAGTACGCTGGAGTCGCCGCCATCGACCCGCGCCTTGTGTTTGTTCAGGGTCTCCTGCTTCGACAGATTGCCCTGGATGAACACTTGCTTGCGCCAGTCACGGTCGAGACCGTCGAACACGTCCTGCATCTGCTTGCGCGAGGAAAAAAGCACGAGGGTGCCACGGGAACCTTCCACCAGGTCCGGCAAGTCACGGATGATCGCCGCGGTGTGGGCCGCGGCGTCCCGTGGGTCGGCCTTGAGGTCGGGGACTCGCAACACGCCGGCGTCGGCATGGTGGAATGGGCTCGGGACCACGGCCGTCACTGCGATTTTCGGCAAGCCGGCGCGCATACGGAAACGGTCGAACGTACCCAGGGCGGTCAGCGTGGCGGACGTCACCAGCGCGCCGTAGGCAACGTTCCACAGGTTGCGCCGCAGCATGTCCGCCGCCAGGATCGGGCTGGCATTGACCTCGATGTCGAACAGCGAACCGCTCTCGGCCAGGGTCAACCAGCGCGCCATCGGTGGGTTGTCTTCCGGGTCTTCGGTGGTGAAAGCCGTCCACAGCTCCCAATTGCCTTGCGAGCGGGACAGCAGGCTGCCGAACAGCGGATACCATTCCTCGGCCTGGTTGCTGGCGATCCCGATGTTCACCTCGCCATCCATGCCTTCCTTGAGCAAGTCGGTCAGGCGCGTGAACAAATCCGTCAGGCGCGCGAAGCCCTTCTTGAGCTCGATGCCCATCTCGCGCATATGCTCGGGGATGATCCCGCCGACAAACCGATGGCGAGGCCGCTCGCGGCCCTCTACATCTTCGCCTGGCTTGAAATCAGCCACCTGTTCGCATGCGGTGAACATGAACTGCTGGTTCGTCTTGATCTCACGCGCGAGCTCGGGCACCTGTTCGATGAATTTGCCCAGGTCACCCGGCAGTGGGTGCTGAGCCAACAGCTTGGTCAGGTTCTTCGCCGTGGTTTCCAGCCAGTCGGCGGTGGAGCGCAGCCGCGTGTAATGGGCGAAATGGCCGATGGCCTTGTCCGGCAGATGATGGCCTTCGTCGAACACGTAGATGGTGTCGCGCGGGTCCGGCAACACCGCACCACCGCCCAGGGCCAGGTCGGCCAGGACCATGTCGTGGTTGGTGACGATCACGTCGACCTTGCCCATGCCTTCGCGCGCCTTGTAGAAAGCACACTGGCCGAAGTTGGGGCAGTGACGATTGGTGCACTGGCTGTGATCCGTGGTCAGGCGCGACCAGTCGGCGTCTTCCAGGGCCGTTGACCAGCTGTCGCGGTCACCGTCCCACTTATTGCCGGCCAGTTTTTCAATCATGCTGGTAAACAGCTTCTGGCTCGCCTCGTCGACTTCGATCTTGAAGCCTTCCTCTTCGAACAACTGCGCGGTGGCGGTCTGGGCGTGGCCTTCCTGCAGCAACATGTCGAGCTTGGACAGGCACATATAGCGCCCGCGGCCCTTGGCTAGAGCGAAGGTAAAATTCAGCCCGCTGTTGCGCATCAGGTCGGGCAGGTCCTTGTAGACGATCTGCTCCTGCAGGGCGACGGTGGCTGTGGCGATCACCAGCCGCTTGCCGGCAGCCTTGGCGCTCGGAATCGCCGCCAGGCTGTAGGCCACGGTCTTGCCGGTACCGGTGCCGGCCTCGACCGCCACGACGGCCGGCTCGCCACTGCGCCGACCTTCGTCATCGGTGTCGATGTCGCCCAGGACTTTTGCCACTTCGGCAATCATCAGACGCTGGCCATATCGCGGCTTGAGGCTCTTGGCTTCGAGAAAACGCGAGTAGGCGCCCTGGATCGTGGTTTTGAGTTCGGTGCTGATCATGAATGTCGGGCGCAAAAAACGCTGGATAAATTTTCAGTGGTTCGGATCGGCGGCTATCATACCCCGCTAATGAATCTCGCGCAGAACGGAGTGACCCAATGACACCCTTTGCCCTCGTCTACACCCTGCATTTACTGGCGGCCCTGATCTGGGTCGGCGGCATGTTTTTCGCCTGGATGATCCTGCGTCCCGCCGCAATGACGGCGCTTGAAGGCCCCGCCCGGCTAAAACTATGGGTAGAAGTGTTTCAGCGTTTTTTTGTCTGGGTCTGGGTGGCGGTGGTGCTTTTGCCGATCAGCGGCGTAGGCCTGATCCACCTGCGCTTCACCGGCTTCGAAACCGCGCCACGTTATGTGCAGGTGATGATGGGGCTGTATATCGTGATGACGGCACTGTTCATCCGCATTCAGGGCCTGCAACTGCCTGCATTGCGCACCGCCGTGACGGCCCAGGACTGGCCGACTGGCGCAGCGATGCTGGGCAAGATACGCCGCTTGGTGGGCATCAATCTGTTGATCGGGTTGCTGGTGGTGGCGATAGGCGCGGCGCGGCCGATGTTTTGATATCGCATCAAACCCAGTGGGAACTCGCTCCCACTGGGTCATGAATGTTATTCAGAACCGCTGCACCGTCACCGCGCCCGCCGTTCCGGCAGGCCCTGGCTGGCCATCGGCGCCTGGCCGGCCGCTCTTGCCACCGTCGGCGGTATAGACCAGGCATCCCTTGGCTTTGCCGCCTGCTCCGGGTTTGCCACCGTGCCCAGGTTTGCCGCCGGCGCCGCCGTCCACCGTGACCTTTATCTGTTCATCGGGGTAGGCGCGAGGCAACTCGAGCCGCACCAGCGCACCGGCCGCGCCCGGCTGGCCGTCGCCGCCATTGCTGCCGTCGGCGCCGCGACCGGCCGAACCCCAGGTACACCCCGGAGCTTGTCCGTTGGCGCCGTCGAGCCCCACATAACCTGGCGCACCGCTGCCGCCACGGGCATCGACTGACAGTAGCGGTGCGTTCAACGCATTGAAGCGCAGGTTGAGATTGCGCCCCGGCCGCGCCGCCTTCGTGTAGGTTCCCGGCGCGCCGCGAGCCGTGATCTGGCTGCCCTCGTCCAGTTCGGCCTGGGCCACCTTCATCTCCAATGCCTGTTGCGCCGGCACGATCGCAATGCGTGCCTCGCGCCCCAGGTGCAGCTCTGCGATGGACAGCTGCGTGACGTTCGAAGGCACCAACAGCGTGCCGTAATCGGCCACATCCAAGCGCTCCAGGGCCAGCACGCTGGTGGTGTTCGGCAGGCGCATCAAGGAATTGCTTTCGACCTGGACCACTTGGGCACAGGCCAACGGGCACACGAATGCCGCGAGTAGACACAATTTACGCATGGGAAGCCTCTGGCGCGGTCGGAAGGGTTTGCAAGTGGAAGATGCCGAACAGCAGCACTCGGAGGCGATCACGGCCCGGAGCGGGACGCCCGCGAAACTGTGCCCTGAACAACAACAGCTCAAGCAAATGGACCGCCAGCAACAGCGCCCCGGCGAGATTGACCAAGACATGCAGCGGGTGGACAAACGGCAAGAGCAGGTTGACCAGCACCACCAGCCAGAACAGCAGGGTCAACAAGCGCCCCAGCCCCCAAAACACCTTCATACGCCCCCCGTTCGAAATTATTCTTTGCGTGAACAGTAACGGCTCGCGCAAAGGATAAGCCAGAGGGCCGGGCAAATTTAATTTTGCGATCCGACGGCTCTGGCCCGTTGTCGCAACGGTTATCAACGCTGGATGCGCAACTCAACCCGACGGTTCTGGGCGCGGCCTTCGTCGGTCTCGTTGTCGGCCACCGGTTCGCTTTCGCCCTTGCCTTCACTGGTGACTTTTGCCGGCGCCACGCCCTGGGTCAGCAAATACTCCACGACGCTGCCGGCCCGGCGCTCGGAAAGGCCTTCGTTATAAGCGTCGGTACCGACACTGTCGGTATGGCCGACCACGCGAATGCTCGCGACGTTGGCGTGGCTCAGCTTGCCCATCAGCTCGTCGAGCTGGCTTCGAGCCGCCGGGGTGAGATCGGATTTATCGAATTCGAACAGCACCTTGCCGGTGTCATTGAGGGTGATGACTTCACTGGTCGGCGTTTGCGGCTCGTCCGGTGGTGCGCTGGCCGGATACTGCGGCAGCGGGCAACCGTGATGTTCAACGGCCGTACCGGCCGGCGTGTCGGGGCAACGGTCGCGACGATCGAACACGCCATCGTCATCTTCGTCGCCATCCTGGGCATAACAGATCAAGCCACCGCCGAGCAGCCCCAACGCGGCGCCACCGGCCGCCCAGCCAGTGCTTTCGATGGCACCCAGACCGCCGCCGACGAGCCCGCCGATCAGGCTGCAGATCGGCCAGGTGCGTTGATTGAGTGATGCGCTGCCGTCGCTGTGAGTGGCGCAACCGGATAACAGACTGCTCGCGAGCAGCACCGGCATGGCAACCCTGATGAGAACCTTCATGATGAATGCTCCTGTGTCACCGGCCCATACCGGTCACACAGGAGTAAAGACCCGCATCCGCGACTGTACAAGCCGCGGATGACAAGGGTTTCAACGGTTTATCTTGATTTCGGTACGACGGTTCATCGCCCGGCCATCAGCAGTTTTGTTGTCCGCCACCGGCTGGCCTTCCCCGGCGCCTTCCACCGAGACGAAACTGGCGCGAGGCACGCCGCTTTCCACCAGGTACTGCACCACGGAATTGGCGCGTTTTTCCGACAGTCTCTGGTTGTAGGCATCACTGCCGACACTGTCGGTGTGGCCCGTCACCCGCAGTTGCGCGGTGGAGGTTTCCTGTTTCAACCGGGTCGCGATGGTGCTCAGCACTTCCTTGTCGGTTGGTGTCAGCGTGGCCTTGTTGAATTCGAAATGCACATCGCGCACCACGATCGTTTCTTCCTTGACCACTACCGGCTCCTCGGCCATTGGCGCCGGGGCGGGCGGTGGGCAGCCGTCGGCGTCGACCTGCACGCCTTTCGGTGTGCCCGGGCACTTGTCGCGGCTGTCCGGGACGCCATCGCCGTCTTCGTCGCCATCGCCATGGGCCCAGCACCAACCTGCCGCCACGGTGCCGGCCACCAACGCGCCCGGCCCAATCCAGGAACTGCTCTCGATGGCGCCCAATCCCGCGCCCACGACACCACCGGTGGCCGCACAGATCGGCCAGTCGGTTTTCTGCAAACCTGCGCAACCAGTCAACACACTCGTTAGCAGAACCAGGGGTAACGCTGTCCGAACTATGCTCATCGGGTTTTCTCCTTGAAGGATCGGCTTCGCCGCCGATTCAGGGGAGTAAAGACCGGACTTCGGATCTGCGCCAGCCCCAACGATTACAGGTTTTCGCCACGTGTTTGCGCAGGTTCCGTACGTTCGTGGACAAACCGCTCTAGGCCATGATGTCCGGGCAGGCTATCTTGGCGGTTCTGATTGAGGAACTTCGATGACCGTTGCCATTTCTTCGCGTACGCCCCAGCAAGCCCTGGCCGCCGTGCTTGACCGTTACGCCCCGCAAAGGCTGCTGCTGATCGGCGCCAGCAGCTTTCCTGCGCTGGAGGCGTTTCAGCAGGCCCATCCCGCCACCGAAGTGGTCCACGCGGGCCCCGGCGCGCTGCCGGCGGACGTGGCGGCGCGGCGTTTCGACCTGGCCCTTGCGCTCGATTGCCTGGAGCATTTGCCCAAGCGCGACGGTCTGAACCTGTTGGGCGGCATCCGCAATCTCAACGCCAGCCGGATTGCGGTGCTGGCCGACCTCAACGCCTGCGGCTGGCAGGAAACGGACTTCTTTTCCCTGGCCTTGCAAGCCAGCGAGCGGTTCCAGCGCGAGGACCAGGTGCTGACCCTGTTTACCTACGATCTGCTTGAATACAAGCAGGTCCCCGACTGGCTCAACTCACGGTTTTGGGCTAACCCCGAAAACTTTGGAAAATATTGGTGGTAGCTGTGGACACAAGCCTGCACACGACCATTTGCCCTTGTGGCAGTGGCAACCCATTGGATGCCTGCTGCGGCCGTTACCATGACGGCCATCCCGCGCCCTGTGCCGAAGCCTTGATGCGCTCGCGCTACAGCGCTTATGTACTGGGCCTTGTGGACTACCTGGTCAGCACCACTCTGCCGGCCCAGCAGGATGGCCTCGATCGCCAGTCCATCAGCGAATGGAGCGCCAGGAGCACCTGGCTGGGGCTGGAAGTGGAAAGCAGCGAAGTGTTCGGCGGCCAACCGGAACACGCTTTCGTTACGTTCACCGCGCGCTGGCACGACGGCCAAGGTGAGCACAGCCATCGCGAACAGTCATCGTTCGTGCAGAACGGCGGGCGTTGGTACTTCATCGACCCCACCGTGCCGGTGAAGATCGGCCGCAACGACAGTTGCCCTTGTGGCAGCGGGCATAAATTCAAAAAATGCTGCGCCGGGTATTTCAATCGCTGATTTTGCAAACGTCTGACGCTCGACCACCAACCGAGGGCTAAACTGGGGACAAACCAGAGGCACGGACATGACCTTCAAACTCCAATGGCTATGCGTCACCTGCCTGCTACTGATCGTAGGGCTCGGCGGTTGCGCGTCCTGGCAAGCTGAAGAGGCACCCGAGCCGCGAGTCCACCTGGTCAAGGTCGAGGTGGTGCGGGCGCGCCTGGTGGAACAAAGGTTCATGCTGCACTTTCGCGTCGACAACCCCGGTGATAGCGACCTCACCGTGCGCGGCCTGACCTACCGGGTTCATTTGGGCGACCTCTTGCTGACCGAAGGCGAGCATGAGCACTGGTTCACGGTTCGCCCCGGACGCAGCGGGTATTTCAAGCTGCCGGTTCGCACCAACCTGTGGCCCCAGGTGCGGGAGCTGGTAAAGCTGTTGGAGAAACCTCGTGAGCAGATCCCCTATCGCCTGGAAGGTGAGCTGGAAACCGGTTTATTCATCGCCCACTACGTGCACCTGGAGCGCAATGGCGTGATAATCGCCGCCGATTTAATTGCGGAGTAACCCCGATGACACAGCAACCCCATGTCCATGGCCCTGATTGCAACCACGATCATGACCACCACGACCATGATCACGGCCACGTCCATGGCCCGAACTGCGGCCACGCCCACCAAGAGCCCGTGCGCAATGCCTTGAAGGATGTGGGCCGCAACGATCCATGCCCTTGCGGCAATGGCAAGAAATTCAAGAAGTGCCACGGGGCTTGATGGCTAAAAAGTTTTTTGCCTGTTAGACCGTCATCGCGAGCAAGCTAGCTCCCACGGGATTCAAAGTCCGCCTAAGAATGTTGTGGGAGCGAGCCTGCTCGCGATGAGGCCGCCCTGTACCCCTTCATCACCCCGCCTGCAAAATCTGCATCACGCTGACCACCGTCGCATATTCCCCGTGCAGGTTAGCCAGGGACATCCCATGCACCTCGGCAGCCGAACGGGCATTGCCGAAGTAATCGGCCTTGTCGAAGGTGAAACAGGCGTCTTCGGCCACCCATGTATCGAATCCCAGGTTGCCGGCCGTCCGCGCGGTGGACTCCACCGAATTGTTCGTCGCGACGCCGACGATCACCAGTTGCCCGATTCCCGCACCGCGCAGATCCGCCTCCAGGGAGGTGCCGCAGAACGCATCCGGCACCTGTTTTTGAACCAACCGCTCCCCGTCCATCGGCTCGAACCGTTCCTGGACTTGCACGCCTGATTGCCCGGGCCAGAACACCGAGTCTTCAGAGCGGGACAGATGGTGGACATGGATGACAGGCCGCGCCGAATTCCGCCAGCGGGCAAGCAGCTCAAGCATGCGCAGCTCCGCCTCGGGGTTGTTGCGGGGGCCGAGCTTGGGGTGGAGGATGCCTTTTTGTTGATCGATAAGAATCAGCGCCGCGTTTTTCTGTAGATCCATGTCGGATTTCCCATGATCGATCGTTGGATTTTGCACCACTTGAACATCACCGTTCCCTACGAGCAAGTCGTCGATCGGCCCGTGGCGAGGGGCCGCTTCATCGCCACGTGTTCAGCGGATTGCGGGCTTCGCCGCAGGCTTTGCCGCAGGCTTCGCCGCGGGCTTTCATCGCCAAATCAGCAAATAACCCCACCGCCCGCTTGCGCGGCCCCTTCCTGCTCACTAACGTAGCGCCTTTATTGGTGCCACCCCCTCCCGCAGGAGCTTTGCCATGGCCTCGCCAGCCTTTATTTCCCTCATTCCCAAGCTCGGCGTAGCCGCAGCAGCGGCCAGTGTGCTCGGTTTGAGCGGTTGCCAGGCCTGGAATACCCAGGACACTGTCCCGCCTACCACCGGCGTGCAACCGCTCAAGGGGCTGGCGCAGAATGTCTCGGTCCGGCGCAACGCCATGGGCATGCCGTTGATCGAAAGCAACAGTTTCCACGACGCCCTGTTCGCCCTCGGCTATGTCCACGCCAGTGATCGGATCACGCAGATGGCGACCCTGCGCCTGCTTGCCCAAGGTCGGCTGGCGGAAATGTCCGGGGCCGAACGGCTCGATATCGACCGCTACATGCGGGCGGTGAACCTGAAGAAAAACGCCGACGAGCTTTATAAAGCGTCATCGCCGCGCCTCAAGCGATTCTTTGAAGTCTATGCCCGGGGCGTCAATGCCTACCTGTTCCGCTATCGCGACAAGTTGCCGGCGGACTTGGCTGCCACCGGCTACAAGCCCGAATACTGGAAGCCGGAAGACTCGGCGCTGCTGTTCTGCCTGCTGAATTTCAGCCAGTCGGCCAACTTGCCGGAAGAGCTGGCCACCCTGGTGCTGGCCCAGACCGTCACAAACGACAAACTGGCCTGGCTGAGCCCGTCCTACCCCGATGAACCGCTGCCCCTGGCGGAAGCCGATAAACTTCAGGGCGTCCGCCTCAATGGCCAGGTGCCCGGCCTGGACCAAATCAGCAAGGCTGGCGCCCAGTTGTCCGACCTGAATCTGTTGGGCGCAGCGTTTTCGAGCAACTGGGCCATTGCCCCGCAACGCAGCCGCAACGGTAAAAGCCTGTTGGCCAGCGACAGCCATGGCCCGCTGGGCGTGCCGTCGCTCTGGAGCCCGGTGCAGATCCGCGCGCCCAAGTACCAGGCGGCCGGGCTTTCCGTGGCGGGTATTCCGATGATCCTGGCCGGCTTCAACGGCCACGTGGCGTGGAGCATGACCAGCGTCCTTGGTGACAACCAAGACCTGTTCCTGGAAAAGATCCGACGCCAGGGCAACGGGCTGTCCTACGAAGTGAACGGCAAATGGCAGCCGGCGACCGTGCGCAACGAAACCTATTTCATCAAGGGTCAACGGTCTATTCGTGAAGCCGTGTACGAGACCCGCCACGGCCCCCTGCTCAACAGCGCCCAAGGCCCGGCCATGGCCAACGGTCTGGGGCTGGCCTTGCAATTGCCGAGTTTCACCGACGACAAGACCCTGGATGCGTTCTTCGATCTGTCACGCTCGCGAAATATCGAGAAAGCCTCGGATGCCAGCCGGGAGATTCGCGCCCTGGCGGTGAACATGGTGTTTGCCGACGCGCGCAACATCGGCTGGCAAGTGACCGGCCGCTACCCCAACCGCCGTGAAGGCGAAGGATTGCTGCCATCGCCCGGCTGGGAGGGTCGCTATGACTGGGACGGTTATGCCGACCCGATGCTGCACCCCTACGACCAGGACCCGGTCCAGGGTTGGCTCGGCACTACCAACCAGCGGGTCATTCCCCATGGCTACGGCATGCAATTGTCCAACTCCTGGGCGGCGCCGGAGCGTGGCGAGCGCCTGGCCGAACTGGCCGGCGCCGGCAAGCACGACGCCCGCAGCCTGAGCGCCATGCAATATGACCAGACCACGACGTTCGCGGCCAAACTCAAGAAAGTCTTCGAAGCCCCAGGCATGGCCCAGCCGCTGAAACAGGCGATCGAAGCCCTGCCGGTGGCGGACCGGGCCAAGGCTCGCGAGGCCTACACCCGCCTGATGGCGTTCGACGGCAGGCTCAGCCCGGTGTCCACCGACGCGGCGATCTACGAGCTGTTCCTGCAGGAAAGCATGAAGCAGACGTTCCTCGATGAACTGGGTCCGGAAAGCAGCCCAGCTTGGAAAGCACTGGTCGCGAACGGCCAACGGTCCTACTCGGCCCAGGCCGATCACCTGCTCGGCCGCGAGGACAGCCCGTTCTGGGACGACGTGCGCACCCCGCAGAAAGAAGACAAGGCCGTGATCCTTGCTCGCAGCCTGGCAGCGGCCATCACTGTCGGCGAGAGCCAACTGGGCAGCGATCACACCACTTGGCAGTGGGGCAAACTGCACCGCTACGAGTGGAAAAACACCAGCGGCCAGGTCGTACGTGGGCCGTTGGCGGCTGGTGGTGATGGCACCACGCTCAATGCCGCCGCATTCGCCTGGGGCCAGGATTTCAACACCGCCCTGGCGCCGGCCCTGCGCTTGATCGTCGATTTCAGCCAGCCCGAGCCGTTGACGATCCAGGGCGGCGCCGGTCAATCGGGGAACCCGGCCAGCCCGAACTATGTGAACGGCATCGATCCGTGGATCAAGGCGCAGTATCAAAGCCTGCCGATGCAACCACAGAACTTTGATCGCGGGTATGGCAAGGCGCGGTTGACGTTGGTGCCTGGAAAATAACCTGGAACGGCCTTTGAGATTTGCGGTGAGTTGAAAATTGCCATCGCGAGCAAGCTCGCTCCCACAATGAGGCGGTGTTGAGTTCCGTATTTCCGCACCACACCAAGCCACTGTGGGAGCGAGCTTGCTCGCGATGGCGTCAGTCCGTCCTCTGAAAACCGATCGAACTTCTCCCCCCGCCCCCGCCTCTACCTGACAAGCCCATCGCCCCGGTGACCGCATGGATCTTGTCATTGCCCGCCCCGAAGGCCTGTACTGTCCGCCCGGAGATTTCTACATCGACCCCTGGCGCCCGGTAGAACGCTCAGTGATTACCCACGCCCACGGCGATCATGCCCGCGGCGGCAACCAGCACTACCTCGCAGCGGCCCCCGGCGAAGGCATTCTCCGTTCCCGGCTGGGCCAGGACATCAACCTGCAAACCCTGCCCTATGGCGAACGCCTGCGGCATCACGGCGTGACGCTGAGCTTTCATCCCGCCGGGCATGTGCTGGGCTCGGCCCAGGTCAGGTTGGAATACGAAGGCGAAGTGTGGGTCGCCTCCGGCGATTACAAAGTCGAGCCCGACGGCACCTGCGCACCGTTCGAGCCGGTGAAATGTCACACGTTCATCACCGAATCCACCTTCGGCCTGCCGATCTATCGCTGGCAACCCCAGGCGCAAGTCTTTGATGAGATCAACCAATGGTGGCGCGGGAACATTGCCGCCGGCCGGGCCAGCGTGTTGTTCTGCTATTCCTTCGGCAAGGCCCAGCGGATTCTCCACGGCATCGATGACAGCCTCGGGCCGATCCTCGCCCACGGCGCGGTGGAACCGTTGAACCGGGTGTACCGAGAAGCAGGTATTGACCTGCCGCCGACACTTTATGCGGGCGATTTCAAAAAGAACGACCCGATCATGAGCCAGGCGCTGATCATTGCTCCACCTTCCGCCGGCGGTAGCAGCTGGATGCGTCGTTTCGGCGACTACAGCGACGCCTTCGCCAGTGGCTGGATGCGCCTGCGCGGCACCCGTCGGCGCCGCGGCGTGGACCGCGGATTCGTGTTGTCCGACCACGCCGACTGGCCTGGCCTGCTCTGGGCCGTCGAGCAGACCGGCGCCGAGCGGGTCATGGTCACCCATGGTTCGGTCGCCGTGCTGGTGCGCCACCTTTGCGAACAAGGTCTCGACGCCCAGGGTTTCACCACCGAGTACGGCGACGATGAAGAAGACCTCGCCCAGGCACCCGTCAGCGGCGAGGAGGCACCATGAAAGCCTTCGCCGAGCTGTATGCCGAACTGGACGCCACCACCTCCAGCAACGCCAAGCTGGCCGCCATGCAGGATTATTTCGGCAAGGCATCGCCGGAAGATGCCGCCTGGGCTGTGTACTTCCTCTCCGGTGGCCGTCCACGGCAACTGGTGCCGGTAAAAATCCTGCGGGAGCTGGCGGTCCGGGTGTCCGGGTTGTCGCTCTGGCTGTTCGAGGAAAGTTATCAAGCCGTGGGCGACCTGGCCGAAACCATTTCTCTGGTCCTTCCCGAATCGACCCACAACAGCGACGAGGGCCTGGCGCTTTGGATCGAAGAGAAACTGTTGCCGCTGCGCGGTGAGTCGCCCGAGGTCCTGGCTCAACGGCTTCCGGCGCTGTGGGCGCAGCTCGACCGGTCGAGCCTGATGCTCTGCATCAAGCTGATCACCGGCAGTTTCCGCGTCGGTGTGTCCAAGCTATTGGTGACCCGTGCCCTGGCGACCATGGCCGGGCTGGACAGCAAACGGGTGGCCCAACGACTGGTGGGCTACACCGATCTGTCCCATCGTCCCACGGCGGCCAGCTACCTCAAGCTGATCGCCGCCGAGTCCGACGATGAACATGCCCAGCGCGGCGGCCAGCCATATCCGTTCTTCCTGGCACACGCCCTGTCGCAACCGGCGGAGCAATTCGACACCCTGCTGGGGCCAGCCAGTGACTGGCAGGTTGAGTGGAAATGGGACGGGATCCGCGCCCAAGTGATCAAGCGCGACGGCCACTTGTGGATCTGGTCCCGAGGCGAGGACCTGGTCACCGAACGATTCCCGGAACTGCACCCACTGGCCCAGGCGTTGCCCGACGGCACGGTAATCGACGGCGAGATCGTCGTCTGGAAAGCGCCGCAGTCAGTCACCGACGACGCTTTCGACCCGCAGGCGCCACTGCAACCTGCGGTGCAACCCTTCGCCTTGTTGCAACAACGCATTGGTCGCAAGACCCTGGGCAAGAAGATCCTCGAAGACGCCCCCGTGGTGGTGATGGCCTATGACCTGCTGGAATGGCAAGGCGAGGACTGGCGCAGCCGGCCCCAGGCCGAGCGGCGCGAACAGCTGGAAACGTTGGTCGCCCGTTGCCACAGCCCCGTGCTGTTGCCGTCGCCCGTCGTGACCGGTCGGGACTGGCTCGACCTCGCCCGCCAGCGCGAAGCCTCACGCAGCCTCGGCGTCGAAGGCATGATGCTCAAGGCCCGCAATGCGCTGTACGGCGTCGGGCGGACCAAGGACATGGGCGTTTGGTGGAAATGGAAAATCGACCCGTTCAGCGTCGATGCCGTGTTGATCTACGCCCAACGCGGCCATGGCCGACGCGCCAGCCTGTACAGCGACTACACCTTCGCGGTGTGGGACAACCCGCCGGGCAGTCGCGAACGCACGCTGGTGCCGTTCGCCAAGGCTTATTCAGGCCTGACCGATGCACAAATGCGCCAGGTCGACAGCATCGTGCGCAAGACCACCGTGGAAAAGTTCGGCCCGGTGAGCAGCGTCACCCCCACCTTGGTGTTCGAGTTGGGCTTTGAAGGCATCGCCCTGTCCAAGCGCCACAAGAGTGGGATCGCGGTGCGCTTCCCGCGAATGTTGCGTTGGCGCCAGGATAAAACCGTCGACGAGGCCGACACGCTGGCAACCCTTCAGGACTTGCTGAAATAACACCGCTCCCTTCGCCACAAATAACCGTTCGTCTTTTGCCATAGCGTTTTTCCAAACAGCGCACGCTCCATCCCGGTGCGCTTTTTGATGTACGCTCATCCCCGCGCACCACCGCGTTCCGTCACAGGCCGCCAGTGCTTTTAAAACACTTGTTCGGCACTATGGTTCGGAAATTGCTACCTTTATGCCGTCATACCGTTCAGACCTTCACCGGTAACAATCCAACGCGCCACAAGCGCTCAAATTGGTTTTAGGGACTCAATAATGAAAAAAGCACTGCTGACCCTTTCTGCACTGGCATTGTGCGTGGCTGCTGGCGCTGCCACGGCCAAGGAATACAAGGAACTGCGTTTTGGTGTCGACCCGTCCTACGCCCCGTTCGAATCCAAGGCCGCCGACGGCAATCTGGTGGGTTTCGACATCGACCTGGGCAATGCGATCTGCGAAGAGCTGAAGGTCAAATGCAAATGGGTCGAAAGCGATTTCGACGGCATGATCCCAGGCCTCAAGGCCAATAAATTCGACGGCGTGATCTCGTCCATGACCGTGACCCCGGCCCGCGAAAAAGTCATCGACTTCTCCAACGAACTGTTCTCCGGCCCAACGGCTTATGTATTCAAGAAAGGTTCGGGCCTGAGCGAAGACGTTGCCTCGCTCAAAGGCAAGACCGTTGGCTACGAGCAAGGCACCATCCAGGAAACCTACGCCAAGACCGTGCTGGACAAGGCTGGCGTCAAGACCCAGGCCTACCAGAACCAGGACCAGGTCTATTCCGACCTGACCTCCGGCCGCCTCGATGCCGCGATCCAGGACATGCTCCAGGCTGAGCTGGGCTTCCTGAAGTCGCCAAAAGGCGAAGGCTATGAAGTCAGCAAGCCAGTGGACAGCGAACTGCTGCCCTCCAAGACCGCTATCGGTATCAAGAAAGGTAACAAAGAGCTGAAGGCGCTTTTGGATAAAGGTATCAAAGCGTTACACGACGACGGCAAGTACGCCGAAATCCAGAAAAAACACTTTGGCGATCTGAATCTGTACAGCGGCAAATAATGCGCAGTGCCCACCCGGTTTCGGGTGGGCACTTTTTTTCTGCCCAAGGCAATCTTCCATGTTCGAACAACTCCTACAAAATCTGGGGCTCTCGGCCTTCAGCCTGCAGGGCTTCGGCCCGCTGCTGATGCAGGGCACCTGGATGACGATCAAGCTCTCTGCCCTGTCCCTGTTGTTAAGCGTTCTGCTCGGCCTGCTGGGCGCCAGCGCCAAGCTGTCCAGCGTCAAACTGCTGCGTGTTCCAGCCCAGCTCTACACCACGCTGATTCGCGGTGTACCCGACCTGGTGCTGATGCTGCTGATCTTCTACAGCCTGCAAACCTGGCTGACGTCTTTTACCGATTTCATGGAATGGGAATACATCGAGATCAACCCATTCGGCGCCGGGGTCATCACCCTGGGCTTCATTTATGGCGCGTACTTCACCGAAACCTTTCGCGGCGCGATCCTCGCGGTGCCTCGCGGGCAGGTCGAAGCGGCCACGGCCTATGGCCTCAAGCGTGGCCAGCGTTTCCGCTACGTGGTGTTCCCGCAAATGATGCGCTTTGCCCTGCCGGGCATTGGCAACAACTGGATGGTGATGCTCAAGGCCACTGCGCTGGTGTCGATCATCGGCCTGGCTGACCTGGTCAAGGCGGCCCAGGACGCGGGCAAGAGCACCTACCAGCTGTTCTACTTTCTGGTGCTCGCGGCGCTGATCTATCTGATGATCACCAGCGCGTCCAATATCATCCTGCGCTGGCTTGAACGGCGCTACGCCGCCGGAGCCCGGGAGGCGGTGCGATGATCGAACTCCTGCAGGAATACTGGCGACCGTTTCTCTACAGCGACGGCGTCAACATCACGGGCCTGGCGATGACTCTGTGGCTGCTCAGCGCTTCGTTGCTGATCGGCTTCGTGGTATCGATCCCGCTGTCCATCGCCCGGGTTTCACCCAGGTTCTACGTCCGCTGGCCGGTGCAGTTCTACACCTACCTGTTCCGTGGCACGCCGCTCTACATTCAGCTGCTGATCTGCTACACCGGCATCTACAGCCTCGAGGCGGTGCGCGCCCAACCCGTGCTCGACAGTTTCTTTCGCGACGCGATGAACTGCACGATCCTGGCATTCGCCTTGAACACCTGCGCCTACACCACGGAGATTTTCGCCGGGGCCATTCGCAGCATGAACCACGGCGAGGTCGAGGCGGCCAAGGCTTACGGCCTGACCGGCTGGAAACTCTACGCCTACGTGATCATGCCGTCGGCCCTGCGTCGTTCGCTGCCGTATTACAGCAACGAAGTGATTCTGATGCTGCACTCGACGACCGTGGCGTTCACCGCTACCGTTCCAGACGTGCTGAAGGTCGCGCGGGATGCAAACTCGGCCACGTTCCTGACGTTCCAGTCGTTCGGGATCGCCGCCTTGATCTACCTGACCATAACGTTTGCACTGGTGGGCCTCTTCCGCCTCGCCGAACGCCGCTGGCTGGCCTTCCTCGGGCCAACCCACTAAGGCTTCCGTTCCAGGACATACACGCACATGCGCCACCAGATACATGACCTGCTGGCCCCGCTGCCGGGGACCGCACGCAAGATCCACAGCTTTCACTTCGGCCCGGAAAAGGCCGATGGCAAAATCTACATCCAGTCGTCCCTGCACGCCGATGAGCTGCCCGGCATGCTCGTGGCCTGGCACCTCAAGCAGCGCCTGGCCGAGTTGGAGGCCTCCGGCCATTTGCGACACGAGATCGTGCTGGTGCCGATCGCCAACCCCATCGGCCTTGAACAAGTGCTGATGGACGTGCCGCTGGGCCGCTATGAGTTGGAGAGCGGGCAGAATTTCAACCGCCGGTTCGTCGACTTGAGCGAAGAGATCGGCAACGAAATCGAAGGCTTGCTGACCGACGACCCGCGGCACAACCTGATGCTGATCCGTACCAGCCTGCGCGATGCCTTGAGCCGCCAGAGCGCCAGCACGCAATTGCAATCCCAGCGCCTGGTCCTGCAGCGGCTGGCCTGCGACGCCGACATGGTGCTCGACCTGCATTGCGATTTCGAAGCCGTGGCCCACCTCTACACCACCCCCGAAGCCTGGCCGCAGGTCGAGCCGCTGGCGCGCTACATCGGCGCCGAGGCCAGCCTGTTGGCCACCGACTCGGGCGGCCAGTCGTTCGATGAGTGTTTCACGCTGCTGTGGTGGCAACTCAAGGAACGTTTTGGCGAACGATTCGAGATTCCCCTGGGAAGCTTTTCGGTCACCGTCGAACTGCGCGGCCAGGGTGACGTCAACCACGGCCTGGCGAGCCTCGACTGCCAGGCATTGATCGAGTACCTGATCCACTACGGCGCCATCGACGGCGAACCGGTGCCGTTGCCCGACCTGCCCTACCCGGCCACGCCGCTGGCGGCCGTCGAACCGGTGGCGACGCCGGTTGGCGGGCTGCTGGTGTACAACGCCCTGCCCGGCGAGTACATGGAGGCGGGGCAACTGATCGCCGAAATCATCGACCCGGTCAACGACACCGTCACGCCCGTTCATTGCCGCAACGCCGGGCTGCTTTATGCCCGCTCGCTGCGCCGCATGGCCACCGCCGGCATGGTCATCGCCCATGTCGCCGGAACCGAAGCCTACCGCAGCGGCTACTTACTTTCGCCTTGAGGATGCCTGTTCCATGTACAAACTGACCATCGAAGGCCTGCACAAGAGCTATGGCCAGCACGAGGTGCTCAAAGGGGTTTCACTCAAGGCCAGGACCGGCGACGTGATCAGCCTGATCGGCGCCAGCGGCTCGGGCAAAAGCACCTTCTTGCGCTGCATCAACTTCCTCGAACAACCCAACGACGGCGCCATGACCCTGGACGGCCAGTCGATCCAGATGATCAAGGATCATCACGGCATGCGCGTGGCCGATGCCGACGAGCTGCAACGCATCCGTACGCGCCTGGCCATGGTGTTCCAGCACTTCAACCTATGGAGCCACATGACCGTGCTGGAAAACATCACCATGGCGCCACGCCGGGTGCTGGGCGTCAGCAAGCAGGAAGCCGACGAGCGCGCCCGTCGTTATCTCGACAAGGTCGGCCTGCCGGCCCGCGTCGCCGAGCAATACCCGGCGTTCCTGTCCGGCGGGCAGCAACAGCGCGTGGCGATTGCCCGCGCCTTGGCGATGGAGCCGGAAGTCATGCTGTTCGACGAACCGACTTCCGCCCTCGACCCGGAGCTGGTGGGAGAAGTGTTGAAGGTGATCCAAGGCCTGGCGGAAGAAGGCCGCACCATGATCATGGTGACTCACGAAATGAGCTTCGCCCGCAAGGTTTCCAACCAGGTGCTGTTCCTGCACCAGGGCCTGGTGGAAGAAGAAGGCGCGCCGCAAGACGTGCTGGGCAACCCCAGGAGCGAGCGACTCAAGCAGTTCCTCAGCGGCAATCTGAAATAACTCCCCGCCTCCGTGGCGAGGGAGCTTGCTCACGCTGGCGTTCAATCAACGAGTCTTAAACACAGCAATACCTGCGGGAGCGAGCTTGCTCGCGAAGGCGATAGACCAGTCGCCATGGATGCTGCCTGAGCTGGCCCTATCGCGAGCAAGCTCGCTCCCACAGGGGTCCGTGCCCGACCAGTCGATCAAATAAACCTTCATCTCCTGCCGTGGTCACTGAAGAAGGACCTTCAGGGCGCACACGGCACGCATGGCGACATCCAGCAACTTCGCAAAAAAGTGGTTCGACGCCCGGGGCTGGAAGCCGTTCGCTTTTCAAAAAAATGTGTGGGCCGCGGTCAAGCGCGGCGAGTCGGGGCTGCTGCACGCCAGCACCGGCACCGGCAAGACCTACGCCGTGTGGTTTGCCGCCCTCAACCGTTTCGCCCGCGCCGTGCCGCCACCGGACAAACCCCGAAAACGCAAACCTGCGGCCGAGCCGTTGACAGTCTTGTGGATAACGCCGATGCGCGCGCTGGCCGCTGATACCGGCAAGGCACTTCAAGCGCCCCTCGACCCGTTGCAGATCCCCTGGACCGTCGGCCTGCGCACCGGTGACACCAGCGCGAACGAACGCGCCCGCCAAGGCCGACGCCTGCCCACGGCGCTGATCACCACCCCGGAAAGCCTGACCCTGATGCTGGCCCGCGCCGACGCGCAAACCGCCGTTTCGACCTTGCGCATGGTCGTGGTGGATGAATGGCACGAATTGCTCGGCAACAAGCGTGGCGTGCAGTTGCAACTGGCCCTGGCCCGCTTGCGGCGCTGGCATCCGGGGCTGATCGTGTGGGGAGTCTCCGCGACCCTGGGTAACCAGGCCCACGCCGAACAGGTGCTTATCCCACAAGGCAATGGTGCCAGCGTGCAGGGCGCCAACGCCAAGGCCCTACAGGTCGATACGCTGTTGCCGCCGACCCTTGAACGTTTCCCCTGGGCCGGGCACATCGGCTTGAAAATGCTGCCCCAGGTCGTCGCCGAAATCGACGCCAGCAGCAGCTGCCTGGTCTTTACCAACACCCGTGCGCAGTCGGAAATCTGGTACCAGGCGATCCTCGAGGCACGTCCGGACTGGGCCGGGCTGATCGCGCTGCATCACAGCTCGTTGTCCCGCGAGACCAGGGATTGGGTGGAACAAGCCCTCAAGGATGGCCAGCTCAAAGCGGTGGTGTGCACCTCAAGCCTGGACCTTGGGGTGGATTTTCTGCCGGTAGAACGGGTGTTGCAGATCGGCTCGGCCAAGGGTGTGGCGCGGCTGATGCAGCGCGCCGGACGCTCCGGCCACGCGCCGGGACGGACCTCGCGAATCACACTCGTGCCGACCCATAGCCTGGAACTGATCGAGTCCGCCGCCGCGCAGGACGCCGTGGCGCAGCGGCGCATCGAGCCCCGGGAATCGCCGCACAAACCCCTGGACGTGCTGGTCCAGCATTTGGTCAGCATGGCCCTGGGCGGCGGTTTCAGGCCCGACGAACTGTTCGACGAGGTCCGTGGCGCCTGGGCTTACCGCGATTTGAACCCTGCCGAATGGGCATGGGCCCTGGCGTTCGTGCGCCACGGTGGACTCTCGTTGACGGCCTACCCTGACTATCGACGGGTCGAGCCGGACGAGCACGGCGTATGGCGCGTGCCTGACGCACGCCTGGCCCGGCGCCACCGCATGAGCATCGGCACCATCGTAAGCGACGCCAGCCTGCAGCTGAAGTTCTGGAGCAAGGGTGGGGGCGGCAGGACCTTGGGCAGCGTGGAAGAAGGTTTTATCGCGCGGCTGCGTCCCGGCGACGGGTTTCTCTTCGCCGGGCGGTTATTGGAACTGGTCCGGGTCGAAGACATGACGGCCTACGTGCGGCGCAGCCAGGCGAAAAAAGCTGCCGTGCCACGCTGGAACGGCGGCCGCATGCCACTTTCCAGCGAACTTGCCGCCGCGGTCGTAGCACGCCTGAGCGAGGCCGCCGCAGGCCATTTCGACGGCCCGGAGATGCGCGCCGTGCAACCATTGCTATCGACGCAACTGCGCTGGTCCGGCCTCCCCACGCAGAGTACGTTGCTGGCCGAAGCGCTCAAGTCCCGGGAAGGCTGGCACCTGTTCCTCTATCCCTTCGCCGGGCGCCAGGTTCACCTCGGGCTTGCCAGCCTGCTGGCCTGGCGCGTCAGCCAGCGACAACCGGTGACATTTTCCATCGCGGTCAACGACTACGGACTGGAACTGCTCAGCGCCACCCAAGTGGACTGGTCAGCGCACCTGAACCCGGGGCTCTTGCGCACCGATAATCTGCTGGTGGACGTGCTCGCCAGCCTGAATGCCGGAGAACTGGCGCTGCGGCGCTTTCGCGAGATCGCCCGAATCGCCGGGCTGGTATTCGCCGGCTATCCCGGCGCGCCGAAGAGCACACGGCAAGTCCAGGCCTCCAGCGGACTGTTTTTTCAAGTGTTCAAGCAATACGACGCCGATAACCTGCTGCTGGCCCAGGCCGGCGAGGAGGTCCTGCGCGAAGAATTGGATATACGCCGACTGGAGCAGACCTTGGAACGCCTCGATACGTTGAAGCTGGACCTGCACATCATTAAACGCCCCACCCCGCTGGGCTTCCCGTTATTGGTGGAACGGTTCCGCGAAAGCATGAGCTCGGAAAAACTTGCCGATCGCATCCGCCGGATGGTCAGCGAACTGGAACGAACCGCCGATAAAGGTACCGTCTGATGCCCGCGCCCTACCCCATCAACCTCGCCGGTGAAGAACTCTGGCTGCTGCCGCACAAAGCCCTGTACTGGCCGGCCCAGGAAACCCTGATGGTGGCCGACGCACATTTCGGCAAGGCCGCTGCCTATCGCAGCCTCGGCCAACCGGTGCCCCACGGCACGACGGCGAGCAATATCGCCGTGCTGGATCAACTGCTGGCAAGCGTGCCGTGTCGATTGCTGATTTTCCTTGGGGATTTCCTTCACGGGCCTGGTTCCCATGCCCCCGGCACTCTGAACGCTCTCGCCGGTTGGCGTGAACGGCATCAAGCACTTCCCATCACGCTCATACGTGGCAATCACGACAAGAGCGCTGGCGATCCACCGCCCTCGATGAATATCCGCGTCGTACCCGAGCCACTGCTGCTGGGCCCGTTCGCCGTGCAACACGAACCCACGCCGCACCCAAGCCGACATGTGCTGGCCGGGCATGTGCACCCGGTCTATCACTTGACAGGCAAAGGCCGGCAACGGCTTCGGCTTCCGTGTTTCCGCCTCGGTAGTGATGTCAGCCTGCTGCCGGCCTTCGGTGCGTTCACCGGAGGCTATCGGGTCGAGCAGGACAACGACTGCAAGATCTTCGTGATTGGCGACAACGAAATATGGCCCGTCAGCTAAAGCGCATTCGCTTCAACTGACGGGCCATATGTGATCAGGCTACGGGCGCAGGAGGCGGCTCGTCGGGAAGTGTCGGTTCGCCGGGTTCGGTTGGCTGCTCGTTGGGGGTATCGGGATCTGGCTGGCCGGGGATGCCGCCTGCCGCTTCAGCAGGATGGGCCAGCAGTGACCAAGCCAGGACGCCGATCTGATTGGGCTCAAGACTTGCCAGTTCGGCACTGATTCGCGGATCGATCTTCATAGAGCTACTCCTGAGCGAAGGCCCATTGGGCTGACGCAAAAAAACGGGCAGTACACTTCATAGAGTGCCTGCCCGCCCAGGAATTCCAACAGCTCGTCAGAATCAGGTGCGCGGCAGTGTCACGCCGCGCTGGCCCTGGTATTTGCCACCCCGGTCCTTATAGGACACTTCGCACTCTTCATCGGATTCGAGGAACAACATCTGAGCCACGCCTTCGTTGGCGTAGATCTTGGCCGGGAGGGTCGTGGTGTTGGAAAACTCCAGGGTCACATGGCCTTCCCATTCCGGTTCCAGCGGCGTGACGTTGACGATGATGCCGCAACGGGCATAGGTGCTTTTACCCAGGCAAATGGTCAGCACGTTGCGCGGAATACGGAAATACTCGACGGTGCGGGCCAGGGCGAAGGAGTTCGGCGGAATGATGCAGACATCGCTCTTGATGTCGACGAAGCTCTTCTCGTCGAAGTTCTTCGGGTCGACTGTGGCCGAGTTGATGTTGGTGAACACCTTGAATTCATCGGCGCAGCGCACATCGTAGCCGTAGCTGGAAACACCGAAGGAAATCAGCCGGTCGGCGCCTTCGCCACGCATCTGGCGCTCTACGAAGGGCTCGATCATGCCGTGCTCTTGCGCCATGCGGCGAATCCACTTGTCCGATTTGATGCTCATGGCGGGTTTCCTGAAATAGCGAGGTGGAAAAAACTGTCCGGCATCTTACCGGGGCGCGGGGCGGGTTCAAAGTGCGGGACGCAATTCTCGCCGATCCACCTTGATTTCCGGGCCCTGGCGGCAACCGTCAGCGCCGTCAGTCATTAAAACCGAGAAACCTTCGCAAAGACCATTGGCACGTTCCGGAAAAAGGGTTAAGGTGGCGTCACTGTGCTGCTTGTGTCACTGAGAATCTCTACACGATATGTTGAATTTCGATCCAACCATCTACAAGAATTTTTCCTGCTCTTTGCACTCAGTCTCGGCCAGGGTTCTTCCTGAGTCGCAGTTATCTTTGTTCAAGGAGTTACACCATGTCTAATCGCCAAACCGGTACCGTTAAGTGGTTCAACGATGAAAAAGGCTTCGGCTTCATCACTCCACAATCCGGTGACGATCTGTTCGTTCACTTCAAAGCTATCCAATCCGACGGCTTCAAAAGCCTGAAAGAAGGCCAACAGGTTTCTTTCATCGCTACCCGCGGTCAGAAAGGCATGCAAGCTGAAGAAGTTCAAGTTATCTAACTTGTACTTGCTTTAGTAAGAAGCCCCGCCCTTAAAAGCGGGGCTTTTTTGTGTCTGTTGATTTTTCAGGCACAAAAAAACTGTGGAAGCGAGCTTGCTCGCGATAGCGGTCTGTCTGATCCACCGCTATCGCGAGCAAGCTCGCTCCCACAGGAGGGTTCGTTGATTAGCCTGGGATTACCAGGTCACACCGAACCCAGCCGTGTAGCGCGTCTTACTGATGTCGCTGTCTTCCGTCCCTTCGATGACATCTTTCTCGGCCTTGAGATTGAGTGACGCCCAGTCGGTCACTTTATAGCGCAACCCCAACTCTGCGTCGTAGGCATAATCCGCCACGCCAGACAGCGGCTTGCCGACTTCGCCATTGGTGAAAAACTCAACCCGTTTGCCGATCAGGTAACGGTTGTAGTCCCATTTCATGGCGACGGAATAGAAGTTGTCCTTGCCGCCATCGCTGTACTCGTAATCGGTGCGGTTGAGCAGCGAACCCAGGGAGAACGCACCCAGTTCGTCGTCCCAGAACTGGTAGCCCGGACCGGTACCCACGACACGCTGGCGGGCCAGGTCCTCGACTTTGTCGCGCTTGTAGTTGAGCCGACCTTGCCAGAACCATTTATCGGTGATGAACCGGTCGAGGGAGTACTCCAGTCGCCAGTTATCAGCCGAGACTATGTCGTCCTGGAATTCGCGGTTGTATTCGCCTTCGGCGGTGTGCCGCCACCTGCCGTGGCGCGCCGAGGTCTTGAAGTCGATGTCGTAGTCGTCGGTGTCGTTTTCCGCCCGCTGGTAATCCAGTGCGGCGTCGATATTGCCCTTCCACACCAAATCCTCGACCACCGGCTTGGGCTTGAGAATCTGCTGGATGCTCGCCAGCTCGACGGTCTTGGGCACATCACCATTGGCCAAGGTCACCTTGCCATCCTCGGCCGCCTGCAACGCCTTGGCTTTCTCGCCACTGTAAGCGTCCTGCTTGACCAACAACTGCTGGTCGCTTTCAAGGGTCTTGACCTGTTTCCAATCGATAGGGACCGCGCCGGCATAATCGGTCTGGATCAGCAACTTGCCGCCGTCGAAAACGGTGATCTTGCCGCTGAGCTTGTCGCCGTTCTTCAACCAGACGGTATCGGCAAGCAAAGGCATGGAGGCGCTCGTAACAGCTAGGCAAAGCAGGGTTCTGGACAACATAAGCGATAATGGGCTCAAGTTTGCGATGAAAAGGCGGCATTATCCCCCAGGATGACACCTCAGCAACGACTGACCCACGTATGGAAGATGAGTTCATTTATCAACCCGCCCTGTAGGAATTAATCTACAGACGGACACTTTCAGGAACCGCGCTTGTGACTGACGCCTCTTCGGCCACCGAGAACGCCGCCCAAATCCGCCGCACCACGCTTTACCTCACTCTGGCACAGGTGCCTGCCGGCAAAGTCGTAACCTACGGTCAACTCGCCGAAATGGCCGGGCTGGGCCGCGCCGCGCGCTGGGTCGGACGAACCCTCAGCCAATTGCCCGGCGACACGAAGCTGCCGTGGCATCGCGTGCTCGGTGCCGGCGGTCGGATCAGCCTGCCGGTGGGAAGCCCCTCAGGGGACGAACAACGCGCGCGCTTGCGCACGGAGGGGATCAGTGTCCTGAATAATCGTGTTGATATTCAGCGCCATGGCTGGCGCCCGGTAGAGCACAGCGGTTAGAGTGCGCGCTTTGTTTTCGCAATTTTTGAGGCAGACTCCAGCCCATGCCCCGTAAAACCTGGCGCGCCGCCCTCGCCGCCTATGCCAGTCCTTCGACGCTCGTGCTGTTGCTGCTTGGCTTCGCCGCCGGCTTGCCGTACATGCTGGTGTTTTCCACGCTCTCGGTCTGGTTGCGCGAAGCCGGCGTGGCTCGCGAGACCATTGGTTACGCCAGCCTGATCGGCCTCGCCTACGCCTTCAAATGGGTCTGGTCGCCATTGCTGGACCAATGGCGCCTGCCACTGCTGGGCAAGCTGGGACGCCGCCGATCCTGGCTGGTGCTGTCCCAAGGGCTGGTCATCCTGGGCCTGGTGGGCATGGGTTTCTGCGATCCGCAAAAGCACTTGTCCTGGCTGATCGCAATCGCGGTGATAGTGGCCTTCGCCTCCGCCACCCAAGACATCGCCGTCGATGCCTATCGACTGGAAATCGTAGACGACACCCGCCAGGCCGCATTGGCCGCCAGCTACATGTCCGGCTACCGGGTCGCCGCCCTGCTGGCCACGGCCGGCGCGCTGTTTTTCGCCGAGGGCTTCGGCTCCACCGGGTTCAGCTACAAACATTCGGCCTGGGCGGGCACGTACCTGTTGTTCGGCGTGCTGATGGTGCCCGCCTTGCTGACCTCACTTTTCATGCGCGAGCCCCCGGTGCCACTGCGCACACAGTTGCAGGCCGGGCGCTATACCTTCGTCCATCAGCTCGCATCGGTGTTCGTCCTGATCGTGCTCCTGGTGTCGGTCCCGGCCATGTTCACCCAACTCTATAACACCGACTTCGCCAGCGTGCTGTTCGAGGGCGTCAGCCTGCTCGACCTGCTGCTCGAGGACCGGGCGTTCCTGCGCGCCATCCTCTATATCCTCCTGACTGTCATGTGCTTGTCGTCGATGGGCCGTCGCGGCCTGGCGCCGGTGCTCACCCCCGTCAATGACTTCATCCTGCGCTACCGCTGGCAGGCGCTGCTGCTGCTCGGCCTGATCGCCACATACCGGATGTCCGACACGGTCATGGGCGTCATGGCCAACGTGTTCTACATCGACCAAGGATTTACCAAGGACCAGATCGCCAGCGTCAGCAAGATATTCGGGCTGATCATGACGCTGGTGGGCGCCGGCATGGGCGGCCTGCTCATCGTGCGATTCGGCATCTTGCCGATCCTGTTCATTGGGGGCGTGTCCTCGGCGGCCACCAATATCCTGTTCTTGATGCTCACGGGGATGGGCGCCGACCTGGAGATGCTGATTGTCACCATCTCCCTGGACAATTTCAGCTCCGGCCTGGCGACCTCGGCATTCGTCGCGTACCTGTCCAGCCTGACCAACCTGAAATTTTCCGCAACCCAGTACGCCCTGCTCAGCTCGATCATGCTCTTGCTGCCGCGCCTGATCGGTGGGTATTCCGGGGTCATGGTGGAAAAGTTCGGCTATCACGATTTCTTCCTGATCACCGCCCTGCTCGGCGTTCCAACCTTGCTGCTGATCGCGCTCCACTGGTATCAGGAAAATCGCCGCCAGGACTCGACGCACGGAACGGAGTCAGAGCCGGAGTCGAAATCGACGCCGACCCGGCCCGCCCAAGAGTCGTAGGCCCAAGAATCGTAGGAAAGCTCAGCAGGCGCCGAGAAAGCGGCGCCTGGATCCGGCAACAGGCCACGCGCCTGTACGCCAGGGCATCTCGCCCGTACAATGCTGCGTCACTTCTCGTCATCAGCAACCGACAACGGCCAACCATGCGCACCAGTCAATTTTTGCTCGCCACACAGAAAGAAACGCCTTCCGACGCCGTCGTGATCAGCCACCAGCTGATGCTGCGTGCCGGTATGATCCGCAAACTCGCCTCCGGCCTGTACACCTGGCTGCCGATGGGCCTGCGGGTCATGCGCAAGGTCGAAGCCATCGTCCGTGAAGAAATGGACGCCGCCGGCTCTCTGGAAGTGTTGATGCCGAGCACCCAACCGGCCGAGCTGTGGCAGGAATCGGGACGCTGGGAGGAGTACGGCCCCGAGCTGCTGCGCATCAAGGACCGTCACGGTCGCGACTTCTGCGCAGGCCCGACCCACGAAGAAGTGATCACCGACCTGATGCGCAACGAGTTGAGCAGCTACAAGCAGCTGCCCATCAACCTGTATCAGATCCAGACCAAGTTCCGTGACGAGATCCGTCCGCGCTTCGGCCTGATGCGCGGTCGCGAGTTCATCATGAAGGACGCCTACTCGTTCCACGCCGACCTGGCGTCGCTGCAGGTTACTTACGACCGCATGCACCAGGCGTACTGCAACGTGTTCACCCGCCTGGGCCTGAAATACCGCCCGGTTGAAGCCGACAACGGCTCCATTGGCGGTGCCGGCTCCCACGAATTCCACGTACTGGCCGAGTCCGGCGAAGACGACATCGTCTTCAGCAACGGCTCCGACTACGCCGCGAACATCGAGAAAGCCGAAGCCGTGCCACGGGAAACGTCCCGCGCCGCGCCGACCGAAGAATTGCGCCTGGTGGACACACCCAACACCAAGACCATCGCCCAGTTGGTGGAAGGCTACAACCTGCCGATCGAACGCACCATCAAGACCCTGATCGTGCGCGCGGAAGAAGAAGGCAAGCTGATCGCCCTGATCGTCCGCGGCGATCACGAGCTCAATGAAATCAAGGCGGCCAACCAGCCTGGCGTCGCAAGCCCATTGGTCATGGCCACCGACGCCGAGCTGCGCGACGCCATCGGCGCCGGCGCCGGCTCCCTCGGCCCGCTGAACCTGCCGCTGCCGATCATCATTGATCGCTCGGTGGAGCTGATGAGCGATTTCGCCATCGGCGCCAACATCGACGACAAGCATTATTTCGGCGTGAACTGGGAGCGCGACCTGCCGGTTCCAGCCGTCGCGGACCTGCGCAACGTGGTGGCCGGCGATCCAAGCCCGGACGGCAAGGGCACTCTGGAAATCAAGCGCGGTATCGAAGTCGGACACATCTTCCAGCTGGGCGACAAGTACAGCAAGGCGATGAAATGCGAGGTGCTGGGCGACAACGGCAAGCCGGTCACCCTGCAGATGGGCTGCTACGGCATCGGTGTATCCCGCGTGGTGGCCGCTGCCATCGAGCAGAACAACGACGAGAACGGGATCATCTGGAGCGACACACTGGCGCCCTTCCAGGTCGCGCTGGTGCCGCTGCGCTATGAAACCGAACAGGTTCGCGAAGCGACCGACAAGCTCTACGCCGAATTGACGGCCGCTGGCTTCGAGGTGCTGCTGGACGACCGCGACAAGAAAACCAGCCCCGGTATCAAGTTCGCCGACATGGAACTGATCGGTATCCCGCACCGGATCGTAGTCAGTGATCGCGGCCTGGCCGAAGGCAACCTGGAATACAAGAGCCGCACCGAGGCCGAGCCGCAAGCGCTACCGGTCGCCGAAGTGCTGTCCTTCCTCCAGGCTCGTATCCGCCGCTGAGACCAGATAGAGACGTCATGTTCAAGCGAAACACCTTAGGCCTCGGGGGCGCCGCACTGTGCGGCGCCCTGTTGGTCAGCGGCTGCGCCAACCAGATGTCGCAACGCAACGAGCACGAAGAACGGATCGAGCGCAAGCTGCTCGACCATAGTCTGCAGATCGATGTGGGCGAGCCCAAGGTGCTCGACTTACCGCAGCGTCGGGTTCGGATCAACGAGCAAAAGACTTTCGAGGTCACTGAATTCGAAGTCACCCGGCACTACGATCGCTACACGCCCTACCAGCCATGGCGCGAGGTCTATGAGATCCCGCTGGGCGCGGTGGCGGTGGTGGCCGGTGTCGGCGCGAACGTGGTCAATGTGTTCGCCCTGGGCACCTTGCCTGACACCGCGACCCGTGACTGGATCAGCTACGGTTTCGCCGGCCTGAACCCATTCATGAACGTACCTTCCAACGGTCGAGCGCAACAAAACCTGGCCGGTATCGACGAAATCCAGCGCGACAAGCGCACCGAGCACTCGAGCCTGCCCTGGAGCGAACGCCCGGTACAGGTGAAGGCCGCTCGCCAGACATTCGAGATGAGCACCGACCGCAACGGGGTGCTGCGCTTGAACCTGCTGGAAAGCCCGTTCGCCGAACATGACCTGAGCCAGTTCGGCAAATTGCAGATCAGCGTGACGGATGCCCAGGACGAGGTGCATACCGACTCGTCGCTGAGCATCAGCAGCACCCTGCGCGGCAAATTGGTCGAAGCCCACGCATTGATCTATGACGACCTGGAAGATGACGAAGTGAGCCAGTGGGTTCACCGGGTCAAACGCCTGTCGGAACTGGGCCTTGAAGAAGAAGCCAGTGAGCTGGAGCAAAGCCTGATCGAACTGACCCGCAACGATCCGGAACTGCAGACCGAGTTTCTGAAGGCGTTGACCAAGGATGGCGGACGGTTGGTGGCGGATCCAGGGGCGAGTTGAACCTGGCTGAACGAGGGATGTTCCCCTGTGGTGAGGGGATTATCCCTCACCACAACGAGCGCTTACCGATCAAACAGCTCCAACTGTTCATACCCTCCCCGCAAATCCTCCAACCGTACCCCGATCCCCAACAACCGCACCGGCTTGCCGCCACGGTTGAAGGCCTGGGTCAACAAAAGCTGGTAACTGCCCAGATCCCGCCCGGCCCCGGACTGCTCCAGGGTAGTCTGGGTGAAATCATGGAATTTGACTTTGACGAATGGCTTGCCCGGGCGGTAACTGCTGTCGATCCGCGCCATGCGCCCGCTGAGGGTTTCCATCAGCTCCGGCAACTTGTCCAGGCAGCTTTTCAGATCGGGCAGATCAACGTCGTAGGTGTTTTCCACGCTGATGGACTGACGACGGCTGTCGTTGTGCACCAGACGCTCATCGATCCCACGGGCAAGGCTCCAGAGGCGCTCGCCAAAACTGCCGAATTCACGCACCAGGGCGAGCTTGTCCCACTGACGCAACTGTGAACAATCGGTGATCCCGAGCCTGTTCAACTTGTCGGCGGTGACCTTGCCAACACCGTGGAGTTTATTCACCGGTAATGCCGAGACGAAATCTTCCACTTGGTCGGGGGTGATGACAAACAAGCCATTGGGCTTCTTCCAATCACTGGCGATCTTGGCGAGAAACTTGTTCGGCGCAACGCCAGCGGACACGGTGATGTGCAGCTGATTGGAGACACGCCGGCGAATGTCTTGGGCAATACGCGTGGCGCTGCCGCCAAAATGCGCGCTGGCGGAGACATCCAGGTAAGCCTCGTCGAGGGACAGCGGCTCGATCAGATCGGTGTAATCGCTGAAGATCGTGTGGATTTCCTTCGACGCCTCTCGGTAGGCGTCCATCCTCGGCTTGACGATGGTCAGGTCAGGGCAGAGCTTCAGCGCATGGCCGGAAGACATGGCAGAGCGCACGCCATAGGCCCGGGCCTCATAGTTGCAGGTCGCGATTACGCCGCGCCGGTCCGCCGAGCCGCCGACCGCCAATGGCTTGCCGGCCAGCTGCGGATCATCACGCATCTCGATAGCGGCATAGAAGCAGTCGCAGTCGACGTGGATGATTTTGCGTTGCGTCATGAGAGAAGCGGCACACGGATTGATTCGGGGCGCCAGTATCTCATTCGAACCTGTATATAGCACCAGTGCTTTGAAAGATCCTTCGTTGAACCGTGAAAATTCCTACATGGATGTATTTCCTCAATCACCCAGAGCCCGCCGATAGGGCGCCAGCCCTTGCCCGGCTTGCGTCACAGCGCGAACCCTTGCCCTGGGTCTAGGCTAACCGCTTGAAGCGGAACATGTTTTTCCTGAACAAGGGTTGACAGCCCGTCGATCTTCTGTAGAATGCCGCCTCACAGACGCGGGATGGAGCAGCCTGGTAGCTCGTCGGGCTCATAACCCGAAGGTCGTCGGTTCAAATCCGGCTCCCGCAACCAAACATCAAGAAAGGCTACTCGAAAGAGTGGCCTTTTTTGTGCGCGCATGATTTATGCGCCTGCGCCCCATGGCGCTTCTATCAACCTAAGCCCTTGCTGATGGTTGTAGGACAATTTTCTTTTGTTTTCGTGTATTTAGGTGAACTCGTCGTTTATTTCACCCAGCCCCCTATTAACGGTTGACACTCTGGCGTTCGCCTGTAGAATGCCGCCACACAGACGCGGGATGGAGCAGTCTGGTAGCTCGTCGGGCTCATAACCCGAAGGTCGTCGGTTCAAATCCGGCTCCCGCAACCAAACATCAAGAAAGGCTACTCGAAAGAGTGGCCTTTTTTGTGCGTGTCGAAAAAACTCCATGACAAATATTTTGTAATATTTTCCACCGCAGGGATTGGTAACTTGGCTGGATACCCCCATCCTGTCGCGCATAGCTCAAGAGGTGATTGATGCGCGCCCACTCGTCTGACCCACAAGACACTGTTTCTGCGACACAACCGATCAAGGCCGAGCGATTGCGCTGGATGGAGCGGATCAGCCAGTACCGGCACCCGATCGGCCTCGCTGTCACGCTGCTCCTGTTTGCAATTGCCTTGATCGCCTGCCGCCATCTGTTGAGCGAGCTCGACCTTTACGCCCTTCACGACTCGATCCTCGAGGTGCCGAGGCCGGCCCTGCTCGGCGCGATCGCCGCGACCGTGGCCGGTTTTGTCATTCTGCTGGGCTATGAGTGGTCCGCCACCCGCTACGCGGGGGTGAAGCTGCCGCCGCAAACCCTGGTGCTAGGGGGCTTCAGCGCTTTCGCCATTGGCAACGCCATCGGCCTGTCGCTGCTGTCGGGCGGCTCGGTTCGTTATCGCCTGTATGCTCGCCATGGCCTGGGGGCGACGGATGTCGCCCATATGACGTTGTTCGCCAGCCTGTCGCTGGGCTGTGCCCTGCCGCCCTTGGCCGCCCTGGCGACACTGAGCAATCTGCCTGCGGCATCCGCCGCCTTGCATCTTCCAGCCACGTTGCTGGGATCGATCGCCGTCGCGGTGCTGCTGCTGACTGGCGTGCTGGCGGTGGGCATCTATCGCCGTCGCTTGCCGGACCAACCCTACCGCGACAGCCTGCTGGTCAGGGCCGGTCGCCGGACCTTGCGGCTGCCCGGCCGACGCCTGACGCTCCTGCAATTGGTGATTACCGCGCTGGACGTCGCAGCTGCCGCGACGGTGCTCTATCTGTTGCTGCCCGAAGCGCCCCCGTTCGGTCCGTTCCTGCTGGTGTACTTGCTCGCGCTGGCCGCCGGTGTACTCAGCCACGTGCCGGGCGGGGTCGGGGTGTTCGAGGCGATCCTGCTGGCCGCGTTTGCCGACAAGCTGGGTGCCGCGCCGCTGGCCGCCGCCTTGCTGCTGTATCGCTTGATCTACGTGCTGCTGCCGATGCTGGTAGCGTGCGTGCTGCTGTTGATCAATGAGGCGCAACGACTCTTCCAGACACGCCAGTCCTTGCGGGCGGCGTCAGGTTTCGCGGCACCGATCCTGGCCGTGCTGGTGTTTTTGTCGGGCGTGGTGCTGCTGTTTTCCGGGGTGACACCCGAAATCGACACGCGCTTGGAGCACATTGGCTTTCTGATTCCTCACCGCCTGGTGGATGCCTCGCACTTTGGCGCCAGCCTGATTGGCGTGCTGTGCCTGATGCTGGCCCAAGGCTTGCGCCGTCGCCTGTCTGCCGCCTGGATGCTCACCACCGTGTTATTGCTGGTGGGTGCCCTGCTCTCGCTGCTCAAGGGCTTTGATTGGGAAGAAGCCACGCTGCTGACCTTGACTGCTGCCCTGCTGTCGATCTTCCGGCGTTCGTTCTACAGGCCGAGTCGCCTGACCGAGTTGCCTTTTTCGCCGTTGTTCTTGATCGCTAGCCTGTGCGTCCTGGGGGCGTCGATCTGGCTGTTGCTGTTCGCCTATCAGGACGTGCCCTACAGCCATCAACTGTGGTGGCAATTCACCCTGGATGCCGACGCTCCCCGCGGCCTGCGCTCATTGCTCGGTGCCGCGGTGCTGCTGGTGGTGGTTTCGCTGACCTGGTTGCTGCGCACCGCGCGGCCGGTGATTCACTTGCCTACGGCACAAGAGCTGGAACGCGCCAAGACCATTCTCATGGCATCGTCTCAACCCGACGGCGGCTTGGCCCTGACCGGCGACAAGGCGCTGCTGTTTCACCCCAACGACGAGGCATTTTTGATGTACGCCCGTCGCGGCCGCAGCCTTGTCGCGCTGTACGACCCGATCGGGCCGACCCAGCAACGGGCGGAAATGATCTGGCAGTTCCGCGACCTGTGCGACATCTATCACGCCCGGCCAGTGTTCTACCAGGTACGCGCCGAGAACCTGCCTTACTACATGGACATCGGTCTGACCGCGATCAAGCTGGGCGAAGAGGCGCGAGTCGACCTCAAACGTTTCGATCTCGAAGCCAAGGGCAAAGAGATGAAGGACCTGCGCTACACCTGGAATCGCGGCACCCGCGATGGCCTGTCGCTGGAAATCCACGAGCCGGGCCAGGCGCCCATGGACGAACTGAAAGTCATCTCCGACGCCTGGCTGACCGGCAAGAACGTCCGGGAAAAAGGCTTCTCCCTCGGACGATTCAGCGATGACTACCTCAAGCATTTCCGCATCGCGGTGATTCGTTTCGAAGGCCGGCCGGTGGCATTCGCCAACCTGCTGGAAACCCACAACCACGAATTGGCCAGCCTCGACCTGATGCGCGCCCACCCCGACGCGCCGAAGCTGACCATGGAATTCATGATGGTCGGCCTGATTCAGCATTACAAAAACCATGGCTACGCTCGCTTCAGTCTCGGCATGGTCCCTTTGTCGGGCTTGCAGCCGCGTCGCGGCGCACCGCTGACCCAGCGCCTGGGCTCGATGGTGTTTCGCCGTGGCGAGCAGCTTTACAATTTCCAGGGGCTGCGCCGCTTCAAAGACAAATTCCAGCCTGACTGGGAACCTCGTTACATGGCCGTGCCCGCCGGACTCGATCCGCTGGTTGCGCTGGCTGATACCGCCGCCCTGATTGCAGGCGGCCTGACTGGATTGGTGAAACGCTGATGATGCAACGCTCGTGGCGATACGTAGTGGCCGCCCTGCTGGTGCTGGCTGTGATTCTCGGTGGCGGCTACTGGTATTGGAACCGCCCTGCCCCGCAACCGACCCTGGAACAACTGGAACCCGCCGACGGCGTGCCAATGACGCGCGTCATCCCCGGCACCAAGCCCCGCGCCCAGGTGCTGGTGGCCGTGAATGAGGACCAAAAGCTCAGCGACACCCAGTTGACGACCCTCAGCCGCAGCGGCTCGGCACAGATCGTCCAAGTGATCCTGCCCAAGGACTGCATGTTGCAAGGCCGTGCTCTACAGGCCGGCCTGAGACAACTCCACGGCCCGGCCACGCTGGTCAGCGGCATCGGCCCCGGCGCCGTGCTGGCCTGGCGCTGGTTGGCCGAGCAGAAGGACGACAATGCCCGGGCCGTCTCGGTGGACCTGGCCCTGGAAAAACCGGGCTGCACGCACCTGCTGCCCAAGAGCGCCGCACACGGTCACTGGCTGGTCGCCTGGAACGATAACCCCGACGACACCAGCGCCGGGTTCGTTCGTGATCAACACAATGCCGAAACCAGCATCAGCGACTACGACATCAACCTGCCGCAAGTGCTGAACAATGAACTGCGCAAGATCCTGGTAGGTGCCGAAAAGGGCAAGGGCGGCCTGAGCATCCCGGTGGTGGAGGTGCCCGCCAGCCAGGCCCGGGATACCGTGACGCTGTTTCTCTCTGGCGACGGTGGCTGGCGTGACCTGGACCGCGACGTGGCCGATGAAATGGCCAAGGTCGGCTACCCGGTCGTCGGCATCGACACCCTGCGTTACTACTGGCAGCACAAGAGCCCCGAACAGAGCGCCGCCGACCTGACCGAGCTGATGCAGCACTACCGCCAGATCTGGGGCACCAAGCGCTTCATCCTGACCGGCTACTCCTTCGGCGCCGATGTGCTGCCGGCGATCTACAACCGTCTACCGGCGACAGAGCAACAGCGGGTCGATGCAATCATCCTGCTCGCCTTCGCTCGCACCGGCAGCTTCGAAATCGAAGTCGAGGGCTGGCTCGGCAACGCCGGCACCGAAGCCGCCACCGGCCCGGAGATGGCCAAGCTGCCCGCCGAAAAAGTGGTGTGCATCTACGGTGCCGAAGAGGCCAACGAAAGCGGCTGCACCGACAAGACTGCCGTGGGCGAAGTCATCAAGTTGCCGGGCGGCCACCACTTCGATGAAAACTACCCGGCCCTGGCCAAGCGCCTGATCGGCGAGATCGACAAGCGCCAAACCAAGCCTGCCGTGCAATAAGCGGGGGGCAAGCCAGACAAAAGCCCCCACCGCCGCAAGGCAGTGGGGGCTTTTTGTTTCCCGGTGCTACATCTCCACCTGCGTCCCCAATTCAATCACCCGATTCAACGGCAGATTGAAAAAGCGCAGGTTGCCGTTGGCATTTTTCAACATGAAAGCAAACAACGACTCACGCCAACGCGCCATGCCCTCCAGCTTGGAGGCGATAACAGTCTCGCGACTGAGGAAATAGGTGGTGCGCATCGGACTGAAATCCAGGTCGTCCAAATGACAGAGCTTGAGCGCCTCGGGCACGTCCGGCTCGTCGGTAAAACCGAAATGCAGGATCACCCGGAAGAAGCCCTCGCCATAGGCATCGACCTCGAAACGCCGTTGTGGCGGCACGCGGGGAATGTCTTCGTAGACCACTGTCAGCAACACCACCTGCTCATGCAGCACCTGGTTGTGCAGCAGATTGTGCAATAGCGCATGGGGCACCGCATCCGAGCGCGCCGTCAGGAACACCGCCGTGCCCTGGACCCGGTGCGGCGGCTGCACGCGGATGCTGCTGATGAAGACCGGCAGCGGCAACGCCCCTTCGTCCAGCCGCTCCACCAACAGCTGCTTGCCGCGTTTCCAGGTGGTCATCAATACGAACAAGGCGATGCCGGCTATGACCGGGAATGCGCCGCCCTGGATGATTTTCGGCACGTTGGCGGCGAAGTACAGCCCATCTACCAGCAAGAAACCGAACAGCACCGGCACCGCCAGCAGCGGCGGCCATTTCCATAGCAACAGGATCACGGCGGAGACCAGGATCGTGGTCATCAACATCGTACCGGTCACCGCCACGCCGTAGGCCGATGCAAGCGCTCCGGACGACTCGAAGCCCAGCACCAGCAAGACCACGCCGACCATCAAAGACCAGTTCACCGCGCCGATGTAGATCTGGCCCTGTTCGGCGCTGGAGGTGTGCTGGATGTACATGCGCGGGATGTAGCCGAGCTGGATTGCCTGGCGCGTCAGGGAGAACGCGCCGGAGATCACCGCTTGCGAGGCAATCACCGTCGCCAGCGTCGCCAGGCCCACCAAGGGCAGCAATGCCCAGCTCGGCGCCAGCAGATAGAACGGGTTGCGCGCCGCTTCAGGATCACCGAGCAGCAAGGCGCCCTGGCCGAAATAGTTGAGCATCAGGCCCGGCAGCACGAGGATGAACCAGGCACGGGCGATGGGTTTACGGCCGAAGTGGCCCATGTCGGCGTACAGCGCTTCGGCCCCGGTCAGCGCCAGCACCACCGCGCCAAGGATCGCTACGCCCATGCCCGGGTGGACGACAAAGAAACGCACGGCCCAGGCCGGGTTCACTGCGTTCAATACTTCCGGGTGCTGGCTGATGCCATACACGCCCAAGGCGCCGAGGACGAGGAACCAGGTCACCATGATCGGTCCAAAGAGGATGCCAATGCGCGCGGTGCCGTGGCGCTGGATCAGGAACAACGCCACCAGCACCACCACCGATAGCGGCACCACCCAGTGGTCGATGCCTTCGAATGCGAGGCCCAGGCCTTCGACCGCCGACAATACCGAGATCGCCGGGGTGATCATGCTGTCGCCATAGAACAGCGCCGCACCGATCAAGCCGCAGATCACCAACAACGTACGCAGCCGCGCCCTGCCGGCCGCCGCGCGCCGCGCCAGGGCAGTCAAGGCCATGATTCCGCCTTCGCCCTGGTTGTCCGCGCGAAGGACGAACATCATGTACTTGATGGACACGACCCAGATCAGCGACCAGAAAATCAGCGACAGGATTCCCAGCACCCCGTCATGGTTGACGGGCACGCCATAACCACCGGAAAACACTTCTTTAAGGGTGTACAGCGGGCTCGTGCCAATGTCGCCATAAACCACCCCGACCGCCGCGACCAGCATGCTCAGCGGTTTGGCTGCCGAATGCTCGGCGCCCGCCGCCTGACTACCTGCATGACCCATCCAACACTCCTGATTTCCAGACCTGCCTTCTTGAAAGAAGCCGTACGCTCTTGTGACGCAGCATGGGCGGTTTTACGCTTTGTTACAGACGTTCTGTTGACTGCAGCGTTCGCCAGAAGGCAAAGGCGCGAAGCATAGCGCAGCACTCGTCGTATTTCCCGGTATAAAGCTGGTCAAGTGCGGCGACCACGGATAGAATTGCGCACTTTTTGATCAGAGGCGCGTCAGGCGCCCTGTCTCCGCAAGAGACGATCCCCCTACACCGAGGTTAGACATGTCCACCACTACCGCGCCAGCCAATCCCAAGGTTGGCTTCGTATCCCTGGGTTGCCCGAAAGCGCTGGTCGACTCCGAGCGCATCCTGACCCAGCTGCGCATGGAAGGTTATGACGTTGTGTCCACCTACCAGGACGCCGACGTGGTGGTGGTCAACACCTGTGGCTTCATCGACTCGGCCAAGGCCGAATCCCTTGAAGTGATCGGCGAAGCCATCAAGGAAAACGGCAAGGTCATCGTAACCGGCTGCATGGGCGTGGAAGAAGGCAACATCCGCGACGTGCACCCGAGCGTGCTGTCCGTGACCGGGCCGCAGCAGTACGAACAAGTGGTCAACGCCGTGCATGAAGTCGTGCCGCCGCGCCAGGACCACAATCCGCTGATCGACCTGGTGCCGCCACAAGGCATCAAGCTGACCCCGCGTCACTACGCTTACCTGAAGATTTCCGAAGGCTGCAACCACAGCTGCAGCTTCTGCATCATCCCCTCGATGCGCGGCAAACTGGTGAGCCGTCCGGTGGGCGACGTGCTCGACGAAGCCCAGCGCCTGGTCAAGGCCGGCGTCAAGGAATTGCTGGTGATTTCCCAGGACACCAGCGCCTACGGCGTCGACGTCAAGTACCGCACCGGCTTCTGGAACGGCGCGCCGGTGAAAACCCGCATGACCGAACTGTGCGAAGCCCTCAGCACCCTCGGTGTCTGGGTCCGCCTGCATTACGTCTACCCGTACCCGCACGTCGACGAGCTGATCCCGCTGATGGCCGCCGGCAAGATCCTGCCGTACCTGGACATCCCGTTTCAGCACGCCAGCCCGAAAGTCCTCAAGGCCATGAAACGCCCGGCTTTCGAAGACAAGACCCTGGCGCGCATCAAGAACTGGCGTGAAATCTGCCCCGAGCTGATCATCCGCTCGACCTTCATCGTCGGCTTCCCGGGCGAAACCGAAGAAGACTTCCAGTACCTGCTGGACTGGCTGACCGAAGCCCAGCTCGACCGCGTCGGCTGCTTCCAGTACTCGCCCGTCGAAGGCGCACCGGCCAACGACCTGAACCTGGACGTGGTGCCGGATGACGTCAAGCAGGACCGTTGGGAGCGCTTCATGGCGCACCAGCAGGCCATCAGCTCGGCGCGCCTGCAAATGCGCATCGGCCGTGAGATCGAAGTGCTGGTGGACGAAGTCGACGAACAAGGTGCCGTCGGCCGCTGCTTCTTCGATGCTCCGGAAATCGACGGCAACGTGTTCATCGACAACGGCAGCAATCTCAAGCCAGGCGACAAGGTGTGGTGCAAGGTCACCGACGCCGACGAGTATGACTTGTGGGCTGAGCAGATCGGTTGATCCAGGCCTGGGCTCAAGCCGAATAGGCTTTTGTGGCGAGGGAGCTTGCTCCCGCTGGGCTACGAAGTAGCCCTATCCTTGCGATTGCTACGCAATCGAGCGGGAGCAAGCTCCCTCGCCACAGGTTGTTTGCCAGCCACTCGCCGCCTCTAAAAAAAACTTTCTGAAGCCCTGCTCTGTAACAAGAAGCAGGGCTTTTTTACGGCTATCGTATGCAGACAAGAAAACTCCACCACAAGGAACAGGCGGACATGCGCCAGCATTCGGTCATCCACACACCGAAACCGAGCGATTATCAGGAACTGACCCGGGTCTGGGAGGCATCGGTACGGGCCACCCATGATTTCCTGCCCGACAGTTATATCGAACTGCTCAGAAACCTCGTGCTCACCCGTTACCTGGACGCGGTGATGCTCATCTGCACCCGTGATTCACGCCAGCGCATCACAGGGTTCGCCGGGGTCGCGGCTGGCAAGATCGAAATGCTCTTCATCGACCCCGAGCATCGCGGCCAAGGCCTGGGCAAACAATTGCTGCGCTATGCCATCGAACACCTGAACGCCGATGAACTGGACGTCAACGAACAGAACCCGCAAGCCCTTGGCTTTTATCTCAAGCAAGGGTTCGAAGTTATCGGTCGCTCGGCAAAGGATGGCATGGACCAGCCCTACCCGCTGCTGCATATGCGCTACAAGCAGCCCGATCTGAAAGCGGGGCGCGGCTAAAAACGGCATGAGGCAAATGGACCCGCGATTAACCGGCGCCAGACAGGTACAATGCCCACCCCTTTTTGTTACGGCCCCGTCATGACTGACCCGATTCGTCTCTCCAAGCGTCTCATCGAACTCGTCGGCTGTTCCCGTCGGGAGGCTGAGCTGTTCATCGAGGGCGGCTGGGTCACCGTGGACGGCGAAGTCATCGATGAACCGCAGTTCAAGGTCACCACCCAAAAGGTCGAACTCGACCCCCAAGCCAAGGCCACCGCGCCAGAGCCTGTGACCCTCCTGCTGAACGTCCCGGCTGGCATGGATGTCGACGCGGCAATGGCAACTCTGGGGCCACAGACCTTGAGCGAAGAACATCGCTTCGGCAAGCGCCCGCTCAAGGGCCACTTCCTGCGCCTGACCGCCAGCGCCGATTTGCAGGCTGGCGCCAGCGGCCTTTTGGTATTCACCCAGGACTGGAAAATCCTGCGCAAGCTCACCGCCGACGCGGCCAAGATCGAGCAGGAGTATGTGGTGGAAGTCGAGGGCGAGATGGTCGCCCACGGTCTCAATCGCTTGAACCACGGCCTGACCTATAAAGGCAAGGAATTGCCGGCGGTTAAGGCCAGCTGGCAGAACGAGAACCGCCTGCGCTTCGCCATGAAGAACCCGCAACCGGGCGTTATCGCGCTGTTTTGCCAGGCCGTCGGGCTCAAGGTCGTTGCCATCCGCCGCATCCGCATAGGCGGCGTGTCGATCGGCAAGGTGCCGTTGGGCCAATGGCGCTACCTGTCTGCCAAAGAGAAATTCTAATTTTCCGGCGCCGCACCGAACCGGGGCGCCCACTGCCTTCATCAGGATTGCACACATGATTCACAACGACGTACTGCGCAGCGTGCGCTACATGCTCGACATCAGCGACAAAAAAGTCGTCGAGATCATCAAGCTGGGCGGCTTGGAAATCTCCCTGGAAGATTTGGCCGGTTACCTCAAGAAAGATGAAGAAGAAGGCTTTGTGTTCTGCCCCGACCTGGTCATGGCGCATTTCCTCGACGGGCTGGTGATCTTCAAGCGCGGCAAGGACGAAAGCCGTCCGCCGCAGCCGATCGAAGTGCCGGTCACCAACAACATCATCCTGAAGAAGCTGCGGGTGGCCTTCGAGCTGAAGGAAGACGACATGCACGCCATCCTCAAGGCCGCCGACTTCCCGGTGTCCAAGCCGGAACTGAGCGCATTGTTCCGCAAGTTCGGCCATACCAACTACCGGCCGTGTGGCGACCAATTGCTGCGCAACTTCCTCAAGGGCCTGACGCTGCGCGTTCGCGGCTAATGCCGAAGGGCTGCCATTTCTTGAGGGGGGGTTGGGTGTTTTTTTTTTTTTGGGGTGGGGTGGCGGCCGCCCCCCCAAAAAAAGCCCCCGCCATAAACGGCAAGACCAGCCGCCCGCGCTATGATGCCCTTTCAACCCTGCCTTGATCCCAGCCCATGACCTACAACGTCTCCCCCATCGGCTTCGTACGCTCCTGCTTCAAGGAGAAGTTCGCCATTCCGCGCCAACCACAACTGGCCCCGGCCGCGCGCGGTGTGTTGGAGCTGGTGGCGCCGTTCGACCAGGGCGAGGCCGTGCAGGGTCTGGAGCAGGTCAGCCATGTCTGGTTGCTGTTCCTGTTCCATCAAGCCCTGGAAGACAAGCCACGATTGAAAGTACGGCCGCCGCGCCTGGGTGGCAATAAATCCATGGGCGTCTTCGCCACCCGAGCCACCCATCGCCCCAACGGTATCGGCCAGTCGGTGGTGAAGCTAGAACGGGTGGAGGCCGCTCGACTGTGGATATCGGGCATCGACCTGTTGGACGGCACACCCGTGCTCGATATCAAGCCCTACGTCCCCTATGCGGACATCATCGACTCGGCCTCCAACAGGATCGCCAGCGCCGCGCCTGAGTTGATTCCAGTCCAATGGGCGGACTCTGCCCTGCTTCAGGCACGCGACCACGCAAGGCGCCTCGAAGAGCCCTTGGTGGAGCTGATCGAACAATGCCTGGCCCAAGACCCACGCCCGGCGTATCAGGTTCCTACAGCTGAACGGGAATACGGTGCGCGGTTCTGGGATCTGGACGTGCGCTGGCATTACCCGGAGCCGGGGGTGATTCGGGTGTTGGAAGTCGTTCCTACGGCTGGATAAAACCCGGAAACGAAAAAGCCCGCGCGGCCTTCATCAGGCGGCGCGGGCTTTTTATGGTCTGTCAGTTGGACCAAGTCGCTGCCATCGCGAGCAGGCTCGCTCCCACAACTGATTTGCAGCGACCACCAAATTTTGTGGTCATACATATCCAGTGTGGGAGCGAGCCTGCTCGCGATGGCGGTCGGTCAGCCACCGCAAATGCCGAAGCTTACTTCTCTACAAACGCGCGCTCGATCAGGTAATCACCCGGCTCGCGCATACGCGGCGAAACGGTCAGGCCGAAGCTGTTGAGCACTTCGCTGGTTTCGTCGAGCATGCTTGGGCTGCCGCACAGCATCGCGCGGTCATCTTGCGGGTTGATCGGCGGCAGGCCGATGTCGCGGAACAACTTGCCGCTGCGCATCAGGTCGGTCAGGCGACCTTCGTTCTCGAACGGCTCGCGGGTCACGGTGGGGTAGTAGATCAGCTTTTCGCGTAGCGCTTCGCCGAAGAACTCGTTCTGTGGCAGGTGCTCGGTGATGAATTCGCGATAGGCGACTTCATTGACGTAACGCACGCCGTGGCACAGGATCACTTTTTCGAAACGCTCGTAGGTTTCCGGATCCTGGATGACGCTCATGAAAGGCGCCAGGCCAGTACCGGTGCTGAGCAGGTACAAATGCTTGCCAGGCTTGAGGTCGTCCAGCACCAGCGTGCCGGTGGGCTTCTTGCTGATGATGATCTCGTCGCCTTCCTTCAAGTGCTGCAACTGGGAAGTCAGCGGACCATCAGGGACCTTGATGCTGAAGAATTCCAGATGCTCTTCCCAGTTCGGGCTGGCAATCGAGTAAGCGCGCATAAGCGGGCGGCCGTTGGGCTGCTGCAGGCCGATCATCACGAACTGACCGTTCTCGAAGCGCAGGCCCGGATCGCGGGTGCACTTGAAGCTGAACAGAGTGTCGTTCCAGTGATGAACACTGAGGACACGCTCGTGGTTCATGTTGCTCATGTACGGGGGACTCCTGGAAATGATGCCTGCGCCGGTAATCTGCGCAATTGCATCGCATTCTAATGGCGGCGACAATATCTGTTAAATGGATTATTAAGATAAGGGTTATCGGTTATATCGATATGCGATTTACTCTACGTCAACTTCAAGTCTTCGTCGCTGTCGCCCAGCAGGAAAGCGTGTCCCGTGCCGCGGGCTTGCTCAATCTGTCGCAGTCGGCCGCCAGCACTTCCATCACTGAATTGGAGCGTCAATCCAGCTGCCAACTGTTCGACCGCGCCGGCAAGCGCCTGAGCCTCAACGCCTTGGGTAAGCAATTGCTGCCCCAGGCCGTGGCATTGCTGGACCAGGCCAAAGAGATCGAAGACCTACTCAACGGCAAGTCCGGCTTCGGTTCGCTGGCGGTCGGGGCCACGCTGACCATCGGCAATTACCTGGCGACGCTGCTGATCGGCGGATTCATGCAGCGCCATCCGGAAAGCCAGGTGAAGCTGCACGTGCAAAACACTGCCAATATCGTGCACCAGGTCGCCCATTACGAAATTGATCTGGGTCTAATCGAAGGCGATTGCAGCCATCCGGACATTGAGGTGCAGAGCTGGGTCGAGGATGAATTGGTGGTGTTCTGCGCGCCCCAGCATCCACTGGCCAAGCGTGGTCAGGCGACCATGGAGGAATTGACCCATGAAGCGTGGATTTTGCGGGAGCAGGGTTCAGGTACGCGGCTGACCTTCGATCAGGCCATGCGCCACCACCGCAGCGCGCTGAACATTCGCTTGGAATTGGAACACACCGAAGCGATCAAGCGAGCAGTGGAATCGGGCCTGGGCATTGGCTGCATTTCGCGCCTGGCGTTGCGTGATGCTTTCCGTCGCGGCAGCCTCGTGGCCGTGGAAACCCCGGACATGGACCTGGCGCGGCAGTTTTATTTCATCTGGCACAAACAGAAATACCAGACCTCGGCCATGCGTGAATTCCTCGACCTCTGCCGGGCCTTCACCGCTGGGGTCCAGCGCAGCGACGAGATCGTCCTGCCTGCCATCGCTTGAATCAGAGCAGCACCAGGCCCCAGACCAGGGCAATCATCGTCAGGGCGACAAGTTGGGCCGCGCTGCCCATGTCCTTGGCGTTTTTCGACAAGGGGTGCAGCTCAAGGGAAATACGGTCGATCGCCGCCTCTACCGCCGAGTTGAGCAACTCCACGATCAAGGCCAGCAGGCACACCGCTATCAACAGCGCCTGCTCCACGCGGCTCACGTTCAGGAAAAACGACAACGGAATCAGGATGACGTTAAGCAGGACCAGTTGACGGAACGCCGCTTCGCCGACGAAAGCTGCACGCAGCCCGTCCAGGGAATAGCCGGAGGCATTGAGGATGCGTTTCAGGCCGGTTTGGCCTTTGAAAGGAGACATAGAGTGGGCAACTGATCGATAGGAGTGAAGAAGCTACTGTAATTGCAGTCAAAAAAGCGTGAATTCAGGCGCTACGACTGCGGCGAAATTGACTCAAGTTGTTGCAACAACAAGGCAGCCTGGGTCCGGGTGCGCACATTCAATTTACGAAAGATCGCCGTAACATGAGCCTTGATGGTGGCCTCTGACACATTCAGTTCGTAAGCGATCTGCTTGTTCAACAGACCTTCACAAACCATGGTCAGCACTCTGAACTGCTGGGGCGTCAGGCTCGCGAGCCCTTCGCTGGCCGCCTTGGCCTCGTCGGACACGCTCACCGCCTCGAACGCCTGCGGCGGCCAGGATACATCACCGCTGAGGACGGCCTTTACCCCCCGTTGAATCATTTCGAGGGAGCTGGATTTGGGGATGAACCCGCTGGCACCAAATTCGCGGGCCTTGACCATCACCGAAGCTTCTTCCTGGGCTGAGACCATCACCACGGGAATCTGCGGATACTGCCCACGCAACAGGACCAGCCCTGAAAAACCATACGCGCCGGGCATGTTCAGATCCAGCAACACCAGGTCCCAATCAGCCTTTTCCGCCAATCGGGCTTCCAACTCCGCGATGCTGGCCACCTCCGTCAACCGGACATCCGAGCCAAGGCCCAGGGTCACCGCCTGATGCAACGCGCTGCGAAAGAGCGGGTGGTCATCGGCAATCAGGATTTCGTATGTGGCCATTTTTCAAATGATCCTGTTTTTTTAAGGCAGGCCCGATGCATTCGCGCCTCGCCATGCAACTCAAGATAACGCCATTCAGCGTTATCCACAGGGGCACGTTCAACGCCAATCACAGCGTCTTAAACTCCGGCCGCACCCTGGTCGGCGCCAAGCATGCCCAGCGAAACCGGGGTGGTCAAGCTGCACGGCCACCGCTGTACCCAGTATGGGCCACTATTAGGCCAACGCCGCCTGAGCCGAGCGGACAAAGGGCAGCAGTTCGGCATGGGCCGGAGTCGACACGTTCACTTCCTGCTGACGCTTGGCGCCCAGGTAATGCTGGCTGAACACATCGAAATAGGCGTCCAGGGCCGACGCCGCGTCGCTATCGCCCGCCAGCTCAAGGCACAGCGCCGCGACCTCGGCGGTGCACAGGTGCTCACTGCGTGTGGAGCGCCGCAAGCGATAGCGCGACAGCTTGTCGGGCAGCAGGCTCAAGATGGGCAGCCGGTCAAAGTAGGGACTTTTACGGAACATCTTGCGCGCTTCCGTCCAAGTGGCATCCAGCAAGATGAACAAGGGACGCTTGCCCCGAGCCAGATCAACCGTGTGGGTTACCCGGGAGGGTTCGACATACTCACCTGGAAATACCAGGTACGGTTGCCATTGTGGATCGTTCAACAAAGCCAGGAGTTGCTCATCGACATCAGTGCGTGACCAGATGAAGGCATGGTTATCCCGTACCACATCGGCGATCAGCCAGCCCGTGTTGCTCGGCTTGAAGACTTCCTTATTGGTCATGATCAGGCATACGCCGGAACGGGTCTCGACGCTCGGACGCCAGGCGCACAAGCAATGGCTCTCGATCACTCGACAGGCGCCACAACGGGGCGCGCGCCACCCTCGGGCCTGGAGCGGCTTGATGCCTTCATCGACGCGTTGGTCGCGCAAGCGGGCTACGGCGTTGGAAGCACAGCTCATCGCGGGCAACGCCCGCAGACAGGAAAACTTGACACGAACCACACTCGCAAGGGCAATGAAGACCGGCAGTCTACCAGAGCGCGCAAACCTGTACCGTCTACCCGGGCTTCCCTATAATCGCCGCCACTGAACGCACAGTCACGTGACCGGTCGAACCACCAGTTACTGAACCAGGAGAGTTTCATGCTGCGCCTTATCGTTCCAACCGTTGCCGTTCTGCTGGCGACGTCCATCAGCGCTCAGGCTGCGTCGCTGAAAGAACTCGAACTGAACAAGATGCTGCAGAACGTTGCCAAGCAAAGCAGTGTCGGCACGCCGCGCGCGATCAACGAAGACATTCTTGACCAGGGCTACACTGTCGAAGGCACCGAGCTGATCAACCATCTCAGCGTCCAAAGCAGCCATGCGCAAAAAATGCGCGCGGATCCCAAGGCGGTTTATTTCCAGCTGGGCTCCACGGTGTGCACCAATCCAGGCTTCCGCAAACTGATGGCCAAGGGCGCGACCATGCGCTACGAGTTCACCGAAGTGAAGACCAACCGTCCGGTCGCCAGCGAACGTTTCCAGGAATCGGATTGCCCGAAACCGGCCAAGACCAAGAAATAATCAACCCGCGCGCGCGCGCCGCTGCTCTTCGTCGGCGCGCAGTTCCGCCACCAGCGCCTGCAAATAGCGTGAGCGCCATTCCCGACCTTCCAGCCGACGGCAACATTCCTCTTCCAGGCTTACCCGATTGGCTTGAGCCGCTTCCAACAACATCAAGTACAACTGCCCTTCGAGCTCCAGCGTTACCCTGGTCATTTCTCCCGCCTCCCTGCCCATCAATGCAGCATTTCATCGCGCGGACGTCCAGCCCTGGACGTCGAACTACGTTGGCACGCCTTTAATGGAGTAAATCAGAGCGGTACGCACCCAGCCGGTGAGCTGACGAGCGGTACGGGCCGAGGTCATTACTGAACCCATCGCGAGCGACCGATGAGCGTAGGACTACGGGGAAATGTTGCAAACGTTCACATTCGAGCGCCATGATCTGGACAGCGAAGTTCACCGCCAGAGGCTAGATTCAACGTATCGTTTTTACTGGGCAGAAAGAGGCTGCCCTCACCAATAAGCGATGTTCAACCGTTTTTCATCCAAGGGAAACAGCAGGACCCGTTGGATGGCTTGGCCGCCTTGCTGCAGATTACGTCGAGCCAGGTTTACGCCCGGGCACGCGCCCGGACTCACAACGGCACAGGAAGTGTCGTGGCCCTGATGAATCTCTCGTCAGGACCGGGGTCCTGTTCAGAAGGAGAAGCTGAATGCCTTACAAACCGAATGACCTGCTCAGCCGTCATTTTGAGAGCCATGGCCACGACCTCACCCGCAAGGTCGAAGAGCAACTCAACCTGGTATCGCCCAACAGCCCCAACCTCCCCATCTACCGCGACATGATCCTGACCGTGCTGCGCATGGCCCAGGAAGATCACAACCGCTGGAATGCCAAGATCACGCTTCAGGCCCTTCGGGAACTGGAACATGCGTTTCGAACGCTGGAACAATTCAAAGGGCGCCGCAAGGTTACGGTCTTCGGCTCGGCCCGAACGCCCATCGAACACCCTTTGTATGGCTTGGCACGGGAGCTGGGAGCGGCGCTGGCTCGGTCAGACATGATGGTGATTACCGGCGCAGGCGGCGGGATCATGGCCGCGGCCCATGAAGGCGCGGGCCGCGAGCACAGCCTGGGATTCAACATCACCCTGCCCTTCGAGCAGCATGCGAACCCGACCGTCGAAGGGACGCAGAACCTGTTGCCGTTCCATTTCTTCTTCACTCGCAAACTTTTTTTCGTCAAGGAAGCCGATGCTTTGGTGCTGTGCCCCGGCGGTTTCGGCACTCTTGACGAAGCATTGGAGGTCCTGACGCTGGTGCAGACGGGCAAAAGCCCATTGGTACCGGTGGTGTTGCTGGACGTGCCCGGAGGCAAGTTCTGGCAGAGCGCCCTGGACTTTATCCGCGAACAATTGGAGGAAAACCGCTACATCCTGCCGACCGACATGAAGTTAATGCGCCTGGTGTACTGCGCCGAGGACGCTGTGGAAGAAATCAACCAGTTCTACCGTAACTTCCATTCCAGCCGCTGGCTCAAGCATCAGTTCGTGATCCGCATGAATCACGAACTCAGTGAACAAGCACTGCAACAAATGCAGGCCGAGTTCGCCGACCTGTGCCTGAATGACTGTTTCCATCAGCACGCTTACAACGGCGAAGAACCCGAGGAAGCGCCCTTCAGTCATCTGACGCGATTGGCATTTACGTTCAACGCCCGTGACCACGGTCGTTTAAGGGAATTGGTGGACTACATCAACCTGCCGGAAAACTGGGCCCAACCCACCGCTAAGGCCCACCCCCTGACTTGGGAGCCGATCAAGGTAACGTGAGCCCATAAAAAAACGGCCCGCTATCGACATAGCGGGCCGTTTTTAGTCGTCCATGCTGCGACCACTGAACAAGCGGTTGATCATTTCCATGGAATAGCCTCGATACGCCAGGAAACGCCCTTGCTTGGCACGCTCCCGAATGTCGATAGGCAAATGTCCCGAAAACTTGCGGCGCCAGGTCTCGGCTAACTGTTGCTGCCAATCGATACCGCTCTCGCGCAAGGCTGATTCGATATCCGCTCGTTGCAACCCGCGTTGGCCAAGCTCTTCACGAATGCGCATCGGACCGTAGCCGGAGCGGGCGCGATAAGAGACGAAGCTCTCCAGGTACCGCGCTTCCGACAACAGCCCCTCTTCCGTCAAACGGTCAAGAGCGGCGTCGATCAACTCATCAGGAGCCCCGCGTTGACGCAGTTTACGCGTCAGCTCCACACGACCGTGCTCGCGCCTGGCGAGCAGGTCCATCGCAGCTCGCCGCACCGCGACGAGGGTATCGAGTACGGCGGTCATCGGATCAATCAGATATCAGCGTCGGCCAGGTCGTCGGCAGTCTCGCGGTTGGCCACGGCTTTGACGTCCGCCACCGGGCTCAACAGCTTGTCACGCAGTTGCTTCTCGAGGGCTGCCGCGACTTCCGGGTTGTCCGCCAGGAATTTAGCCGAGTTGGCCTTGCCCTGACCGATTTTGGTGCCGTTGTAGGCATACCAGGCGCCCGACTTCTCGACGAAACCGTGCAGCACACCCAGATCGATCATTTCGCCGTTGAGGTAGATACCCTTGCCGTACAGGATCTGGAACTCAGCCTGACGGAACGGCGATGCCACCTTGTTCTTCACAACCTTGACGCGGGTTTCGCTGCCGACAACCTCATCACCTTCTTTCACCGCGCCAGTACGACGGATGTCCAGGCGAACCGAGGCGTAGAACTTCAACGCGTTACCACCGGTGGTGGTTTCAGGGCTGCCGAACATCACGCCGATCTTCATGCGGATCTGGTTGATGAAGATCACCAGGCAGTTGGCGTTCTTGATGTTACCGGTAATCTTGCGCAAGGCCTGGGACATCAGGCGAGCCTGCAGACCCACGTGCGTGTCGCCCATCTCACCTTCGATTTCCGCTTTCGGTACCAGGGCCGCCACGGAGTCGACGATGATCACGTCAACTGCGTTGGAGCGCACCAGCATGTCGGTGATCTCCAAGGCCTGCTCGCCGGTGTCCGGTTGGGAGACCAGCAGGTCATCGACGTTGACGCCCAGCTTGCCGGCGTATTCCGGGTCCAAGGCGTGTTCGGCGTCGACGAAGGCGCAGGTAGCGCCCGCTTTTTGAGCCTGGGCGATCACGGACAGCGTCAGCGTGGTCTTACCGGAAGATTCGGGACCGTAGATTTCAACAATACGACCTTTTGGCAAGCCGCCGATACCAAGCGCGATGTCCAGGCCCAGGGAGCCGGTGGAGATGGAAGGAATAGCCTGGCGGTCCTGATCGCCCATACGCATTACGGCACCCTTGCCGAATTGACGTTCGATCTGACCCAAGGCCGCAGCCAAGGCTTTCTTCTTGTTGTCGTCCATTAAAGTCCTCACGTAATCAATAAGGCCTGACGGCCAACACCTGTATAAGTAGCCAGTATTATTCCACAGCGATCGGGGATCGCCTACCCCTGATTTGAGATTTCTGCGGCGGCATGTTGTAACAGCCCGTCTAGCGCGGCCTTCACCGTTTGTCGGCGGACCTCGTCGCGGTTGCCAGGCAAGAATTTCTGCTCGCTGTACACCGCCTCGCCAACACCCCAGGCAAGCCACACCGTGCCCACCGGCTTGCTCGGCGAGCCCCCGTCCGGCCCGGCCACGCCGCTGACCGCCACGGCAAACCGCGCCAGGCTTTTCTGCTGGGCGCCGCGCACCATGGCCTCCACCACCTCGCGACTGACCGCGCCGACTCTGTCGAACAGCTCTGCGGGAACACCTAACTGCTGGGTTTTCTGGCGATTGGAATACGTGACAAAACCGGCCTCGAACCAGGCCGAGCTCCCCGGAATCCGAGTGATTGCCTCGGCGATCCCCCCGCCGGTGCAAGACTCGGCCGTGGTGACATGGGCATTTAGCACCTGCAAGCGCCTACCCAATTCAGCGGCCAGTTCAGTGATGTCGTCCACGCTGCTCTCCTGATTCGACGCAATGGGCCCTACCGTACACGAGCAATCGCCGCTTGCAACACTCGGCGGATTACCGGCCCAGCGCCCTGACATACGCCTGGCAGGCCTGCAAGGCAATCAGTCCACGGTCGCCCGCGTCGGTGATGGCGATAATTCGTTGAGCATGCGCCGGGTCAAGTCGGGCGCGTGAGGCGCCATGATCCACGCCGCCGGTGCCGGTGGTGGCAGGCACTGTACAACCGGCGGCGACATCGTCGGCGTCGAGGAGAACTGACAGCCGGACATCGGCAGTAGCAAGGCGATCGCGCAGGCGATCCTGATCACGTTGGGCATCGCTCAGGGCTCGGTAATGGGTTTGTTCGCTGTTGGAGAGTTGTTGTTCCAGGGCGAGGCGTTTCTCTGTTTCCTTATGCTGGGAAGCCGCAGCTGCCGCGGTCATCTGCTTTAAGGTCTCGGCCTGCGCCCGCGCTTGCTCGGCCAAGACCCTGCCGTAACGCCAATCCTGGACCTTCCATGCCATGCTGGTCGCCAGCAGTAAAAGCCCCAATACTGTGATGGGAAAGAACCTCAACAGCGCCGGATTCATCCCAACACCTGCAACGCCCGCCCATGCAAGGCCCGCCGCTGCGCCGCGCCATTCTGGCCGCCATTGATCCGCTGCGTGATGGCGTCGAATCGACCAGCATCAGCGAGAGAATTAAGCCCATGCGACGCCCAGAACCACGCAGCCGAAAGCGCGGCCCATCGCGGCAGCTCCAGCAATGCAGGCTGCTCCATCAGATCCAGACTCAAGGCTTTACCGCAGGCCTGGTAATTAGCCCGCCCGGTGATCTGGATCAGACCTCGCCCACGGTATTTTTGCCCGTCGCCATCGGCTTCGGGGGAGTTGCCCAGGCACGAAGCCAATCGGCCAGTGTCATACTTTGATAAATAAACATCGTTGCCTAGCTCCCGTACGTGCCGCAGCTGGCCGGACTCGTGCCCCACCTGCGCAATGAATGCGGCGGCACGCTTGGGGCCGATGATCTGGTAAAGCTCCATGGCAGTGCCTAGGAGAGGTGCAAAAACACCGGCATTGTCGCCGGCGTTTGGGAGGATACGCAGTAGTTGGGCTGGGGTGATGAACATGGCGCTCTCTTTAACGCGAATGAATACAACAACGATCATTGACTAACGGAATGGAATGAATGAGCAGGCGAAGTAGTTTTGAGAAATCGCTCATTACGGAGTCATCGTTTACACCGTTTGAAAACATGAGCTTTAGCGAATGTAGGAATGTAAAAAGTGGACCGGTTTTCATCATCGCCTCGGGCAACTCAGCGAAGGGCTTTCCGCTGGAGGAGTTTTCAGCCGTACCCATGATTACCATGAACGGCGCTATATCCATGTTCAGCCAAGCGCATACAAAACCCTTTTTTTACATCTGCTCCGATACCCACTTCCCGCTCCAGCAGCCCGATCTTTTTGCAACCGCTATGCGGCTCAGTGAGAACGTTGCCTTATGGGAGGACCAGTTCGACATCGTCCAAGCTAAGCCAAGCGGGCGAGCCTTCGGCTTGAAAAAAGCTCCCAGGGCCTCGATCTGCTCCACGTTATTCAACCCGCAGAAGTCTCTCGTCAGGTACAGATCTCTTTTTAGCAAGCGAAGCAAAGACATCGGCTTCAGCAAAAATATGACCCTCGGTTGCTTCGATGCCAGGACGGTGATGTATTTGGCCTTACAGGTCGCCTACCATCTGGGCTTCAATAGGGTTTTCCTTGTAGGTTTCGACTTGGACCAAGCGGCCGGCCGATTCTATGAAACAGTCGAAAGCAAACGCTCGCCCTGCGGGTTGGATCAGCATTACAAGACTCGCATCCTGCCTTCTCTAAAACTGATGTCCAAGCAGATCATTGATGACGATTTTCAGGTGTATAACTTGTCCGCGACCTCAAGGGTGCCGGCAGATATCATCAAAAAAATCAGTCTCGACGACGCACGGCGAATGCTACGTAACTGAATGATGGCCCCTCCAAGCCCCGGTCACGCTCTTGCATCCAGGCAAGTCGCCTCAACGCTGCAGCGGTAGCTTTTCTCCCGGCTACCGCTGGCGGTGACCTTGTCGATCGACCAGCGACCGCGCATGAAATCGGGCCAGGAAGGATCGAGCAGCACGATGCCCTCGGCGGACAGCCCCGGGTTACCCGGGCATTCGATCGTCACCTTGAGGGCCTCGCGCAGCATCCGGCGCACCTCGCCTTCGCCGGCGGCGCGGGCCTCTTCTGCGCTCTGGAAGCGCTGGCGCAGGGTCTTGAACGGCGCGATGCCGCTCTCCTCGACCCGCAGCTTGCCCGCCGCCGCATCCCACCAACAGGTCTTGCAACCCTCGTACTTCGCCCGCGCGGTTTCATCCAGCTTGGCCGAAATGAAAGCGTGGTCGCCCGGGCGATTGTTCGTCGTCACCGACAGCCTTATCTCGGGCAGGACCTTGCCCGACAACGACTTCGCCTGACCGCGCCGGGCCAGCACATACAACTCGTTGACTGGTTTGGCCACAGCGTCATAACGATGGGCCAGGCGGGTCAGCAAGCCCATGTCGGTTTCGTTGGTTTGGTCAATGTGCTCGATTTTAATCAGCGAAAGCTCCGGCGCCACACGGGGCGAGAACCCGTGCCTGGACGTCAGTTCCCGAAACAACGCCCCCAGGGTCGTCGGGCCATGGCTGATGGATCGGCGCTGCTTGAAGCCCGTCTGGTCAGCCGCGCTGAACGGCGCCGCCATGGCCACCAGAACGAGTTGCAGAGGAAACAGCAACGGCGTGCGCCGAGTGATGACAAACTCGCCTTTGTCCACCAGCCCCGATTCAAGATAACCGACCCGCAGGCCGATTTTTCCGCCCAGGCTTGGCAACCCTTCGAGTCCGTCCAGGCTGATGGTGAGCGTCAATTGATCGGACTCGATCCCCGCCGCGTCGACGTGGCTCCAACCGAGCAGGCGTTCGTTGAGCAGCGCGGCGTTCGCACCATAAATTTCCACCGCAGGCGTGAAACCCAATGACATGTCGCCTCCTTAATCCCAGGCCGAAACCGGAGGGATCGCCACGGGCTTGAGATCCACTTCCGGCAGGACGATCCATACGCCCGCCGGCAATACCGGGCCCCATTGCGCCAACCCCGGATTGAGCAGCCAGAGCGCCTCCTCCACGAGGTCGTCACAGCGCTCAAGCTCGCGGTACAGCAACAGATTCACCGAATCACCGGCGATACTTCGAACCCTACGCATTGGCGAACTCCGTCAAATCAATCACCCAACCGACCACCATCGCCGTGCCATCGTCGATGACCTCGGTCTGGGTCTCCGACACCTTGTTGATCTGCCACAGCCCCCAGTTTCGACCGATGCCATCGACCAATGGCAAAGGGATGCGCAAGGCTTGCAGTGCTCGCAATTCATCGAGGCGATCCATGGCGGTCGCATACATCGATTTGCCGGTGATCGTCAGCCCTTGCAAGCCTTGCCCGACCTGACTGGACCTGGGTTTGCTGGTGAGGATGTCGATGTTTTTCCAGCCACCGTCCGAGGTGCGAACCAGCGAGTGATAAGCGAAGTTGCGGGAGAGGCCGAAAATGAAATTGCCCAACGCCATTTGTTGACGCATCACGTACCTCCGTCCGTCAGGGCCGCGTCACTGCGCATGGCGAGTGAGTTGGGCATGAGTTGGAATTGGCTGCTGATTTGTTGCACCACCAGGTTCGCCAATTGGGCGGCACTGGCCTGATCCTGGCCGTTGATGTAGATGTTTGCGGTCAGGGTGTTTTGCTGGGTGGTTGCCTGGGTGCCGTGCAGGTCTTTGCTGACCTGCTCTGGGGCGGCGAGCCTGTCGGCGGGCGTGGCGAGTTTGTCACCCAGCCAGGACCCCGCCTCCCTGCCCATCCAGCTTCCCGTCAGGCCGCCAACAAGCGCGCCGATCGCTCCACCGAGGACGGTGCCGATGCCCGGACCGAAAAAGGTGCCAATCGCAGCGCCTGCCGACGCGCCCGCCCAGCCGCCGCCAGCGGCCCCCAGGCCCTCTCCGATCATTGCGCCGTCCCCATTGATCGCGCCCTCGACGACCTCAGCGGCGGCACCTAAAACCATCGCTTTGGGCATTAAACGAGTCACCGTACGCAATGAACTGGTCACGCCTTGCAGGGAGCGGCCGCCGCTCACACCACCCTCGGCCTTCGCAGCGCTCGTCGGCTCCAAAATTCGCTTGGCAGCTCGACTGCCCAATTCATCCGTGAGGGCCTTGAGCAACGCCCCCACCAGCGGCTTGATCGCCGCGCCGACCAGCACAATGGCGGCGGCGGCTTTAGGTGAAGTTTCGGCCAACTCGCTCATGTCATCGTTCAACGACCCGAGCCATTGCAGCGAGCTGTCCACAACGGGTGTCACGGCATTGCCAGCGGCCGCCGACAAACGCTCATTGCTGGCGTTGAAGACGTTCCACCGACCTTGCTGGGTGTTCGACAACGCCAACGCATCCTGCCGCACCGAGCCCTTGTCACCCAATAACGACGTGGCGTAGTGGGCCGGGTCTTTCACCTGCCAGAACGCTGCGTTCACATCGTCAAGCTTCTGCGCCATGCGTAGCACCGCTTGGTCGCCCACGCCAAACAGCGAAGCGGCGAGGTTCGGGCGCTGGTCCACAGGCTGCGCATTCAAGGCCGCCAATACCGACATCACCGTACCGGGCGCTGCGTCTTTGTCACGCAGCCCACTCGCCACTTCCTCTGGGTCAAGCCGCAACTGCTTCCAGGCTGCCTGCTCGGTCGCGGAGGCCTGATTGCCCTTGCCCAAAGCCTTCGCGAAGCTATCCAGCGCGGCGCCGGCTTCAGCTTGTTGCGAACCGGTGTTGAGCAACGCCGCCGTCAACGCTGCGGCTTGCGCTGGTTGCAAACCCGCCGAGGTCGCGGCCGCACCGTCACGCTGCAACACGGTACCGATCTCACTGGCTTTCGCACCGCCGGGGAGCTTGCCGAGGTGGTTGGTTGCATCCGCCAGGTCAAACGCTTTTTCAGCGCTGAGTTTCATGGCGGTGCGCCAGCCGAGCAGCATCTCGGCGGCTTCCATGGCCGGCATCTTGAATGTGGATGCCGTCACCCCTGCATCACTGGCAAAGCGCAACAGTGCCAATTGCCGGTCCGAGGCATTGGGCAGATCGCTGCTGATTCCCGCCCTGGCCGCCAGGCTTTCCATCCTCACGACATCAACCGCCGTGGTCCCGCCCGCCGCCACCAATGGCGCGCTGGCGATGCGCTGGGTGGGCTCAGCCATCTCGGCAATCTGGCGAGGGCCGAATTGGGTGGCCATCTTGAGATCGGCAATGGCTGAATCCATCGCTATCGCGGGTTTCAGCAGTTCTGGTGGCTCAATACCGCCGGCCGGCTGACCCTTCGGTTCCTTGGCTGTCTCGCCCTTGGCGCCGGTTCCCATTGCCTGGGAAAACAATCGCTGCGCCGAAAGCTTGACGGTCAGCGACTCGATTGCCGTGGTCAGTCGGCCGAGCTTGAGCCCAAGGTTTTCCATCGCGAGGCTCAGTCCTGGCAGCCGATCCCCAGCGGAGATGATCACACTGCTCGCAGGGTTCGTATTTGAGGCCGCCGCCCCACTCTCAGTGAAGGCTGCGTATCTGAGCGAATATCTATCGTCCGCCATCCCGCTCTACTCCTGTTTCACGCCAAGGCGAGTGATCGCGATGTCGTATCGGCGCAAGGCCTTGCCGGCGTCCCACTCCAGGATTTCCGCTTCACTTACCGAGTAAATGAGCGGCACCACATCGAGGATCACTTCGATGTCGCGCTCCGAAAGAAGTCCGCCGGTTTGTTTAAAAAATCGTCGATGCGCACCTGAAGTTGCGTCCAGTCAGGCACAGTCAGCGAGGCCAGATCGGGCAGCATCAGGCCGGTGCAATGGGCCGTGATGAACTCGGCGCGTTCCTTGGCCGTCTTCAGTTTCTTCATCGCCTTGGTGGCCCGCAGAACCGGCATTTCCAGGGTCAATGAGGTCAGGCTGCGGCCCGCGACGTCGAGTGGTTGCAGCAGCGGCATCTGGTCAGGATCGGCCTGTGGGTCATCCAGGAAATACGACGCCGGGCGCGTGGACATTTCGAGCACGTACTGGGCAATGCTCACGTAATCCGGACGCTTGAGCTGATCGAGCTCCTTGCCCGACAGGCCGGTGGCCAATTTGGCCAATTCGAAGAATTGCTCGTCCTCGTCATCGCCGGCACGGGCCAAGGCGTCTTTTTGCGCGGCGTAGTACAGCGGCCTGAGTTGCAGTTGCTCGAGCTGCGAACCGTCGTCATCGGTGATCGGCGATAACAGCTCAAGGGTTGGAGGCATCCAGGACATAAAATCAATTCCTTGAAAAATCGGGGATCCCCTGTGGGAGCGAGCTTGCTCGCGATGGCGACGTTCATTCAATATCAAGGTGTCTGACACTCCGCTATCGCGAGCAAGCTCGCTCCCACAGGGATTGCATCTAGCCGGCTGGCAACTGCTTAAGGCAGCAACACCGCACGACGCGCATCGCCAAGAATGTCGACGCCGTTGAGCACGAACTTCTGGGTGCGCACGTCGATGTCGATCACTGGGATGCCGTTTTCCAGGCGGCTGTAGGTGCGGCAGGACAGCTCCAGGGTGGTGGTGGGCGTCTCGTTCATTTTCAGGGCGGCTTCGTCGAGGGATTTCAACTTGCCGCCCACAGTGTGGTAGGTGAACCAGGTATTGCCGTCCTGATCCTGGCCCGCCTCGCGCACGTTCAGCAGGATGTCGTCTCCGACGCTCACGCCCAGGGCCAGCATGATTTCCGGGCCGACACCTTGCAGCACCAGTTTGGCTGTCAGCGCTTTGCCGCTCTTGGCCATTTCCTCGCCGATGAAGCGTCCGCCGCGCATTTCTTCCATTTCGAATTCAATTTTCGGCGGCGTGAATTCTTCCACGGTCGCCGACAACGGCAGGCCCTGCAGGGTGGCCGCAATGGCCTGTCTTACGCGGTTGGTAAACATTAGAGAACGTCCTCCAGAAACTGCTCGATGATTTCATCGCGGGCATTGAGTTGATAAATCATGTGTTCATTCGGCGCATAGCGGCCGTAGTCGATGACTACGTACCAGGTGCCGTTCTTGTACTTCTCGACGCTGTTCAGTTCCGGGTGCAGGTACACGCTGCCGCCAGGAATGGTTTCGTCGGCCACCAGGGTTTGCAGCCAGTCGTTGATGCGCTTGACCTCCTGGTCCATGAACGACTTGGTCAGGTTCTTGGCCATGGCTTTTTGGCCGGCCTTCACCAGCTTGCGGCTGATGGCGTCTTCCAGGCCGACGTAGCTGATGAACTTGCCGGTGATGGAACGGTTGCCCAGCAAAGAGAAGCCGCCGAGGATGGTGCGGGCGTAATAGCTGACGCCGTAGCGGTTGAGCAGATCGCCTTCGGTGGAGGTGTCGAGGATGTTGTATTCGACGGTGCGGGAAACGTCCTCGGCGAAAGTCACCTGATTGCCCGGACTCTCCCACTGCTTGACCTTGGCAAGTGCGGCGATGGCCAGGCTCGACGGGGCCAGGAAGACGTTTTTCTTCGCCGCCTTGGAGTACACCGCCGGCATGTTGTGCACCACCAGGCAACGGTCGAAACCGAGGTCGGCGCCGCCCAATTCCTGGCTGTAGGTCACTTGATCAGCGACCGAGGCGTCCTTGCCATCCAGCACCACACGGGCCTTGATGCGCTTGCCGAACGAAGCGAACTCGCCGGCCACGGCCTTGGTGCCGGTGAAGCCCGGCGCGCCGATGATCGTCAGGTCTTCGGCCACGCCACTCAACGCGGCCAGGCCCAACTTGCGCCCGGTCTGCGCCTCGATGCCGCCGATTACATTGTTCTGCGTGTCGGCCAGTGTCGCGCCCTCTTCGACGATGACCACATACACCGGCACCTTGACCACTTTGAGGATCTGGTACACCGCGTGGAACAACGTCCCCGCCTCGGCACCGCTCGGGTCGAGCTGGGCTTGGGTGGTAAAACTGTTGATGCGAAACGGGGTATTTTTCGGAATCAGCGGGTTGGCATTCGGCGCGGTGCCGACCAGCCCGATGACGTTGTCCCCCAGGCCACCCATGGCCTCGGGAGATTCAGTGGCGTTGACGGTAATGCCGTTGTGCTCGAAGTTCAAAACCTCAGCCATGGTTATTCAGCCTTTTTGGTGGTGGCCTTTTTGGCCGGGGTGGATGCGGAAGCCGGTTCGACGGCTTCGGTTTTTTTCAATGCCAGGCGACCGGCGCTGAGCAAGGCGTTGGCCTCGACGTCGAGGAGGTCGAGTTCCTGGCCGGTGCTGGACCAGTGACCGCCTCCGGTGGGGAAAGGGAGGAGCACGGTGTAGGTTTGGCGTGGTGCCACTTGGGTTTCTCCGGATGTGAAAAAGCCCCTTGAGAAGGGGCCTTGGTGTTGGGTAGGAAAACGCCCCGTCGGTGCGGGGCGTTTTTATTGGGTTTGTTGTTCAATCCATTCCGGCTTTGGCGGCCGATTCTCTGCGGTGGGAAATTCAGCTGAAGCAGGCCAATCACGTAGCACCTGGCGCCAAGTCAATAAGGCGCTGTATTTCTCAGCAGCCAAGGTGATAGGGGAACCCATATCGATTTCGTCGCGGTGACGAGCGGTCAGCCATTCCGTTCCGCTTAGCTCGCTATCACGCCAAGCCCGTTCTTTGGCTGCAAGTTGCTCGAAAGTAAGTGGCAGAGCCACAGCCAATACAGGGCGTCTGTCCTTGTCTAAAGCCAAAGCGTGACCTGCAAGCGCGCGATATTCGCTTTCGTTCAATTCGATACTGGCCTTCCCCATCGCATCGCCATAAAGAGTGTTTGGATAGAGCCCAAGCGTTTCAGGACAAAAAAAATATTTCTTCATAATTAATTACCCAACGCGAGATAGAAGACATCACGAGTACCAGAACTTTCATTACCAGAGGCCGAATCAATGCTTATGACGGCTTGAGCCAATCCAGACGGTGCCGCTTGGTAGGTTTCCGCCCCATTTAGTAAAGCCGTAGTCCGCTTGATCGCAATTACGCCAAACGATGCATGTGGAAAAGCCATAGGCAATGTGACCGTCCCGGTACCGCCATTGGCGCCGTTTGTGGTTACCTGGGTACTGGCCCATTGGACAATCAAGCCGCCAAGCCAGGAGGGGAAAGCCACGTACCCATTGGGTGCGATAAGAAACGACACTTTCCAGCGAAGCGTCTTCGGCGTCACGATACTGCTGTCATCCGTGCCAGCATCAGTCAGTGCCTGCGTCGCAATTCTCGCAGTGCCGCGGTTGATTTCCGTGGCTTGCACCGCCAACGCTTGCAGTGCTGCGATATCGATATTTCCCTGATTGATCGGCGCGTTCCAAGCCTTGATGCACCACATGACCGCAAGGTTTCGGGGGCGAGTCTCTGAGCCGCCCTCCATAGCTGTTCGACCCGTTTCAAGATATCCAGCGGCGCCCTCGCCCCCGTCGGACCCAGAGCCCGGAGCATTGTTGTTGGGGTTGTTCGGAAGCATGTGACTATGCGACTTGAGTTCATCTAGCTCGTAAGTTCCGATACCTCGTCCGATGTTGACACCACGTCCATGGTCCCAACCGCGCAAAAACTCGCCACGCGATTCAGGCAAGCGAAAGTTTCCGCCCCCCTCATCGCCCTTATTGAATACCGTGCCTAGGAAGGCCGCCAGGCTTGGGTATGCAGCAATGCTCTTTACACTGCCGTCGACTTCTAGAAAGCCTGGAGGAATGCTGTTAACTGGAAACGCAACCATTGCGCCTACCGGAAGAGCCGACGCCTGCGCGATCATCGATTCAATTGCCGGCTTCGTGTAAGTGTCTTTGATGCCGAAACCGGCCAGTGTGTCCGGATTCTCCCCACTCAGCGCCCGACCGTATTTGTCGACCGTCAGACTTTTGTAGGTCCCAGGGGCGATGCCAGTCCGACCCGCAAGCATCTCGAATATCAGCGCCGTGGTCCCAAGCGAGATCGGCCCGTTCGTAACCAAGTGCCAGAGCGAGTCGCCATTCTTCGCGCCTTCCTCGACCATCACCATCAAGCCAGAGGTCAACTTCGCGCTGACATTGGCGTCCGCAGCTCGCGACCATGCGCCATTAGCTACAACCCAGATCCCGTTTTCCTTGGCCGCCGTTTGCACCGGCAATAGCACTCGCTGTCCAGCCGTAACCGCTACACCGTCGATCTGCTGAGCACCGCTCAACACAACGTTGCCCGTCGCAGCCACACGAACCGACTGCTTACCATCAAGCTTTGCCAATTCATCAGCCAAATAGCTCATCACCCAGGCTCGCGTCGCCTTGACCACCGTATCGTCAATCAACAACGTCACCAGCTCGGCATTACTCGTCTCGAAAATCGACCGGATATAAAACTCTTTCCCCGAGCCCGAAGTCGCCAATACCGGCTTGAACGACTCCGGATATTTGACGATCGCATACAAAATCCCGGTATCGGTCCAGATCCCCGCCTCACGCACATACCAGCCGCCCACGTCGGACGGGATGGTGACCTCGGCCAGCAACCAACTCGGATTCTTCTCATCCTGGAACAGCGCATTGAGCGGCCCGCGCCAGACTTCGCGCTTGAGCGCGGTGGCGGTAGCCGCCGGGTTGTATTGCGCACCGCCGCCGTCACCGACGGAAATCTGGGACAACTTGATCGGTGTGCCCGCCGCCTTGCAGGCGGTTTCGTAGGCGATCCCCGCATCGGTGAGCAGGGTGTAGTAGTCGGCCATTTAGGACCCCTGTGGATAAATAGTGGAGGTTTCGACGGTGTAGAGCCCGGCGGCCATATAGGCTTGGCCCGAGGCTTCCAGCCCTTCGATGACAATCGGGAAGACGGTAGTCAGCTCACCGCACAGCGTGGCGGCGCCGATGACTTGACGGCCGAAGGCACTCAAGCCGACCGAAACGCCCAAGGTGTCGCGCTCACTCTTGGCATCGGCCAGGCGGCGGTCGAGACGGGCGTCGATGGTTTCGCTGTAGGGCTGTTCCGTGAACGCCCTGACGGAAAAACTGTAGGGCGGGCCTGGTGGCGTTTGTTCATACCAGGCGCGCACTTCGGGCCTGAGTTGCAAACCCTTCGCGGCATTTTCCAGCGCCGTTCGCGTCCCGGCCTGCCGCGCGGTGGGCCAAGCGAGTTCCACGGTCAAACGTTTTTCAGCCTCGGGCGCCGCGGTGCTCCACTCACTGACCCCACGATCCGCCCCCAGATACGGCAGGAACGCCAAAGGCGTGGCCGCCGGGTTCATCAACTCGGGAAACGGCGGATCGATGCGTTCCAGCAGCCGGGCAAAACCAAGATCCAGCGCCCGCTCCAGCGGTGAACTGTTGACCGGCAGCAGGCTCGGTCGAGATGTGTCGTCGCTCATAACGTATCCACCTCGACCTCGACGCCCGTGCAGTACGGCGCCTGGAAAGCCGTCGTCACGATCGGCGCAAGCGGTTCGAGAATCTGCAGTTGAACCGCGCCGGCGCTGTGCAGCGTGTAGTCGATCCAGCTCGGGTCCACCCGACCTTCCAGGCGATGGCAGGCCTCGGCGTATTCCTGCAGTTGCCGCTGTGCAGCAACCTGGGTCAGGCCCGAGTCAGGGCCGGGATTGATCTTCGCCACGACGCGGATCTTGTAGTTCTTGATCTGCGCGGGTTGGATGATGACCAGGTCGGTTTCCGGTCGTACATCCGGTCGGGCGAAGTGCTCGCGGACGCGGTCGAGCAACGCTTCGGATGGCGTTCCATCGCCGTCGCGGGACAGCACCGTGACCGTGACTTCGCCGGGCGCGGTGCGGCGTCCGTTGCCGTCCTTGATCTGGGCGGCGTAGCTGTCCGGGTCGAAGGTGTACGTGACCGTCACCACACCCGCCGAAGCGCTTTCAACCTTCACGACGGGGCGTTGCCCCAGGGTGAAAATTTCCCGTCGATATTGCATGCGCGAGCCAGCCGCCGGGGCATGGGGCGCCAGGTAGTAGCGCAGCCGCGCATCGTCATCGCTCTCGTAGACCGGGGGAACGGGCGGGAATGCCGCCGGATCGCCCGGGTCGAGCAACTGGCGTTCAAGACCCATGTCCGCGAGGCGAGCATCGAGGTTGGTGCCGGTGGCCCACCACGCCAGCATCTGCTTGATGCGGGCGTTGTATTTGCGTTCGTGGGTTTGCAGCCGGACACAGAACGCCTCGAGAGCCAGGGTCAGCAGTTCGCTTTCGTTTTCGAGGCTGTCCACCAGTTTTGCGGCGCTTGCCGGAGAGCGTGCCGCGACATACTCCACCACGAAGGTCTTGAATTCTGCGAGCAGATCCTCGAATGCCTCGACGGTGACGATGGCCGGTTCGGCCAGTTGGTTCTGGCCGGGTATCAACATGCTCATGCCACCACCTCGAAAGTCTGTTTGCGGTTTCTCCAGGTGCCGGCGAAACGCAGCAGCAATCCCGCACCGTGCCGGCTGGCAACGATGACCTGCGGCTCGAAATCATCGATACCGTTGTGCGGGTTGTAGAACGCTTGGGCCGCATGGCTCTGGGCGAGGATCAGCAGGTCGTCACCGAGGTTCTGCCCCAGTAACTGCGTGAGTGCGCAGCCATACAAAGGACGCTTCTGGCGAGTGCCCAACGGCGTGGTCAACGCCCGGGTGGCGCGCTGTACGAACTGCAGCCAGTCGTCCACCGTGGCGCCGGTGTTTCGATCGATTCCAATCATGAGGAAATCTCTTATGCGGTACTGATGACGCGTCCCTGGTGATCCACCACCGGGCCGCTCAGGTGCACACCCGACGCGTCGAGGCGAATGCCAACGGCGCCCCGTTGCAACTCGATGGTTTGCGGCGTCATCACCAAACTGGATGGGCCAATGTTCAACCGGAGGGATTCGCGGGAACCGCTGAATGCCGCCGGACCGTTGTTCCAATGCAGAACATGGCTGGCGTGGTCGTAGCCGTTTTCCGCGCCGTCCTGATAGAGGCGACGCGTCAGCGAAGCCTGGGTCGAGACGGGCGGAAACTGACCACCGTTAAGGCCGAACAGCGCCACCGCTTGGCCACCGCCGTCGCCGCCTCCATGGTTGAGCAACAGGCACTGCTCGCCCACGGACGGAATCCGCGACTCGCTCTGGGCACCGGCGCTCGGGTTGAAGAAGCGGATCGCCGGTGTCAGCAGCCCGCCATGGCTGACCTTGCAGGTATTGGTGGCGGCATCGACTTCCTGACACACACCGATGCGACAGAAACTTTCCGCACGCCGATGCAGGTCTTCGAGCTCGGTTTCCATCTGCGCCAGACGCTCGATGATCGGCCCCAGATGCATCCGCAACAGCGCATCAAACATGGTTCAACCCTCGAGTGCTGTGTATTGATCTGGGTCGTCGATGCTCGAGACTTCCCAGGTTCGCGCGAATTTCGGAATGCCCAACGGGTCATCCAGCAGCGTTGGCCCCAGGTACAGGGCCTGGCTGAAAGAAAGGGTCCAGGCGGTGTATTGCCGCGCCGGATGGATGAATGTTGACGGGAGGCCATCGAGCTCCGTCGGCAGGTCGCATTGATCACCGGACAGCCCCCAGCGGTTATCCATGACCAATTGCTTCAGCTCTGCGGCCAAATCGCAGGCGTCCCATCCCGGAACGGCCATGACCACCTGCAAAGACACCGTCAGCACATGGGCGATACGCCCGTCGTTGGCGCGAAGGCCGGACGCATCGCGCTCAATGGCGATCAGCACCCAAGGTTGGTCGTCGGTGCCGTCGAATTCTTGGGGGCTGCCGATCTTCAAGGCGGGATAAGTGGCGCGCAGCGTCTGGGCAATGGCGAAGAACAGCTGCGACGGTTTTTCGAGGACGGCAGGCATCGAGGCCTCCTTTTTTACGGCGGCACGAAGAACGCCAGTGAGGGATCAATGTGGATCGGAACGGGAATCACGCGGCGGCAGTTCACTCACGCCCATCCGTTTGGCGGCCCAGCGTTCGTAAAGCCCGATGGCCACGTCCGCCCCGGCCATTGCGGTCAGGCAACCGAAGGCACCAGCGGCCCAGATCGACAGGCCCATGGCGTACAACAGCATGATCGCCGAGACGCCACAGACCATGCAGGCACCGGAACGCAGCGCCAGGCGCCGCAGCAGCGACCAGCCACGGGCGCCTTCCTTATCGGCACGCCACATCTCGCCAGTCACCCCGCCCACCAGGGCGAGCACGATGACCAGCCAGATCGGCATGTCCAGCAACGCTTGTTGCTCGTTTGTCATGTCTCGTTTCCTGGGGTGATTAAGATTGGGCGGGAAGTTGTTTGGAGTGGAATGAGATGTGGGTCGATGCAACCCATTAAGTCGCTAGAAACAGGGTTCAGACGTTTGTCGGGTTATTTGAAAGCTGACATCACTTTGGCGCGGCGCAGGTCGCGCCTTTGTAAGTCATGGTGTAGGTGTAGTGTCTGTCCCAAGACAGTGGTAGCGCACTGGGCGCGGCCCATTCCGCGTAGTTACCCGACATCGAACCCGCGACAGCTAACTTACCCATGGCAATGGTCGCGAGATTGTTGGCGCTGCCTGCGCCCGGCATTGGCACACTTCCGTTCCATTGGAGATCATCTCCATTCTGGAACCATGCGCCCTTCCAGCCGGCCTGCGAGCTCGAGTACCAAGTATTGTCTGCTTTGAAACAGATCGTTTGGTTGGCAAAAAAACCGCCGCCCGGAATATGGTAGTAGGCGAACTGCCAGGAACCGACAGGTGAGGTTTCAGCACTTGCGTTAAGGGACTGGAAGGCCAGGACAGCTACGACCAGCACCCTGAAAAAGGTTTTCATCATTTACATCCTTTTAGTTAGGTAAGTTTTTTAAATCACTTTTTTTATCTGGGCATCTCCTTGGTTTCACGGATGAGCGCATGGAAATGCCCTGCCTGTTTGAAGTGCCTCGCGGCACAGGCATTCCAAAAAGCCCGGTTACCCAGGCTTTTCAGTAATGCGATTGATCTTTCGGCGCGACTGGCGCGGTACGGATCCATTCAAATTGTTCCTCCGGCCGCGGTCCCTGCCCGCCGGATAACTGCTTCTGGTGCTTTACGCTGCACACCCGGGCCAGTTGCCAACCCTCTGAACCGTTAAGGCCGGTTCATCGCTGCCTGTGGGTAGAACTAAAGAGCTTTGTTGCCAGCCGCTTTGTCGAGCGGCTTGGACACAGAATATGCATGGATGCATATACAGTCAATGCGTGAATGCATTTATTTATGCATGGCAAATGCATGAACGCATGAAGCCCGCAGGAACACTGAGGGTTGCCAGTTTCAGGAGGCGAAAAAAAACCCGCACGGCGGCGGGTTTTATCTGACAGCGGAGGGGTTAACGGGCGTACATGCCCCACCAGAAGACGTGACCGAGGATGACGATCTGCTCGTCCTGCATTTCCTGGAACGTGTAGTCCTCATCCGGATGTTCATCGCGGTTGAAGCTGCGCAGACGAATGCCAGTGGGCAGGCGGTAGAGCTGTTTCACCCGCAGTTGGCCGTTGTGGTTGATGGCGTAGAGGTCACCGTCGACAATATCGCCGATCCCGCATTTGCCCGCGTTCACCCCAACCGTGGCGCCGTCACGCAGCACCGGCAACATGCTGTTGCCGCGTACCGTCACACACTTGGCCTGGTCGAACTGCACGCCGTTGTGGCGCAGGCTGCGCTTGCCGAAGCGCAGGCTGGAGCGCTCGCTTTCTTCGATGACGAATCTTCCTGATCCAGCAGCCAATTCAACCTCACGCAGAAAAGGAACGGACACCTCGTCTTCCTCGACGGGTGTGTCATCGTCCCACAGGCTTATGTCCTTGAGTTCGGAATGCGGCTCGTCGCGGCGGGCATTGCCGGCGGGCACAACGTCCGCGCGCCCGCGCAACTGGTCGGTGCTCACGGCAAAATATTCGGCGATCTTCGAGATGTGTTTATCCGAAGGGTCGACGATCTTGCCGCTGAGGATCCGCGAGAGGGTGGACTGAGGCACGCCGGTACGCCGGTGAAGCTCCGTGGGGGAGATCCCGTGCTGATCGAGCAATACTCTTAATACAGTAGAAACGTTGCGTTTTTGCATAACGCGCATAATGCTTGTTCTTTTGGCGGAAGACAAATGCTGATTTGCATAAATATGCAATTCCAGCGTCGCGCATTTCTTGTGGCGAGGGAGCTTGCTCCCGCTTGAGTGCGAAGCGCTCACAAGAAGGGTCTGCTGCGCAGCCCTGCGGGAGCAAGCTCCCTCGCCACGGAATTCGTCCTACAAGCCCTTGGGAAGGCTTCAAAGGCTTTCTTCAAATGTGCGACGCAAGGCTACGTTTCCTTGCGCCTCTGCCTACAACTACGCCAGAATCCGCCGGCTTGTGCGCCTTGGATCCCATCGGTACTTTTGATCTCGTCACTGCTCATCAGTGATCGGGTTTAGTCGCTCGGTATTCCAAGGTGCTCATTGCTCCATTCAGTCAGGTCCTTCTATTCCTGTACTCAATGGTGGCTGTGCGCAGGGCGCCCTCGGGCGCGCCGGTTCCTTGGATCCCCGGTCGACTAACCTGCGTACAGCTGCCACCCCTCGTTTAGTCGCGAGTGAGTGGTGGCTCAACTTCAAGGATCCAATAGAATGCCGAAGAACACTCCAAATCCCCCAGACGATCACATCTCCCGCAGCCAATCGGCCAACGCCAAGAAACTCGACGACGCGACCACCCGCGCCCTGGACTATTACCTCAAGCCGAAAACCGACAAAGAAACCGCTGACACACCCGACACCCTTTTCATCATCGCCCCCAACGTCGACGCCGAATGCCTGCTCGCCAACCTCAGCGAAACCCTGGCCTCGGCCAACGCCATGGTCAGCGACCTGGCATTCGACCTAAAGGGCTCGCGGCGGAATATTGCGCTGGGGGTTCAACAGATGATCGAGCTGAGCCAGTTGTTGGCGAATCGGGCGTTGGATGTGGTTGAGGTGAGGTAGCACTCATGATGCAAGCCAAGACCTGAGAGAAACCCGAGTCATCACTGCGGGAACGAGCTTGTTCGCGATGGCGGTGGTCCAGTTACAACTAAGTTGTATTGGCAACCGTCATCGCGAGCAGGCTCGCTCCCACAATTGGATCGGAGTACAGCCGGAGGAACAGGCCGGCTTGCGGGCTCTTCAAAAGTGACCCGCCGTCAGGGCGGCACCCTAAGTAGCCGTTACCGAAAAAACGGATAAGCACACAGTCCTGCAAACCACTCACATATGGGTAGCACCAGACCGCCCATGTTAACCTTGCGCCCATCGCGGAAAAGCCGGGCCGATGCCCCTCCTTTTGCCTACACCTTTCAACGAGCTTTGCCTGACCCCAATGAATACAGCCGTGAACGACCTGTCCTCCCACACGCCGATGATGCAGCAGTACTGGCGCCTGAAGAACCAGCATCCCGATCAGCTGATGTTCTACCGCATGGGCGACTTCTACGAGATCTTCTACGAAGATGCAAAGAAAGCCGCCAAGCTGCTGGACATCACCCTGACGGCGCGTGGGCAATCGGCGGGCATGGCGATTCCGATGTGTGGGATTCCTTACCACGCAGCGGAAGGTTATCTGGCGAAGCTGGTCAAACTCGGCGAGTCCGTGGTGATTTGCGAGCAAGTCGGCGACCCGGCCACCAGCAAAGGGCCGGTGGAACGCCAGGTCGTGCGGATCATCACGCCGGGCACGGTCAGTGACGAAGCCTTGCTGGACGAGCGTCGGGACAACCTGATTGCTGCAGTCCTGGGCGACGAGCGCCTGTTCGGTCTGGCGGTGCTGGACATCACCAGCGGCAATTTCTCGGTGCTGGAAATCAAGGGCTGGGAAAATCTGTTGGCGGAGCTGGAACGGGTCAACCCGGTGGAGCTGTTGATTCCCGACGACTGGCCCAAAGACCTGCCGGCGGAAAAACGCCGTGGCGTACGTCGTCGGGCACCGTGGGACTTCGAGCGCGATTCGGCGTTGAAAAGTCTTTGCCAACAGTTCGCCACGCAAGACCTCAAGGGCTTTGGTTGCGAAAACCTGACCCTGGCCATCGGCGCTGCCGGTTGCCTGCTGGCCTACGCCAAGGAAACCCAGCGCACCGCCCTGCCCCACTTGCGCAGCCTGCGTCACGAACGCCTGGATGACACCGTGGTGCTGGACGGCGCGAGTCGACGCAACCTGGAGCTGGACACCAACCTGGCCGGCGGACGCGATAACACCCTGCAATCGGTCGTCGATCGCTGCCAGACCGCCATGGGCAGCCGCCTGCTGACCCGTTGGCTGAACCGTCCGCTGCGGGACTTGACGGTACTGACAGCGCGCCAGTCTTCCATTACTTGCCTGCTGGACCGTTATCGCTTCGAGCAGTTGCAACCGCAGCTCAAGGAAATCGGCGACATCGAGCGGATCCTCGCTCGCATTGGCCTGCGCAATGCCCGTCCCCGCGACTTGGCGCGCCTGCGCGACGCCCTCGGCGCGCTGCCGGAACTGCAAGTGGCGATGACCGACCTCGAAGCACCGCACCTGCAACAACTGGCGCGCACCACCAGCACCTACCCGGAACTGGCCGCGCTGCTGGAAAAAGCAATTATCGACAATCCGCCGGCGGTGATCCGTGACGGTGGCGTGCTGAAAACCGGCTACGACGCCGAGCTCGACGAACTGCAATCGCTGAGCGAGAACGCCGGCCAGTTCCTGATCGACCTCGAAGCCCGGGAAAAAGCCCGTACGGGCCTCGCCAACCTCAAGGTCGGCTACAACCGCATCCACGGCTACTTCATCGAACTGCCGAGCAAGCAGGCCGAGCAAGCCCCGGCCGATTACATTCGCCGCCAGACCCTCAAGGGCGCCGAGCGTTTCATCACTCCGGAGCTCAAGGCGTTCGAAGACAAGGCGCTGTCGGCCAAGAGCCGCGCCCTCGCCCGGGAAAAAATGCTCTACGAAGCCCTGCTCGAAGACTTGATCAGCCAGCTCCCGCCGCTGCAGGACACCGCCGCCGCCCTGGCTGAACTGGACGTGTTGAGCAACCTGGCCGAACGCGCGTTGAACCTGGACCTGAACTGCCCGCGCTTCGTCAGCGAACCGTGCATGCGCATCAGCCAGGGTCGTCACCCGGTGGTCGAGCAAGTACTGACCACGCCGTTCGTGGCCAACGACCTGAGCCTGGACGACAATACCCGCATGCTGGTGATCACCGGCCCGAACATGGGCGGTAAGTCCACCTACATGCGCCAGACGGCATTGATCGTGCTGCTGGCCCACATCGGCAGCTTCGTGCCGGCGGCCAGCTGCGAACTTTCCCTGGTGGACCGCATCTTCACCCGGATCGGCTCCAGCGATGACCTGGCGGGTGGGCGTTCGACGTTCATGGTGGAAATGAGCGAAACCGCTAACATCCTGCACAACGCCACCGAACGCAGCCTGGTGCTGATGGACGAAGTCGGCCGGGGCACCAGCACCTTCGACGGCCTGTCCCTGGCCTGGGCTGCCGCTGAACGCCTGGCTCAACTGCGCGCCTACACGCTGTTCGCCACGCACTACTTCGAATTGACCGTACTGCCGGAAAGCCAACCGCTGGTAGCAAACGTCCACCTCAACGCCACCGAGCACAACGAACGCATCGTCTTCCTGCATCACGTGTTGCCCGGCCCAGCCAGCCAGAGCTACGGGTTGGCGGTGGCGCAGCTGGCCGGCGTGCCGAGCGATGTCATCACCCGCGCCCGCGAGCACCTGAGCCGCCTGGAAACCACCAGCCTGCCCCACGAAGTACCCCGCCCGACCAAAGGCAAACCGGCCGCGCCGCAGCAAAGCGACCTGTTCGCCAGCCTGCCCCATCCGGTGCTGGATGAACTGGCCAAGGTTGACCTGGACGACCTGACGCCACGCCGTGCACTCGAATTGCTTTATACATTGAAGACACGGATCTAACGCACAGGCTTTCAAGCTGTTAGAATCTCGCGCGGTTTGGGATGCTGCTGCCTATTAGCCTGGGTTTGCAGACTATCGCTCCCGAACCCCGCGACCCCTACCGTGAAGGGGCTTCGCCGCAGCCGCCTGAGGAGAGAATTAGAAATGACCTTCGTCGTCACCGACAACTGCATCAAGTGCAAGTACACCGACTGCGTAGAAGTGTGTCCGGTGGACTGCTTTTACGAAGGCCCGAATTTCCTGGTCATTCACCCGGACGAGTGCATCGACTGCGCCCTGTGTGAACCGGAATGCCCGGCGAATGCCATTTTCTCGGAAGACGAAGTGCCAGCTGGCATGGAGAACTTCATCGAGCTGAACGCTGAATTGGCGGACATCTGGCCGAACATCACCGAAAGGAAAGACGCTTTGCCGGACGCTGAAGAGTGGGATGGCAAGCCAGGCAAGATCGCAGACCTCGAGCGCTGATCTTTCCCGCGTCACCAAAGGCCCCTTGCGGGCCTTTTTGCTGGTTGAAAACAAAATCGCAGGCAAAAAAAAGGGGCGGTTTGACCCGCCCACATTTTTTCCCTAATCCCTTTAATCCTATTCATCGTCCTGATGAATCGCATCCTGCGATATCCTTTCCTTCCCATCATCCTTGACAGGTGTGTCTGTCCGTCGACACAGGACTGATATTAGTGTTTTCCCATTTCCGTGCAATGGCCCGCAGGCGTCTTCCTGCCCTCTGTAACAGTCCGTTCACAGAAACTTATCTTGTTTAAAAACAACTAGTTAACTATTTTTCACCGCATTCGTTAGTCATCTGTCCCATTGAAGGAAAACCGAACGCTTACGTAACAGTAGGCAAAGGCTTACAAACTGAAACTACAAAATGGGTAGGACTGGAAAATCAAATGGCCCAGAAACGCAAAAGCCCCGAACCAGTCGGGGCTTTCTCTGCTGCGCTTGGTGAGTGTTATTGAAACAACGATTCGCTCGACAGGCCATTTTTCTCCAGGATTTCCCGGAGGCGCTTGAGGCCTTCGACCTGGATCTGCCTCACCCGCTCCCGAGTCAAACCAATCTCCAGGCCGACATCTTCCAGCGTGCTGCTTTCATGGCCGCGCAAGCCGAAGCGGCGAATCACCACTTCCCGTTGCTTGTCCGTAAGCTCCGAGAGCCACTGGTCGATGCTCTGGGACAAATCGTCATCCTGGAGCAACTCGCATGGATCGGTGGGACGGTCATCGGTCAGGGTATCGAGCAGCGTCTTGTCAGAGTCCGGCCCCAGGGAAACGTCCACCGACGAAACCCGCTCATTGAGCCCAAGCATGCGCTTGACCTCACCCACAGGTTTTTCCAGCAGGTTGGCGATTTCTTCAGGTGAAGGTTCGTGGTCCAGCTTTTGGGTCAGTTCACGGGCAGCCCGCAGATAGACATTCAACTCCTTGACCACATGGATCGGCAGCCGAATGGTCCGGGTCTGGTTCATGATCGCCCGTTCGATGGTCTGGCGGATCCACCAGGTCGCGTAGGTCGAGAAACGGAAGCCGCGCTCGGGGTCGAATTTCTCGACAGCGCGAATCAGCCCCAGGTTTCCCTCTTCGATCAGGTCCAGCAGCGAAAGCCCACGATTGACATAACGTCGGGCGATTTTCACCACCAGGCGCAGGTTGCTTTCAATCATGCGTTTTCGACCGGCCGGGTCGCCACGTTGCGACAGGCGCGCAAAATGAACTTCTTCCTCGGGGGAGAGCAGCGGCGAGAAACCGATTTCGTTGAGGTACAGCTGAGTGGCGTCCAGCGCCCGGGTGTAGTCAATGTACTTATGTTGTTTAAGTGAAGCGGAGTGTTTGGATTTGGCACGAACGGAAGGTGGAGTCGCCCCTTCATCATTCGACATCGAATCCATAGCGATGCCGGTCTCCATAAGGAGAACCTCATCGTCGATGTCAAACTCCGGCACTTCTTTACTGAGAGCCATTGTTATAGTCCTTTGGTGAGTTCGACCTCAAGCTCGAGCGACGCCTTTATCCTTGGCAACGCTGGAGCCTGTTCCCTCTACGTGACGGAACAGGCTGACAACCGAATCAACGACGTGGCAGGAATTGCAGCGGATCTACAGGTTTACCTTGTCGGCGAATCTCAAAATGCAGCTTCACCCGGTCTGTACCCGTTGATCCCATCTCGGCAATTGTCTGTCCGACCTTGACCTGCTGCCCCTCCCGAACCAACAGCCTGCGGTTGTGACCGTAGGCACTGACGTAGGTATCGCTGTGTTTGATGATCACGAGTTCGCCGTAGCCCCTCAAACCACTCCCGGCGTACACAACCGTGCCATCAGACGCGGCTAAAACAGGCTGTCCCAAATCCCCGGCGATATCAATTCCTTTATTCAAACTACCGTTTGAAGAGAATTTTCCAATGAGAACGCCATTAGAAGGCCATCCCCAGCCAGTCGGGGCGGGGCCTGCAGGAGGCATCGGAGCAGGGGCCGGCTTGTTCGCGACGGACGGTACAGCCGCCGGCGCGGCACCCGCCGGACGACGGATAACCGTGGTTTTGCTCGAGGAAGAAGGTGTGGAACCGGACTGGGTGACGACCGCCGTAGGCGTTGAACCGCTGCGCCCGTCAAAGCGAATTGTCTGACCTGGGTGGATCGTATAAGGCGCAGGAATGTTGTTCCGGGCCGCGAGGGCTTTGTAGTCCCAGCCGTAGCGAAAAGCGATGGAAAACAGCGTATCGCCACGCCGGACTACATACTGGCCGGTCGTGACCGTTGGCCGTTGCGGTGTCGCATTGTTGCGATCGACCACTCGGACGTTACCCGAAGGCGTGCTGGAACAACCGACCAGCAAGGTACCCAAGAGAAGGCCAGTCACCAGGCGCTTTAAGCTCGTGATACCCATACGCTGCGCAATGACTGTGAGACTCACCCGCCGCTCCCTTTGTGGTGGCTGAAGAAATTCGAAACTGCCTGTCCAGGCAGACATGTTGCCCTATGGCTCGCCGACATTGCGCGTCTATAAAGGAAGCGCAATGGCCGCCCGCACACGTTTGCTCGACGCTGTTTAACGTTATCTGGCAAACCGAAGCCCGGCGAACGGGTGCTGCCGTAAGACACAGTCCGTGTCCTGGAATTCAGCATCCGATCACAAATGCTCAGGCCAACGGCCCGTTGAGCAACGGTACGAAACGCACCGCCCCGAGGACGTGTCGTGAAAAACCGTGCTCTTCGCGCACAATCAACATCAACTGCTGGACTTCACCCGCACCGACCGGAATGACCAGGCGCCCGCCCGGAGCAAGCTGATCCAACAAGGCCTGGGGGACGTCTGTGGCCACCGCCGTGACAATGATGCCGTTATAAGGCGCCAACGCTGGCCAGCCTTCCCAACCGTCTCCCCAGCGAAACACCACGTTGCGCAGATTCAATTCCACGAGACGTTCCTTGGCGCGATCTTGCAGCACCTTGATCCGCTCCACGGAAAACACACGTTCCACCAACTGCGACAACACGGCGGTCTGATAGCCCGAACCCGTGCCGATCTCCAGCACCTTGTCCAGCGGCCCAGCCTCCAGCAGCAGCTCGCTCATGCGGGCCACCATATAAGGCTGGGAAATGGTCTGGTTATGGCCGATCGGCAACGCCGTGTCTTCATAGGCGCGATGGGCCAGCGCCTCATCGACGAACAGGTGACGCGGCGTGCGACGAATCACCTCCAGCACCTGGGCATTCGACAGCCCTTCTTCGTAAAGCCGCTGGATCAACCGTTCCCGAGTGCGCTGGGAGGTCATGCCAATTCCCCGGCGCAGCATATCGTCTTGTTCACGTGACATCAGTGCAGCCCCTCCAGCCAGCCTTCGAGATGCCTGAAGGCATCGTTGAAGGTTCGATCCAGCTGCAACGGCGTGATCGAGACGTAGCCCTGCATGACCGCATGGAAGTCCGTGCCAGGCCCGCCATCTTCGGCGTCGCCGGCGGCCGCGATCCAGTAGCCGGCCTTGCCGCGCGGATCGACGACATGCATCGGTTTGGCCGCGCGGGCACGATGGCCCAGGCGAGTGAGCTGGATGCCACGGATATGGTCTAGCGGCAAATTCGGGATATTCACGTTCAGCACCGTGCGCGGCGGCAGGTCCAGTTCGCCGTGGGCCTCCACCAGCTTGCGGGCGAAGTAGGCGGCGGTAGGCAAGTTGTCGACCTGCCGTGAAACAAACGAAAAGGCAAAAGAGGTGTGGTTCAGGAAACGACCTTCCAGGGCCGCGGCAACCGTACCCGAATACAGCACATCGTCCCCCAGGTTTGCCCCCAGGTTAATACCTGAGACCACCATGTCCGGCTCGCGCTCCAACAGGCCATTCAGGCCCAGGTGCACGCAATCGGTCGGCGTACCGTTGAGGCTGATGAAACCATTGTCCAGGTAGCAAGGATGCAACGGACGATCGATCGTCAGCGAACTGCTGGCGCCGCTTTTGTCCTGGTCCGGGGCGATCACCACGCACTCGGCAAAATCCGCCAGCGCAGCATAAAGCGCGGCAAGACCGGGTGCTGTCACCCCGTCGTCGTTAGAAATCAGAATACGCATGGGCTGTCCGTCTGCCCTGCAGGCACCAGATCGACGAGTTCGCGCACCAAGACAGTGGCGAAACATCCGGCCGGCAGGACGAATTCCAATTGCAGAATGTCCAGCGAGGGATAATGCCACGACAGCCCGCCAATGGGCAGCCGCAGGATGCGACGTTCGTGACTCATTCCCGCGTTTATCAACCAGTCGCGCAGGTCCGCCTCGCTCTGGGCGACGGCCTGCTCCAATTCAAAGACCACGCCAGCGGCGGGTGAAGGGCCTTCGCCCCATTGAGGACCGGTCGGGTGCAGATCGAGAATCGCCAGGCGCGGGTCGCTGCATTCAGCCTCCCCGGCCGGGAAAAAACTGCGGCTGTCGGTGAACGCCAGCAGATCGCCAACTTGGGCGTGTTGCCAGGTACCGTCGGCGACCCTGGCAGCCAGCACTTTGTTGAAGAGAAAACTGCGGGCCGTCGACAGCAGGCGTGAACGCACGTTGCGCTGTTCCGGCAAGGCTTTGCGCGCCGCCCACGCACGAGCATCGACGACATTGCCACCTTCGTGGCCGAAGCGCTGGGCGCCGAAATAGTTAGGGATGCCCTGGCGAACAATTTGTTGCAGGCGCGCCTCGATCGCCGCTGTGTCGCCTGTGAACTGAGTCAGGCGCAAGGTAAAACCGTTGGCCGAATGCGCGCCGCGCTGCAGCTTGCGCCTGTGGCGGGCGGTCTTGAGAATTTTCAGGGTGTCGTTTTCGGCCGTCGACAGGTCCGGGTCGGCCTTGCCTGGCAATTGCACGCTGAACCACTGACGAGTCAGTGCCTGGCGATCCTTGAGTCCGGCGTAGCTGACCGTGCGCAGCGGCACGCCCGCGGCCTTGGCGATACGCCGGGCAGCCTCCTCGGTGTTCAAGCCGCGTTTTTCCACCCAGATCCACAAGTGCTCGCCATCGCCGGTCAACGGAATGTCGAGCACTTCATCGACCTGGAAATCCTCCGCCGTGGCTTTCAGTACCGCGCGGCCCAACGACTCGCCATAGGCCCGTGGCCCCAATAGTTCCAGTTCGGTCATGAGCGCAACAACAAGGCAACGGAATGGACGGCTATGCCTTCTTCGCGACCGACAAAGCCCAGCTTCTCGGTGGTGGTGGCCTTCACGTTCACCTGGTCCAGGTCTACCTGGAGATCTTCGGCAATTCGCTGGCGCATCGCGTCGATGTGCGGCGCCATCTTCGGGGCCTGGGCAACGATAGTGTTGTCGACGTTGCCCACTTTCCAGCCCTTGGCGTGGATCAAGGAAACCACGTGACGAAGCAGCACACGGCTATCGGCGCCCTTGAATTGTGGGTCGGTGTCGGGGAAATGCTTGCCGATGTCGCCCAGGGCGGCAGCGCCGAGCAAGGCATCGCTCAAGGCGTGCAGCAACACGTCACCATCAGAATGCGCAAGCAGCCCGAAGCCGTGTGCAATCCGCACGCCGCCCAGAGTAATGAAGTCGCCTTCAGCAAAACGGTGAACATCGTAGCCGTGGCCAATACGCATAAAAAAAACGCCCCGATTTTTGTCAGGGCGTGATTCTACCTGCATTAGCCGTTCAGGGCGCGTGCATGATGTTGCAAGTGTTCATCGATGAAGCTGGCAATGAAGAAGTAGCTGTGGTCATAGCCAGGTTGCAGACGCAACTCCAACGGATGATCGGCCGCCTTGGCCGCCTGCTGCAAGGCTTCGGGCTTGAGCTGGCTGGCGAGGAAATCGTCGCGGTCGCCCTGGTCCACCAACAGTGGCAGCTTTTCTCCCGCTTCGGCGATCAACGCACAGGCATCCCATTCGCGCCACTTCGAACGGTCTTCCCCAAGGTAGCGGGCGAACGCTTTCTGTCCCCACGGGCAATCCATCGGATTGTTGATCGGAGAAAAGGCCGACACCGAACGGTAACGCCCGGGGTTGCGCAAGGCGCAGACCAGCGCGCCATGACCGCCCATGGAATGACCGCTGATGCCACGCTTATCCGAAGCAGGGAAATGCGCTTCGACCAACGCCGGCAATTCCTGCACGACATAGTCATGCATCCGATAGTGTCGCGCCCAAGGATCCTGCGTGGCGTTCAGATAGAACCCTGCCCCCAGGCCGAAGTCCCACGCACCGTCCGGATCACCGGGCACTTCGGCGCCACGGGGACTGGTGTCCGGCGCGACGATGATCAAGCCCAACTCGGCGGCCATGCGCTGGGCGCCGGCCTTTTGCATGAAATTTTCGTCCGTGCAGGTCAAACCGGACAACCAGTACAGCACCGGCAACTTACCGCCCTGCTCCGCTTGCGGCGGCAGATACACGGCGAAGACCATGTCGCAACCCAGCACTTCGGAGCGGTGCCGGTAACGCTTGTGCCAGCCGCCGAAGCTCTTCTGGCAGGAAATGTTTTCCAGGCTCATGACCGACCTCAAAAATGAATAACGGTACGGATGCTCTTGCCTTCATGCATCAAGTCGAATGCCTTGTTGATGTCCTCCAGGCCCATGGTGTGAGTGATGAAGGTATCCAGCGGGATCTCGCCCTTTTCAGCCATGTCCACGTAGCTCGGCAGTTCGCTGCGACCGCGCACGCCGCCAAACGCCGAACCGCGCCAGACGCGTCCGGTTACCAGTTGGAACGGACGGGTGGCGATCTCCTGGCCGGCCCCGGCCACGCCGATGATCACCGATTCGCCCCAACCTTTATGGCAGCATTCCAGGGCGGCACGCATCAACTGCACATTGCCGATGCACTCGAAGGAAAAGTCCACGCCGCCGTCTGTCATGTCGACGATGACTTCCTGGATCGGACGGTCGAAATCTTTCGGGTTGACGCAATCGGTGGCGCCCAGCTGCTTGGCGATTTCGAACTTGGCCGGGTTGATGTCGATGGCGATGATGCGCGCGGCCTTGGCCTTCACGGCACCGATCACGGCCGAAAGCCCGATACCGCCCAGGCCGAAGATCGCCACGGTGTCACCCGGCTTGACCTTGGCGGTGTTCAACACGGCGCCGATGCCGGTGGTAACGCCGCAACCCAGCAGGCAGACCTTTTCCAGGGGCGCATCTTTCTGGATCTTCGCTACGGAGATTTCCGGCAGCACGGTGTATTCAGAGAACGTCGACGTACCCATGTAGTGGAAAATCGTCTCGCCCTTGTAGGAAAAGCGCGAAGTACCGTCCGGCATCAGGCCTTTGCCCTGGGTGGCGCGGATGGCCTGGCAGAGGTTGGTCTTGCCCGACCTACAGAATTTGCACTGGCCGCACTCCGGGGTGTACAGCGGGATCACATGGTCACCCACCGCCACCGATGTCACACCCTCGCCGATGGCTTCGACAATGGCGCCGCCTTCATGGCCAAGAATCGAGGGGAAGATCCCTTCCGGGTCAGCGCCGGACAGCGTGTAGGCATCGGTGTGACAAACGCCCGAAGCCACCACGCGCAACAGCACTTCGCCCGCCTTGGGCATGGCCACGTCGACTTCAACGATTTCCAGGGGTTTCTTGGCCTCGAAGGCAACGGCAGCGCGTGACTTGATCATCCGGATACTCCAGCAAAATAAAACGAGACAGGGAGTGTAATCCTATGCCGGAAACTGAATAATCCAGCCGAAAGCAAAACATTATTGCCATATAGGGATAATCAGCCATGTCAGACAACCGCTGGGAAGGCATCGATGAGTTCGTGGCTGTGGCCGAATGCAGCCAGTTCACCGCCGCAGCCGAACGTCTCGGTGTGTCGTCTTCCCATATCAGTCGACAAATCGTACGGCTTGAGGAGCGCCTGCAGACACGCTTGCTTTATCGAAGTACCCGTCGGGTAACGCTGACCGAAGCCGGGCAGACCTTCTTGCAGCATTGCCAGCGCTTGCAGGATGGGCGCGAGGAAGCATTGCGGGCCGTCGGTGATCTTGCCAGCGAACCCAAGGGCATGCTGCGCCTGACCTGTGCCGTTGCCTACGGTGAACGGTTCATCGTGCCATTGGTGACGCGGTTCATGGGGATCTATCCACAGTTACGGGTGGACATCGAGCTGAGCAATCGCGCGCTGGACCTGGTGCATGAAGGCCTGGACCTGGCGATTCGCCTCGGCCGCTTGCAGGACTCACGGCTGGTAGCCACGCGCCTGGCACCGCGGCGGATGTACCTTTGCGCTTCGCCGTCCTACCTGGAACGTTATGGTCGGCCCCATAGCTTGTCGGAACTGAGCCGCCACAACTGCCTGATCGGCAGCTCCGACATCTGGCAACTGGAGCAGAACGGCCGGGAATTTTCCCAGCGGGTGCAGGGAAACTGGCGCTGCAACAGCGGGCAAGCGGTGCTGGACGCTGCGTTGCAGGGCGTGGGGTTGTGCCAGTTGCCGGATTATTACGTGCTGGAGCATCTGCACAGCGGTGCGTTGATTTCGTTGCTGGAAGCCCATCAGCCCCCAAACACGGCGGTGTGGGCGCTTTATCCGCAGCAGCGACATCTGTCGCCGAAGGTGCGCAAGTTGGTGGATTACTTGAAGGAAGGGCTGGCTGAGCGGCCGGAGTATCGGGGGTAACGCTGGTTTATATTGCCTGATCGATTGCTATCGCGAGCAGGCTCGCTCCCACAGTGGATCTTCAGCGGATACAAACTTTGCGTACAGACAACATCCCTTGTGGGAGCGAGCCTGCTCGCGATGGCGATCCTGAAGACGCCTCCATTGCTCGCTTAACGCCGATTCGCCCACCGCTGGCGCAACCACTCAAGGTCTTCCGGCCGGGTGACCTTGATGTTATCCGCCCGCCCCTCAATCAGCCGAGGCGCTTGCCCCGCCCACTCCATGGCGGACGCTTCATCGGTTATCACGGCATCGGCCACCAGGCTGTCGGCCAGGGCCCGGTGCAAGGCGCCAAGACGGAACATCTGCGGTGTATAGGCTTGCCAGATCACGCTGCGATCGACGGTCTCCAACACACGGCCATGCTTGTCGGCGCGCTTGAGGGTGTCGCGAGCCGGGACGGCCAGCAGGCCACCGACCGGGTCGTTCGCCAGCTCATGGAGCAACGTATCCAGGTCGACCCGGGCAAGATTGGGACGCGCAGCGTCGTGAACCAACACCCAATCGAAATCGTCGGCGCCCTGTTCGTGTAAGTGCAGCAATGCATTGAGGACCGAATCCGAACGCTGCTCGCCGCCGTCCACCCGCTGGATCCGGGGATCGCTGGCGCAGGCCAGGGTCGGCCAATAGGGATCGTCGTGTGCAATGCTGACCACCACGCCCTTGACGGTCGGGTGATCGAGGAAACAGCCGAGGCTGTGTTCAAGAATTGTGCGTGCGCCCAGTTGAAGGTATTGCTTGGGTCGGTCCGCGGCCATGCGAGCACCAACGCCCGCGGCAGGAATCACGGCCCAGAAGGCCGGTGGACGAATGCTCATTGGGCCAACTGGTAGAGGGTTTCGCCCTCCTTGACCATGCCCAATTCATGGCGAGCCCGCTCTTCGACGGTCTCCATGCCTTTCTTCAGTTCCATCACTTCGGCGTCCATCACCCGATTGCGCTCCAGCAATGCCTCGTTTTCGGCGTGCTGGTCGGCAATCTGCTGATTCAGCTCGGCCACTTGCGCCAGGCTGCCATTGCCCACCCACAGGCGGTACTGCAGGCCGGCCAGCAACAGGAGCAAGACGAGAAACAACCAATTGGGACTGCGCATCGAATATCAGGTATCCAGTGAAAAAAGACCGCCATGCCAAACTTTGAAGCGTCTGATAGCACGAAGCCTGGAAGATCCAGGCTTGTGCTTGATAAGGCATCAGATTAGAGGCAAAACCACCGCGTTGGTAATTGTTGCGACGCAATCCGCTGTCTTTTTACCATTTACCGCTTAACCGCGAAACTCGGCGCGACCGTTGTACTTGGCCTTGCCGTTCAACTGCTCTTCGATGCGCAGCAGTTGGTTGTACTTGGAAACGCGGTCGGAGCGGCACAGCGAACCGGTCTTGATCTGGCCCGCCGCGGTGCCCACGGCCAGGTCGGCAATGGTCGAGTCTTCGGTCTCACCGGAGCGGTGGGAGATCACGGCGGTGTAGCCGGCAGCCTTGGCCATCTGGATGGCTTCCAGGGTTTCGGTCAGGGTGCCGATCTGGTTGAACTTGATCAGGATCGAGTTGGCGATCTTCTTGTCGATGCCTTCTTTCAGGATCTTGGTGTTGGTCACGAACAGGTCGTCGCCCACCAGCTGGGTTTTCTCGCCGATCTTGTCGGTGAGGATTTTCCAGCCAGCCCAGTCGGACTCGTCCAGGCCGTCTTCGATGGAAATGATCGGATAGCGCTCGGTCAGGCCCTTGAGGTAGTCGGCGAACCCTTCGGCGGTGAACACCTGGCCTTCGCCGGACAGGTTGTACTTGCCGTCTTCGAAGAACTCACTGGCCGCGCAGTCCAGGGCGAGGGTCACGTCGGTGCCCAGCTTGTAGCCAGCGTTGGCCACGGCTTCGGAGATCACTTTCAGGGCGTCTTCGTTGGACGCCAGGTTCGGTGCGAAACCGCCTTCGTCACCCACGGCGGTGCTCAGGCCACGGGCCTTCAGCACAGCCTTGAGGTGATGGAAAATCTCGGTGCCCATGCGCAGGCCTTCGGAGAAGGACTTGGCGCCAACCGGCTGCACCATGAATTCCTGGATGTCGACGTTGTTATCGGCATGTTCGCCGCCGTTGATGATGTTCATCATTGGCACCGGCATCGAGTACACGCCTGGCGTACCGTTGAGGTTGGCAATGTGGGCGTACAAAGGCAGGTCCTGGTCCTGAGCGGCGGCTTTGGCGGCGGCCAGGGACACTGCAAGGATCGCGTTGGCGCCCAGGGTGGCTTTGTTTTCGGTGCCGTCGAGCTTGATCATGGCCTGGTCGAGGGCCTTCTGGTCGGCAGGGTCCTTGCCCAGCAACAGGTCGCGGATCGGACCGTTGATGTTGGCGACGGCTTTCAGCACGCCCTTGCCCAGGTAACGGCTCTTGTCGCCATCACGCAGCTCCAGCGCTTCGCGCGAGCCAGTGGAAGCACCGGACGGCGCGCAGGCGCTGCCGATGATGCCGTTGTCGAGAAGCACGTCCGCTTCGACAGTGGGGTTGCCACGGGAGTCGAGAACTTCACGACCTTTGATGTCGACGATTTTTGCCATTGTTGTAAACACTCCAAAGTTGACGAAAACGACGCAGCGAGAAGAAAACTTTTACGGTCGGGGGGTAAAGAGCAGCGGGCAGGCTCGCCGACGACAACGCCCGGCCCGCAGGCCAGAGCATTGATCGAGCGGTACTTTACCGGAGAAAACCGCGTTACGCGGTTTCTATCGTCGGAAAACCCTTGACCAGCTCATCCAGCGACTTGAGCTGAGACAGGAAAGGTTCCAGCTTGTTCAAGCGCAAGGCACAAGGGCCGTCGCACTTGGCATTGTCGGGATCAGGGTGGGCTTCAAGGAACAGGCCAGCCAGAGACTGGCTCATGCCGGCCTTGGCCAGGTCGGTCACCTGGGCGCGACGACCGCCGGCGGAATCGGAGCGACCGCCGGGCATTTGCAGCGCGTGGGTCACGTCGAAGAACACCGGGTACTCGAACTGCTTCATGATGCCGAAGCCGAGCATGTCCACGACAAGGTTGTTATAGCCGAAGCTCGAACCACGCTCGCAGAGGATCAATTGGTCATTCCCGGCCTCTTCACATTTGCTCAGGATGTGTTTCATTTCCTGGGGCGCGAGAAACTGGGCTTTCTTGATATTGATCACCGCGCCGGTCTTGGCCATCGCGACCACCAGGTCGGTCTGGCGCGACAGAAAGGCCGGCAACTGGATGATGTCGCACACTTCGGCGACGACCGCGGCCTGGGCCGGCTCGTGGACGTCGGTGATGATCGGCACGCCGAACGCTTGCTTGATGTCCTGGAAGATCCGCATGCCTTCTTCCAGGCCGGGGCCACGGTAGGAGGTGACCGACGAACGGTTGGCCTTGTCGAAGCTGGCCTTGAAGACGTAAGGGATACCCAGCTTCTGGGTCACCTTCACGTATTCTTCGCAGACCTGCATCGCCATGTCGCGGCTTTCCAGCACGTTCATGCCACCAAACAGCACCATGGGCTTGTCGTTGGCAATCTCGATGTCGCCGACGCGGATGATCTTCTGGGCCATCGTCTTATGCCTTTTTCTGGTGTTGAGCCAAAGCGGCTTTCACGAAACCGCTGAACAGCGGGTGACCGTCACGCGGTGTCGAAGTGAACTCCGGGTGGAACTGGCAGGCCACGAACCATGGATGGTCGGCAGCTTCGACCACTTCGACCAGCGCGCCGTCACCGGAACGACCGGAGATCTTCAGGCCGGCTTCGATCAGTTGAGGCAGCAGGTTGTTATTCACTTCGTAGCGGTGGCGATGGCGCTCGACGATGACATCCTTGGCGTAGCAGTCGTGCACCTTGGAGCCGGCTTCGAGCAGGCATTCCTGTGCGCCGAGGCGCATGGTGCCGCCCAGGTCGGAGCTTTCGGTACGCACTTCGACGGCACCGGTGGCGTCTTCCCACTCGGTGATCAGGCCCACGACCGGGTGGCCACTGGCGCGATCGAATTCGGTGGAGTTGGCGTCTTTCCAGCCCATCACGTTACGGGCAAACTCGATGACCGCCACTTGCATCCCGAGGCAGATGCCCAGGTACGGCACCTTGTTTTCACGAGCGTATTGCACTGCGGTGATCTTGCCTTCCACGCCGCGCAGGCCAAAGCCGCCCGGCACGAGGATCGCATCGGCGCCTTCGAGCAGGCCGGTGCCCTGGTTCTCGATGTCTTCGGAGTCGATGTAGCGCAGGTTGACCTTGGTGCGGTTGCTGATGCCGGCATGACTCATCGCCTCGATCAGCGACTTGTAGGCGTCCAGCAGCTCCATGTACTTGCCGACCATGGCGATGGTGACTTCGTGCTCCGGGTTGAGCTTGGCATCGACCACGGCCTCCCACTCAGACAGGTCCGCGCTGGCGCATTGCAGGCCGAAGCGCTCGACGACGAAATCATCGAGGCCCTGGGAGTGCAGGATGCCCGGGATCTTGTAGATGGTGTCGGCGTCTTCCAGGCCGATGACCGCGCGTTCTTCCACGTTGGTGAACTGGGCGATCTTGCGACGCGAGGACATATCGATCGGGTGATCGGAGCGGCATACCAGCACGTCCGGCTGCAGGCCGATGGAACGCAGTTCCTTGACCGAGTGCTGGGTTGGCTTGGTCTTGGTTTCGCCGGCCGTGGCGATGTACGGCACCAGCGTCAGGTGCATCAGCATCGCGCGCTTGGCACCGATTTCGAAACGCAACTGGCGGATGGCTTCGAGGAACGGCTGGGACTCGATGTCGCCCACGGTACCGCCGATCTCTACCATCGCCACGTCCGCGTCGCCGGCGCCCTTGATGATGCGGCGCTTGATTTCGTCGGTGATGTGCGGGATGACCTGGATGGTCGCGCCCAGGTAGTCACCACGGCGTTCCTTGCGCAGCACGTGCTCGTAGACACGGCCGGTGGTGAAGTTGTTGTTCTGGGTCATGGTCGTGCGGATGAACCGCTCGTAGTGGCCCAGGTCCAGGTCGGTCTCGGCGCCGTCATGGGTAACGAACACTTCACCGTGCTGGAACGGGCTCATGGTGCCCGGGTCGACGTTGATGTACGGGTCCAGCTTGAGCATGGTGACCTTAAGTCCCCGCGCCTCCAGGATGGCCGCCAATGAAGCCGAGGCAATGCCTTTCCCCAATGAAGAAACAACACCGCCCGTGACGAATATGTAGCGCGTCATGAAAAACCCTAGAAGTCTGCGTTAAAGCGGTCCGAGCCGCCGGGGAAAGCGAAGGAAGGCCGAAGCCCCCGATCACCTGCATTAATCACAGTGCACCTTTCAAAAAAACCGCCGCGTCGGGACAGACCGGAGGTGAAATCACCGGTACGTTGCTCGCTACACATTTTTTGGAATCGCCCAGCAAAGACTGCTTGGTAATCGGCAACTCCTGCAATTCAGGCGAATCCACAGAAGTTGTATCAAGAAGGGAGCGTAGTCTACCGGAAAGCCCCTTTCAGCTCAAACCCAGATCTTGCCTTTCATGGCTGCCAAATGAGTTGCCAACGGTCACTGGCGTCCCGATCGAACCCCTTCAGATTGGCCAACCCCAGCAATTGCTCGCCCCGGTACAGGAGCGGCAAACGGCCACGGACGAACGCCGGCACGCTGTTTTCGTTGAGCAAACGCTTGAGGTCCCGGTGCCCACGACCCGGCAATTCCATGACTTCGCCGCCCCGGCGATAGCGAACGCAAAGCGGTCCCGGGGGGGCTTCGCCGCGCAAGCTCACCCGGCCATTGCCCGGCAAGGCCAAAGGCTGATCCACGCAAGGCCATTCAACGGGGCCTGAGACTGGCTGCAGCCAGTGGTCGGATAACCACCAGATGCGTCCGCCGGTCCGGTGTATTTCCCCATCGGCCAGTCGCCAGACAGGATGACCATCGTCCCTGGCATCACGCAACGAGTCCCAGCCAACCCAATGGTCACTGTCGGGAAGCCTCGTGACGGGCGCCAGCCAATGACTCAACGCATTGCGTTGCCGGGCGGGGGACAGGGCCCGAAAAGATGTCATTTCAAGGGACCGCAGCCCGAGCCAATCGAAGGCATTCGGCGTGAGGGCGCGCGCCAGGTCGATCTGCGCCAACTCGTCCAGCAAGCCTTGCGCCTCGCTCAGGTGCGCGGCGCTGCGGGCCAGGGTCAGCGACGCCTGGGGCCACTGCTCGGACAAGACTGGAAAGACCCGCTGCCGCAGGAAATTGCGGGCGTAACGATGATCGTCATTGGAGGGATCTTCGACCCAGCTCAAGCCATGCCGCCTGGCATAGGCTTCCAGTTCCGCCCGGGAGACATCGAGCAATGGTCGCAGCAAATGCCCCTGCCCCAAGGGCCGCCGCCTCGGCATTGCCGACAAGCCCCGCGCCCCGGCCCCGCGCAGCAAACGAAACAACAGGGTTTCGGCCTGGTCGTCCCGGTGTTGGGCCGTGAGCAGCACTTCGTTGTTCTGCGTCGCCGCGATGAAAGCCATGTAACGCGCATCCCGTGCAGCGCGCTCGACACTGGCGCCGGGCCGGACCTCAACGCTGATCACTTGCAGCGGTACCCCAAGGGCCTCGCAGACCCGGCGACAATGTTCCGGCCACGCCTCGGCCACGGCCTGGAGGCCATGGTGGACATGGATGGCGCTGAGGGGCGGCAGGACCTGGCTTTTTGCCAGGGAAACGAGCAGGTGCAGCAGGACGGTGGAGTCGAGGCCACCGGAGAAGGCGATGCGCCAGGTGGACGCGTTGCGCCAGTCAGATAACTGAGCGAGAAGCCGGTTGGGCAGATCCGTGTTTGAGTTCATAGGAGTCAGCCTAGGGCATAAACAACTGTGGGAGCGAGCTTGCTTGCGATGGCGGTGTCTCAGTCAACTCAGGAGTTGAATGTTAAATCGCTATCGCGAGCAGGCTCGCTCCCACAAGGTATTGCAATCAGATCAGAGACCGTAGCTCATCAAGCGCTCATAGCGACGGGCCAGCAGCGCGTCGTTGTCGAAGGTTTTGAGCATAGACAACTGCGAGCTCAGTTCAGCGCGAATCAGCGCCGCTGCTGCGGCCGGATCGCGATGGGCGCCGCCCACTGGCTCGTTGATCACTTTATCGACGATGCCCAGGCCCTTGAGGCGCTCGGCGGTGATGCCCATGGCTTCGGCGGCATCCGGTGCCTTCTCGGCGGTTTTCCAGAGGATCGAAGCGCAACCTTCCGGCGAAATCACCGCGTAGGTGGAATATTGCAGCATGTTCAATTGGTCGCAGACACCGATGGCCAACGCACCGCCAGAACCGCCTTCACCAATCACGGTGGCGATGATCGGGGTCTTCAGGCGCGCCATCACGCGCAGGTTCCAGGCGATCGCTTCGCTCTGGTTGCGCTCTTCAGCGTCGATGCCCGGATAGGCGCCTGGGGTGTCGATGAAGGTCAGGATCGGCATCTTGAAGCGCTCGGCCATTTCCATCAGGCGGCAAGCCTTGCGGTAGCCTTCCGGACGCGGCATGCCGAAGTTGCGACGCACCTTCTCGCGCACTTCGCGGCCCTTCTGGTGACCGATCACCATCACTGGCTGGTCGTCCAGGCGGGCGACACCACCGACAATCGCGGCGTCGTCGGAGAAATGACGGTCGCCGTGAAGCTCATCGAACTCGGTGAAGATGTGTTCAATGTAGTCCAGGGTGTAGGGACGACGCGGATGACGCGCCAGACGCGCGATCTGCCAGCTGGTCAGCTTGCCGAAGATGTCTTCGGTCAGCGTGCGGCTCTTGTCCTGCAGCCGAGAGATTTCATCGCCGATATTCAGCGAATTGTCGTTACCGACCAAGCGCAACTCTTCGATCTTGGCTTGCAGGTCGGCGATCGGCTGTTCGAAATCTAGAAAATTCGGGTTCATAGGCGTCCGTCTTGGGTCGACGTCCAAGAGAGCTTGGGCCGGCCGGTTGTCTATTCGCGCCCTACCTTAAGGGAGAGGCGCGTTCAGGTCGAGATTAAAAATTCGAGTCGAGGTCAGGGGCGCTCCGGGTGCGGGAGTGGCCCCTGGCCGTCAACGGTATTGGAGGAAGACGTTGTCTTTGCCGAACTGGTCACGCAAGGCTTGAATCAACGCATCCGCCGGGTCGATCCGCCACCCCTCGCCAAACTGCAGCACGGCCTTGGCGTCGGGGCGCACGTACTCCATGGTAATCGGGCAAGCACCGCGATGACGCTTGAACAATTCACCCAACCAGCGTAGCTGATCGCCCTTCAGATCCTGGGTCTGCAACTTCAGCCGCAGGCTCTCGGCCAGGTTGGTGCGGGCATCTTCCATGCTCATTACGCGTTTGACCCGCAACCGCAGGCCGCCGGAAAAGTCATCATTGCTGACCTCCCCTTCCACCACGACCATCGCATCCGTCTGCAGCAACGACTGCGCCGAATGGAACGCGTCGGCAAACAATGACGCTTCGATACGCCCAGAGCGGTCGTCGAGGGTGATGAAGCCCATCTTGTCGCCCTTTTTGTTTTTCATTACCCGCAGGGCGATGATCATGCCGGCGACCGTTTGCGTGTCGCGTGCCGGCTTCAGGTCGATGATGCGCTGACGGGCGAAGCGGCGGATCTCGCCTTCGTATTCATCGATCGGGTGACCGGTGAGGTACAGACCCAAGGTGTCTTTCTCGCCCTTGAGGCGCTCCTTGAGGGTCAGCTCCTTGGCCTTGCGATGATTGGCATACACATCGGCGTCTTCCTCGACGAACAACCCGCCAAACAGGTCGGCGTGGCCGCTGTCGTGGGTGCGGGCCGTCTGTTCGGCGGCCTTGATCGCTTCTTCCATCGCCGCCAGCAACACCGCGCGGTTGCGGTCGATGTTGGCCTGGTAGGCTTTGGGCTCGTCATGGAAGTACGGGCCCAAACGGTCCAGGGCGCCACTGCGGATCAGCCCGTCGAGGGTACGCTTGTTGATACGTTTGAGGTCGACCCGGGCGCAGAAATCGAACAGGTCCTTGAAGGGCCCGTCCTGGCGCGCTTCGGTGATCGCCTCCACCGGGCCTTCGCCCACGCCCTTGATCGCGCCGAGGCCGTAGATGATGCGGCCTTCGTCGTTCACCGTGAACTTGAACTCCGAAGCGTTCACGTCCGGCGCGTCGAGGCGCAGCTTCATGGTCCGCACTTCTTCGATCAAGGTCACGACCTTGTCGGTGTTGTGCATATCCGCCGAGAGCACCGCCGCCATGAACGGCGCTGGGTAGTGTGCTTTCAACCATGCCGTCTGGTACGACACCAGGCCATAGGCGGCGGAGTGGGATTTGTTGAAGCCATAGCCGGCGAATTTTTCCACCAGGTCGAAGATGTTGCCCGCCAGGTCCGCATCGATGCCGTTGTTTGCGCAACCTTCGATGAAACCGCCGCGTTGCTTGGCCATCTCCTCGGGCTTTTTCTTACCCATCGCTCGACGCAGCATATCCGCGCCGCCGAGGGTGTAGCCGGCCATCACCTGGGCAATCTGCATCACCTGTTCCTGATACAGGATGATGCCGTAGGTCGGTGCCAGTACTGGCTTGAGGCCCTCGTACTGGTAGTCGGGGTGCGGATAGGCCAGCTCGGCGCGCCCGTGCTTACGGTTGATGAAGTCGTCCACCATGCCCGATTGCAGCGGGCCCGGACGGAACAGGGCCACCAGTGCGATCAAGTCTTCCAGGCAGTCGGGCTTGAGTTTCTTGATCAGCTCCTTCATGCCTCGGGATTCAAGCTGGAACACCGCCGTGGTTTCAGCTTTCTGCAACAGGCTGTAGGTCGGCTTGTCGTCAAGCGGAATGAAGGCAATGTCCAGCGGCTCTTCGCCGACCTTGGCCCGGTCGCGGTTGATGGTCTTGAGCGCCCAGTCGATGATGGTCAGGGTCCGCAGGCCAAGGAAATCGAACTTCACCAGGCCCGCCGCCTCGACGTCGTCCTTGTCGAACTGGGTGACCAGGCCGTCGCCCTCTTCATCGCAATAGATCGGCGAGAAGTCGGTCAGCTTGGTCGGCGCGATCACCACGCCACCGGCGTGCTTGCCGACGTTACGCACCACGCCTTCGAGCTTGCGGGCCATCTCCCAGATTTCCGCTGCCTCTTCGTCGACCTTGATGAAGTCCCGCAGGATTTCTTCCTGCTCGTAGGCTTTTTCCAGGGTCATGCCGACTTCGAAGGGGATCATCTTCGACAGGCGATCCGCCAGGCCGTAGGACTTGCCCTGCACCCGCGCCACGTCGCGCACCACAGCCTTGGCGGCCATGGAACCGAAAGTGATGATCTGGCTCACCGCGTTGCGGCCGTACTTCTCGGCCACGTAGTCGATCACCCGGTCGCGACCGTCCATGCAGAAGTCGACGTCGAAGTCGGGCATGGAAACCCGTTCCGGGTTGAGGAAACGTTCGAAGAGCAGGTCATATTCCAGCGGGTCGAGGTCGGTGATCTTCTGCACGTAGGCCACCAGCGACCCGGCGCCCGACCCCCGGCCAGGGCCTACCGGCACGCCGTTGCTCTTGGCCCACTGGATGAAGTCCATCACGATCAGGAAGTAACCGGGGAACCCCATCTGGATGATGATATCCAGTTCGAAATTCAACCGATCGACATAGACCTGGCGCTTGGCTTCGTAATCTTCGGTGGTGTCCTTGGGCAACAGGACGCTCAGCCGTTCTTCGAGGCCGTCGAACGAGACCTTGCGGAAATATTCATCGATGGTCATGCCATCGGGAATCGGGAAGTTGGGCAAAAAGTGCTTGCCAAGCTTCACTTCGATGTTGCAGCGCTTGGCGATCTCGACGGTGTTTTCCAGCGCTTCGGGCAGGTCGCTGAACAACTCGGCCATTTCCTCGGCGCTCTTGAGGTACTGCTGGTCACTGTAGTTCTTCGGCCGACGCGGGTCGTCGAGGGCGCGGCCCTCGCCTATGCAGACGCGGGTCTCGTGGGCCTCGAAATCTTCTTGCTTGATAAATCGCACGTCGTTGGTCGCCACCAGCGGCGCACCGAGCTTGTCGGCCAGGGCCACGGCGGCGTGCAGGTGCTCTTCGTCATTGGGACGGCTGGTGCGCTGCACCTCGATGTAGAAGCGATCCGGGAACACCGCCATCCAGTCGCGAGCGAGCTGCTCGGCTTCTTCGGTATTGCCGCTGAGCAGGGCCAGGCCGATCTCGCCCTCCTTGGCCGCCGACAGCATGATCAACCCTTCGCTGGCCTCGGCCACCCATTCGCGCTCGATGATGATCGAGCCGTTGCGCTGGCCGTCGATAAAGCCGCGGGAAATCAGCTCGGTGAGGTTGCGGTAGCCCACGGCATTCATCACCAGCAGGCTGATACGGCTCAGCGGCGCATCCGGGTCCTTGCTCGCCAGCCATAGGTCGGCGCCGCAGATCGGCTTGATCCCGGCGCCCATGGCGTTCTTGTAGAACTTGACCAGCGAGCACATGTTGTTCTGGTCGGTAACCGCCACGGCAGGCATGTTCATGCCCACCAGGGTCTTGATCAGGGGCTTGATCCGCACCAGACCGTCGACCAGGGAATATTCAGTGTGCAGGCGTAGATGAACGAATGAAGCCGGCATAGTGATCCTGCGTTAAGTCATGAAAACAACAAGGCCCGGATTGTACCGGGCCTTGGGTAAAACATCAGCCATGTGTATCCCGTCAGGCAAATGCGCACACTACTTTTGTGGCGAGGGGATTTATCCCCGCTGGGCTGCGAAGCGGCCCCAAAAACCCATCAGGCAACGGGTTGTCAGCTAAAGGACCGCTTCGCGCTCCAGCGGGGATAAATCCCCTCGCCACAAATCCACATTCGCCTTTATGTAATGGGAGCCTGATTACTCACGATCAGCCCACCACGCGCTTCATAAGCCAGCCGAACCGGCGCGAACGAACGCCTGTGGATCGGCGTCGGCCCAAGGCGTGCCAGGGCTTCCAGATGCACCGGGGTCGGATAACCCTTGTGGCTGCCAATCCCGTAGCCGGGGTAGATCAATTCGAACGCGGCCATTTCCCGGTCGCGGCTGACCTTGGCTAGGATCGAGGCGGCTGCGATGGCCGGAACCTTGCCGTCGCCCTGGATGACCGCCTCGGCGCGCATCGACAGTTTCGGACAGCGATTGCCGTCGATCATCGCCAGCTTCGGCGTGACATGCAGCCCGTGCACCGCACGCTGCATGGCGAGCATGGTGGCGTGCAGGATATTGAGTTCATCGATCTCTTCGACTTCGGCCCGGGCGATGCACCAACTCAAGGCTTTCTCACAGATTTCGTCATAAAGCTTTTCGCGACGGGCCTCGGTGAGTTTCTTCGAGTCATCGAGACCCAGAATCGGCCGTGTCGGATCGAGAATCACCGCCGCCGTTACCACCGCGCCGCACAACGGGCCGCGTCCTACTTCATCGACACCGGCGACAAGCTGTTCCACCTCGGCGACCAGGTTGAAATCCAGGCCCATCTGCAGCTTTACGTTGCTCATTGTTTCTTGCCGATCAGGGTCAATACAGCCTCCGCAGCCTGGTTGGACGCATCGCGTCGCAAGGTGCGGTGGATTTCGTCAAAGCCCCGGGTCTGTTCCTCGCCGCCGTCGATCAGGGGCAACAGCGTATTGGCCAGCGACTCGGCGGTTGCGTCGTCCTGAAGCAGCTCGGGTACCAGCAAGCGCTGGGCCAGAAGATTCGGCAAGGAAACGTAAGGGCTCTTGACCATGCGCTTGAGAATCCAGAACGTCAGCGGCGCCAAACGATACGCGACCACCATTGGGCGTTTGTATAACAACGCCTCAAGGGTAGCAGTGCCAGAGGCAATCAACACGGCATCGCAGGCGGCCAGCGCTTGGTGGGACTGACCGTCGAGCAGCATCACCGGCAAATCGCGCCCGGCCAGCAAGGCTTCAAGCTGGCCGCGCCGCTGCGGGCTGGCACAAGGAAGAACAAACCTGACATCGGGACGCATCGTCCGCATCCGTTCGGCGGCGTCGAAGAACAACCCGCCCAGGCGACTGACCTCGCCGCCCCGGCTGCCAGGCATCAACGCCACCAGCGGCCCTTCCGGCAGGCCCAATGCCTGGCGAGCCGCCGCGCGGTCTGCCTCCAGGGGAATGGTATCGGCCAGGGTGTGCCCGACAAACCGCACCGGCACGCCTTTTTCTTCGTAGAAGCGGGCTTCGAATGGCAGCAGCGTGAGCATCAGGTCGCAGCCTTCGCGAATCTTCAGCACCCGCTTTTGCCGCCAGGCCCAGACGGACGGGCTGACGTAATGCACGGTCTTGATGCCAGCCTGGCGCAACTTGAGCTCGATATTGAGCGTGAAGTCCGGCGCGTCGATGCCGATGAAGACGTCCGGTTTCTCCTCGATCAGCGTCTGGATCAGTTTCTTGCGACGGGCCAGTAACTCGCGCAAGCGCCCGAGCACCTCCACCAGGCCCATGACCGACAGCCGCTCCATGGGAAAGTAGGACTCCAGGCCTTCGGCCTGCATCAACGGGCCGCCGACACCGATGAATTCGACCGCGGGATGCTGCGCCTTGAGCGCGCGCATCAAGCCGGCACCCAGGATGTCACCGGAAGCCTCTCCCGCTACCAGCGCAATACGCAGATTGGCCATGGTCAGCGGGTGATGCCGCGGGTCGAAGACTGGATGGAGTCGCGGAATGTCGCGACCTCCGGGAACTGCACTGACGCTTCGGCCAGTTCGGCGAGCGCCTGCTCGACCGTCAGGCCCTGGCGGTAGACGACCTTGTAGGCGCGGCGCAAGGCCGTGATCGCCTCTTCGCTGAAACCACGACGACGCATGCCTTCGAAGTTCATGCTGCGGGCTTCGGCCGGGTTACCGAACACCGTGACATAGGCCGGGACATCCTTGCCGATGGCGGTGCCCATGCCGGAGAAACTGTGGGCACCGATATGGCAATACTGGTGAACCAGGGTGAAACCGGACAGGATCGCCCAGTCATCCACATGCACATGGCCGGCCAACGCGGTGTTGTTGACCAGGATGCAATGGTTGCCAATGATGCTGTCGTGACCGATATGGGCATAGGCCATGATCAGGTTGTGATCGCCCAGCGTCGTTTCGGAACGGTCCTGGACGGTGCCACGGTGGATCGTCACGCCTTCGCGAATCACATTGTGATCGCCGATCACCAGGCGGGTTTCTTCACCTTTGTACTTGAGATCGGGCGTGTCCTCGCCTACCGATGAAAACTGGTAGATGCGATTGTGCCGGCCGATCCGGGTCGGGCCCTTGAGAATTACGTGGGGACCGATCACCGTGCCCTCGCCGATTTCCACACCTGCGCCGATGATTGACCAAGGGCCAACCTCGACATCGGCGGCCAGCACGGCCGACGGATCGATGATTGCGCGAGGGTCAATCAAACTCATAGCTTGCGTTCCGCGCAGATGATTTCAGCGGAGCAGACCGGCTTGCCGTCGACCGAAGCCTGGCATTCGAATTTCCAGATCTGGCGCTTGCAACTGATGAACTTGGCCTCGAGGATCAATTGATCGCCCGGGGTCACCGGCTGGCGGAAACGCAGCTTGTCGGAGCCGACGAAGTAATACAGCGTGCCATCGGCAGGCTTCACGTCGAGCATTTTGAAACCAAGGATCCCGGCAGCCTGAGCCATCGCTTCGATGATCAACACGCCCGGCATGATTGGATGCGCTGGGAAGTGGCCATTGAAGAACGGTTCGTTGATGCTGACATTCTTGTAGGCGCGAATGCGCTTGCCTTCAACATCCAGGTCCACGACCCGATCCACCAGCAGGAACGGGTAACGGTGAGGCAGGTATTCGCGAATCTCGTTGATGTCCATCATTTCGGGGGGAAGCCTATGTAAAGATTGGGAGCGCACGATTGACGCGCACCCCGCTAGCAAATCAAGGAGGCCAGGGCCTAGCGGCTGTGCACACTTGATATGGAAATGGTATCAGCCATCTGATGAAGCATTACCGCCAGGGGTCACGTCCCCTACACGCTTTTCCACCTGCTTGAGGCGCCGCGCGATGTCGTCGAGCTGGCGGATACGCGCCGCGCTCTTTCGCCACTCGGCAGCCGGTTGCATGGCTGTGCCGGAAGAATAGGCACCCGGCTCGGTAATCGAGTGGGTCACCATGGTCATCCCGGTCAGGAATACGTTGTCACAAATATCGATATGGCCCACCAGGCCCACGCCGCCGGCGAGCATGCAGTGCTTGCCGATTTTGGTGCTGCCGGAAATGCCGACACAAGCCGCCATGGCGGTGTGATCACCGACCTGGACGTTGTGGGCGATCTGGATCTGGTTATCGAGCTTGACGCCATTGCCGATGACCGTATCGGCCAGCGCGCCACGGTCGATGGCCGTATTGACGCCTATCTCCACGTCGTCGCCAACGCTCACGCCACCAATCTGGGCGATCTTTTGCCAGACGCCCTTCTCATTGGCGAAACCGAACCCTTCACCGCCCAGCACCGCGCCGGACTGGATCACCACCCGTTTGCCGATGCGTACATCGTGGTAGAGGGTGACCCGCGGAGCCAGCCAACCGCCCTCGCCGATCTCGCTACGCGCACCGATGAAGCAATGGGCGCCCAGCGTCACGCCGGCGCCAATCCGGGCCGAGCTTTCGATGACGACGAAGGGACCGATACTGGCCGAGGGATCGACGACGGCATCCGACGCGATCACCGCGCTGGGATGAATGCCTGCCGCCGACTTGGGCTTGGGATCGAACAGATGGGAAATTCGCGCGTACGCCAGGTACGGATCGGCCACGATCAGCGCATCGCCGACAAACCCTTCGGCATCGCCAGCCTTGAGCAATAACGCGGCAGCCCGGCTGTCAGCCAGGTATTTGCGGTACTGGGGATTTGCCAGGAAGCTCAACTGAGCTGGGCCAGCCTCTTGCAAAGTGGCTAGCCCAGTGATGACCTTCTCCGGGTCGCCACGCAGGGTGGCGCCGAGGAACTCAGCCAATTGGCCGAGCTTGATAGTCGCTGTCATGGATTACTTCAGCTGGTTCATGCGCTCGATGACCTGGCGCGTGATGTCGTATTGAGGTTTGACATCGATCACTGCGCCCCGCTCGAACACCAGGTCGAAACCACCTTTCTTGATGACTTCTTCCACGGCGCTGTCGAGTTTCGGCTTGAGCTGCTTGAGCATTTCACGGTCGGCCACGGCTTTCGCTTCGTTCAGTTCCTTGGACTGGAACTGGAAGTCACGAGCCTTCTGCTTGAATTCAAGCTCCAGGCGTTCGCGCTCGCCCTGGGCCATCTTGTCGCCACCGGCCACCAGACGGTCCTGAATGCCTTTGGCACTGCTTTCCAGGCCTTTGAGCTTGGTCAGTTGCGGGCCAAATTTCTTCTCGGCGTCTACGGCATATTTCTTCGCCGCGTCGGACTCCAGCAAGGCCATCTGATAGTTCAGCACGGCGATTTTCATGTCGGCAAAAGCCGGGCCTGCGACCAGCACGGTCGCCAGGAGAACCAATTGAGTCAACTTACGCACGATGTACTCCTACAAAATCCGTTGTCGTTATCTTGGGTCAGACGCTTAGAACGTCTGGCCGAGGGAGAATTGGAACACTTGGGTTTCAGCGTCGTCCGGTTTCTTGATCGGCATCGCCAATGCGAAGCTCAACGGGCCCAGCGCGGTGACCCAGGTCACGCCCACACCGACGGAGCTGGCCAGGTTGCTGAGGCTAATGTCGTTGCACTTGGTATTGGAACTCGTACCGTTAGCGTTGGTGGTGTCATCACAACTGGAGTCGAATACGTTACCCACGTCCCAGAATACCGAGGTACGCAGGGAGCGCTGATCCTTGACGAACGGCATCGGGAACAGGATTTCCGCGCCGCCCTGGATGAGCACGTTGCCACCGAACGGCAGCGGATCCTGGTCCGGATCGCGGATGGTCCCCGGGTTGGTGCCACGGCTCGGCGTACTGCGCGGGCCCAAGGTGCTGTCCTTGAAACCACGGACCGAGTTGAAACCACCGGCGTAGTAGTTCTCATAGAACGGCAGGCCATCGGTCGAACCGTAGCCATCGCCATAACCCAGCTCGGTGTGCAGGCGCATGGTGTAGTTGTCGGTCAACGGCTGGAACAACTGGCCACGGTAATCGAGCTTGAAGAACGACAGGTCACTGCCAGGGGTGGTGGTTTCCAGCACCAGGCTCTGGGACCGACCGCGCGTCGCCAGCACGCCCTTGTTCAAGGTCGATTCGGACCAGCCGACAGACGCCTTGAAGTTCAGGTAGTTATCGCCTTCCTTCTCGACGAAATCGAAAATCTCGTCAACGGTGTAGCGACCGGTGTTGATCTTGTCCTGCTGCGCGGTGAGGCCGAAGGTAAGGCGCGAAGTCTCGCTGATTGGGTAACCAACGTTCACACCCGCACCCAGGCTGTCCACGGCGTAGCTGGAGATGTCAGCATCGAGCTCGTCGTAGTCGGTGGTGCGATAGAAGGCGTTGTAGCCCAGGCTCACGCCGTCGGCGGTCCAGTAGGGGTCCACGTAGCCGAAGTTGTAGCGGGTCTGGTACTCGCTTCGGGTCAGGCCGAGGCTGACCTTGTTACCGGTGCCCAGGAAGTTGTTCTGGGTGATCGACCCACCCAGGATCAGGCCCGCGCTCTGGGCGAAACCGACGCTGGCGGTGATCGAGCCGGAAGCTTGTTCTTCAACGCTGTAGTTCACATCCACCTGGTCATCGACGCCCGGTACGGCCGGGGTCTCGACGTTGACTTCCTTGAAGAAGCCCAGGCGTTCCAGACGGGTCTTGGACTGGTCGATCAGGTAGGTCGACGCCCAACCGCCTTCCATCTGGCGCATTTCACGACGCAGCACTTCATCTTCGGATTTGGTGTTGCCACGGAAGTTGATGCGGTTGACGTAGGCACGCTTGCCCGGATCCACGGCGAAGGTGATGTCGACGGTATGGTCTTCATCGTGCGGCTGCGGCACGCCGTTGACGTTGGCGAAGGTATAACCCTCGTTACCCAGGCGACGGGTGATCAGCTCGGACGTGGTGGTCATCAGCTTGCGCGAGAACACCTGGCCCTTCTGCACGAGCAAGAGTGATTTCACCTGGTCTTCAGGGACTTTCAGGTCACCACTGAGCTTGACGTCACGAACGGTGTACTTCTCGCCTTCGTTGACGTTGACGGTGATGTAGACGTGCTTCTTGTCCGGCGTAATGGACACCTGGGTCGAAGCGATATCCATGTTGATGTAGCCACGGTCCAGGTAGTAGGAACGCAGGCGCTCCAGGTCACCGGAAAGTTTTTCACGGGCGTACTTGTCGTCGTTCTTGAAGAACGACAGCCAGTTGGTGGTCTTGAGCTCGAACAGGTCGATCAGGTCTTCATCCGGAAAAACCGTGTTGCCCACCACGTTGATGTGCTGGATGGCCGCCACGGTGCCTTCGTTGATGTTGACCTTCAGGCCGACGCGGTTGCGTGGCTGCGGCACCACTTCGGTGTCGACGGTGGCCGAATAGCGACCCTGGGCGACGTACTGGCGCTGCAGCTCGTTACGCACACCTTCGAGAGTGGCGCGCTGGAAGATCTCGCCTTCGGCCAGGCCGGATTGCTTGAGGCCTTTCATCAGGTCCTCAGTGGAAATCGCCTTGTTGCCCTCGATCTCGATACTGGCGACCGAAGGGCGCTCGACGACCGTGATGACCAGGACATTGCCGTCGCGGCCCAGCTGGATATCTTGAAAGAAGCCGGTCTTGAACAACGCACGAGTGGATTCCACCAGGCGCCGATCATCCGCCTGCTCGCCGACGTTCAGCGGCAAGGCACCAAAGACGCTACCTGCGGAAACCCGCTGGAGGCCGTTGACGCGAATATCAGAGATAGTGAAGGACTCGGCGTGAACTTCGGCGATCATCAATACGGTGAGAACCGCAGTTAGCAGCAGACGTTTCATGAAGTCCTTTCTTATTCCAACTGGCAATAAACAAACTGCCGCAAAATGCGGCAGATTCGCAATTCAGCGAAGCGTTACAGACGACCCAGATCGTTGACCAAGGCAAGCAACATCACCCCGACCACCAAGCTGATACCGATCTGTATCCCCCAACCTTGCACCCTATCCGACAAGGGACGACCACGCGCCCACTCGATCAGATAAAACAGCAGATGCCCCCCATCCAGTACCGGGATGGGCAGCAAATTCAGAACCCCCAGGCTAATGCTCAGATAAGCAAGGAAATTCAGGAAATCAGCGACGCCCGACTGGGCAGAAGCGCCCGCCACTTTAGCAATGGTTATCGGTCCACTCAAGTTTTTTACCGAGAGCTCGCCGAACAACATTTTCTTCAGCGAGTCGAGGGTCAGGACACTCATGGTCCAAGTACGCCGCGCGCCCTCGCCAATTGCCGCGACAGGGCCGAAGCTGACCTCTCGAACCATCTCCGGTGGCCAGTCGACCGCCTTGACCCCGGCCCCCAGGTAACCCGTCGGCGCTTTGGCTTCGCCACGGGCGGCCAACGTCACGGGAACATCAATCGTGGCGCCGTCGCGCTCCACGCTCAGCAATATTTTGGCATCAGGACGGACACGAACCGAGTCGACCACCTGCTGCCAGTCGCTGACCGCCCGCCCATCGAACGCGAGCAAACGGTCACCGGTCTTCAGGCCCGCGGCATGTGCCGGGCCTTTCGGGTCGAGTTCGGCGAGGACAGGCGCCAGCGCGGGACGCCATGGACGGATCCCGAGGGAGCGGATCGGATCAGGCTCGTCGGCACCCTTGAGCCAATTATCGAGTACCAGCTCCCGGGGCGAGTCCGCGGTGGATCCCTCCTCGCGAACGATCATCTGCAGGGAACCGCTCTCACCCAGGCGACGCACCAATTGCAGATTGACGGCGGCCCAGCCTGATGTTGGCTCGCCATCGATGGCCACGATTTCCTGGCCCGCGCCCAACCCGGCGCGCGCCGCAACGCTCCCCGCCTCGACCGCGCCAATGACAGGGCGCACCTGCTCGCTGCCCAGCATGGCCAGCGCCCAGAAAAACACCAGGGCCAGCAGGAAGTTGGCGATCGGCCCCGCCGCCACGATGGCGATGCGCTGACGAACGGTCTTGCGATTGAAGGATTGGTCGAGCTGGTCGAGAGGAACTTCACCCTCGCGCTCGTCGAGCATCTTCACGTAGCCGCCCAGGGGGATGGCCGCGACAACGAATTCAGTGCCCTGCTTGTCGTGCCAGCGTAGCAGGGGCATGCCGAAGCCGACGGAAAAACGCAGGACCTTGACGCCACAGCGACGCGCGACCCAGAAATGGCCGAATTCGTGAAAAGTGACCAGCACACCCAGCGCAACCAGGGTGCCGACGATCATATAGAGCGCGCTCATCTGTTTTCTCCACAATCCTGCCCAGGACAACCCTGGCTAACGTACCGCACAGCCTCAACGCCCGTGGCGGCTCAACCACTGGCCCGCCAACTGGCGAGCCCTGGCATCCACGGTAAATACCGCGTCGAGGTCATCGAGGGAGACCACGGCCTCGAGGTTCAAGACTTCCTCGATGATACTCGCGATCTCGAGGTAACGGACACGCCCATCGAGAAACGCTGCAACCGCCACTTCGTTAGCGGCATTAAGCATGGCCGGCGCGCTGTCGCCCACCTCGGCCGCCTGCCGCGCCAGGCGCAGGCAGGGAAAGCGCTGTTCATCGGGCGCCTGGAAATCCAGGCGCGCGATCGCGAACAGGTCCAGCGGCGCCACTCCCGAATCAATCCGCTCCGGCCAGGCCAACGCGTTGGCGATCGGCGTGCGCATGTCCGGGTTGCCCAACTGGGCCAGCACCGAACCATCGACGTAGTCGACGAGGGAGTGGATCACGCTCTGCGGGTGGATCACCACTTCTACCTGCGACGGCTTGGCGTCGAACAGCCAGCAGGCCTCGATCAACTCCAACCCTTTGTTCATCATGCTGGCTGAATCCACGGAAATCTTGCGCCCCATGGACCAGTTCGGATGAGCGCAGGCCTGCTCGGGTGAAACATGCACCAATTCTTCCAGCGGTGTCTGCCGGAACGGACCACCGGACGCCGTCAGAAGAATCCTCCGGACGCCCACTGTCCCCAGGCCACGGGAAAAGTCCTGCGGCATGCATTGGAAAATCGCGTTGTGTTCGCTGTCGATCGGCAACAGTACCGAGCCGCTTTTGCGCACCGCTTGCATGAACAGCGCGCCAGACATCACCAGCGCCTCTTTATTGGCCAGCAGAATTTTCTTGCCAGCCTCCACCGCCGCCAAGGTCGGGCGCAGCCCCGCCGCACCCACGATCGCCGCCATCACGGCGTCGACTTCCGGATCGGAGGCCACCTGGCAAAGACCCTCTTCCCCCACGAGCACCCGGGTTTGCAGCCCCGCGGCCCGCAGGTCGTCTTGCAGCGCGCTCGCCACGCCAGCCTCGGGCACCACGGCAAACCGTGGCGCGTGGCGAATGCACAGCGCCAGCAACTCGCTCAAGCGCGTGAAACCACTGAGGGCGAACACCTGGTAGCGCTCAGGGTGCCGGCCAATGACGTCCAGCGTGCTGAGGCCGATCGAACCCGTAGCGCCCAGCACAGTGATCTGCTGTGCACGACTCACGACGCGGCCATCCAGAGCAGAACGGCGAAGACAGGAATCGCGGCAGTCAGGCTGTCGATACGATCCAGTACGCCGCCGTGGCCCGGCAGCAGGTTACTGCTGTCCTTGATCCCGGACTGGCGCTTGAACATGCTTTCGGTCAAGTCGCCGACCACCGAGACAAACACGATGAGGGCTGCGCCGAACAACCCCATCAACAGTTGCGCGACGGTCCAGTCTCGCACGAAGCCGACCACCGCCGTGATGACCAGGCTCAAGGCAAGGCCGCCATAGACGCCTTCCCAGCTCTTGCCAGGACTGACCTTAGGCGCCAGCTTGCGCTTGCCGAAGGCACGACCAGAAAAATAGGCTCCGACATCGGCGCCCCACACCAGCACCATCACGGCCATGATCTGCCAGTTGCCCAGAGGCCCCTGCTTGATCCAGATCAGCCCTTGCCAGGCCGGCAACAGGATCAGCAGCCCTATCACCAGCTTGGTCGCGGCATTGGACCAATGGTGCGTGGTACGCGGATAGGTCAAGACCAGGAACGTCGCGGTTGCCCACCAGAGCACCGCCGCTCCCAGTACCCAGGGCGCGATACCAGGCACCACATACATGATGAACAACATGGCCGCTACCGCCGCCGCGTAGGTCACGCGCGCCGATTGAGAGGCAAAACCCGCCAGCCGCGCCCATTCCCAAGCGCCCAACGTCACGACCAGGCCGATGAACAGGGCGAAGCCCGCACCTTCCAACAGGAAAAAACCACCCAAGGCGATGGGCAACAGGATCAAGGCTGTGATGATTCTTTGTTTTAGCATTAAACCCGGGCTCCAGCTTCGATCTGCTCGCTCGTTTTACCGAAACGACGCTGACGGGAAGCGAAATCGGCCAACGCGGTGCGCATGGCTTCGTGTTTGAAGTCCGGCCAGAACAGGTCGGAGAAGTACAGCTCGGCGTAAGCCAGCTGCCACAGCAGGAAATTGCTGATGCGGTGTTCGCCACCGGTGCGGATGCACAAGTCCGGCAGCGGCAGGTCGCCGGTCGCCAGGCACGTTTGCAACAGGTCGGCAGTGATGTCCTCTGGCCGCAAATGACCGGCCTGAACCTCCCGCGCCAGCCGCTGGGCGGCCTGGGCAATATCCCATTGGCCGCCATAATTGGCGGCGATTTGCAGGACAAACCGATCGGCGCCAGCCGTGGCTGACTCAGCCTCGCGCATTGCCGCCTGCAGCTCAGGATGAAAACGTGAACGATCGCCGATGATCCGCAAGCTGATCTTGTTTTCGTCCAGGCGCTTGGCTTCACGTCGCAAGGCCTTGAGGAACAGGTCCATCAAGGCACTGACCTCATCGGCCGGACGCTGCCAGTTCTCGCTGGAGAAGGCGAACAGGGTGAGCACCTCGACCCCAGCCTCGGCACACACCTCGATGACTGCACGGACCGCATCAACCCCGGCTTTATGCCCGGCGACGCCGGGCATAAAGCGTTTCTTGGCCCAGCGGTTATTGCCGTCCATGATGATCGCCACGTGGCGCGGCACCGCGGACGGCACGGCCTGCTTGGTCTTATCCATTAAAACGAGACCCTTATACGGCCATCAGGTCTTTTTCTTTCTCGTCCGTGGCCTTGGTGATCTGGGCCTCGGATTCTTTGGTCAGCTTATCGATATCAGCGATGGCACGACGCTCTTCGTCTTCACTGATTTCCTTATCCTTGACCAGCTTCTTCAGCTCACCCAACGCGTCACGACGGATGTTGCGCACGGCAACACGCGCGTCTTCCGCAGCGCTACGGGCCTGTTTGGTAAAGCCTTTGCGCGTTTCCTCGGTGAGGGCCGGCATCGGGATCAGCAGCAGCTCACCCAGGTTAGTTGGGTTGAGGTTCAGACCGGCGCTCTGGATCGCCTTGTCTACAGCAGCGAGCATGTTGCGCTCGAAAGCCACGACCTGCAGGGTGCGCGAATCTTTCACGGTGACGTTGGCAACGCTGCTCAGCGGTGTGTCAGTGCCGTAGTAAGGCACCATGACGCTGCCGAGGATGCTCGGGTGAGCCTTGCCGGTACGAATCTGACCGAATGCGTGGCTCAGGGAGTCCAAGGATTTCTTCATGCGCTCTTCAGCGTCTTTCTTGATTTCGTTGATCATTGCTTGCCTTCCTCGATCAGTGTTCCTTCGGCGCCGCCATGGACGATGTTCAGCAGGGCACCGGGTTTGTTCATGTTGAAAACGCGCAGCGGCATCTTGTGGTCGCGGCACAGGCAGATAGCCGTCAGATCCATTACACCCAGCTTGCGATCCAGCACTTCATCGTAGGTCAGATGATCGAACTTCTCGGCATGCGGGTCTTTGAACGGGTCAGCGGTGTACACGCCATCTACCTTGGTTGCCTTGAGCACGACATCGGCATCGATTTCGATCGCTCGCAGGCACGCGGCCGAATCCGTGGTGAAGAACGGATTACCGGTACCGGCGGCAAAGATCACCACTTCCTTGGAGTTGAGGTGGCGCATGGCCTTGCGGCGATCGTAGTGATCGGTCACGCCAACCATGGAAATGGCCGACATCACGATGGCCGAGATATTGGCACGCTCCAGCGCGTCGCGCATAGCCAGAGCGTTCATCACAGTGGCCAGCATGCCCATGTGGTCGCCCGTGACCCGATCCATGCCCGCCGCGCTCAGCGCAGCACCACGGAACAGGTTGCCGCCACCGATGACCAGGCCGACCTGTACGCCGATCCCGACCAACTGGCCAACTTCCAGGGCCATGCGGTCCAGCACTTTCGGATCGATCCCGAACTCTTCCGAGCCCATCAGGGCCTCGCCGCTAAGCTTGAGTAGAATGCGTTTATAGCGAGCCTGATAACCACTGCCCTGCTGAGCCATTGCGAATCTCTCCTGCGGCGTATTTTCTCAAAAAATTCTTAACGGGCTGTTTGCAGCCTCGTTCACTCTAGCTTGACGCTGACACAGCGCCATCGGAACACGGCTTTGTAAGCCAGTTCCGACAGGAAACCAATATAAATCGGCATCCTCATCCAAAAAGAGGCTGCGCGCGTGAGCGGGCAGCCTCTTCTGGGCGACAGTCGTTGAACCGTCTTATTGCTTGCTGGCAGCAGCTACCTGGGCAGCAACTTCTTCAGCGAAGTTGTCGACCGGCTTCTCGATGCCTTCGCCTACTTTGAAGTAGGTGAACGAAACGATTTCAGCGCCGGCTTTCTTCGCCAGGTCGCCGACCTTGATTTCCGGGTTCTTGACGAACGCCTGCTCAACCAGGCTGGCTTCGGCCAGGAATTTGGAAATACGGCCGCTGACCATTTTTTCAGCGATTTCAGCAGGCTTGCCTTTCAGCTTCTCTTCGTTCAGCTGCAGGAAAACACCCTTCTCGCGCTCGATCGCTTCAGCCGAAACGTCCGAAGGCAGCAGGAACTCAGGGTTGGTTGCAGCCACGTGCATGGCGATGTCTTTCGCCAGCTCGGTATCGCCGCCCTTCAGGACAACTGCAACACCAATCTTGTTGCCGTGCAGGTAGGTACCAACCACATCACCTTCAACGCGAACCAGGCGACGGATGTTGACGTTTTCGCCGGTCTTGCCAACCAGGACCAGGCGGGCTTCTTCCTGAGCTTCGATCAGCGGAGCTGCGTCGGTCAGTTTGTCAGCGAAAGCTTTTTCGACGCTGGCAGCGACGAATGCCTTGAAGTCATCCTGCAGAGCCAGGAAGTCGGTCTGGGAGTTGACTTCCAGCAGAACGGCGGCTTTACCGTCGTCCTTGATGGCGATGGCGCCTTCAGCGGCAACGTTGCCAGCTTTCTTGGCAGCCTTGATGGCGCCCGAAGCGCGCATGTCATCAATGGCTTTCTCGATGTCGCCGCCAGCCTTGGTCAAGGCTTTCTTGCAATCCATCATGCCTTCGCCGGTACGCTCGCGCAGTTCTTTGACCAACGCTGCAGTAATCTCTGCCATTTCAAAATCCTCTTGGATAGGTTTTCAACCATTCCACCCGACCGAACGGGCGATCAATTCTTCCTGGAAAAACCACTGTTTATAGATCGCTGCAGGTTACAAACAGGTAGCTGCGCTTGCGACAAGTGGTTTTCGAGGTGGCAAAAAGGGGGCCAAGCCCCCTTTTTGCTTACTGAGTCAACGCCAGGGCGTCAATTACTCAGCGGCTGCCGCCGGAGCTTCTTCAGCGAAGACTTCGGTGCCGCCATTAACGTTGTTGCGACCACGGATAACAGCGTCAGCCATCGAACCCATGTACAGCTGGATGGCGCGGATGGCGTCATCGTTGCCTGGGATGATGTAGTCAACGCCTTCCGGGCTGCTGTTGGTATCGACAACGCCGATGACCGGGATACCCAGCTTGTTGGCTTCGGTGATCGCGATGCGCTCGTGGTCAACGTCGATCACGAACAGTGCGTCAGGCAGACCGCCCATGTCCTTGATACCGCCCAGGGAGCGGTCCAGCTTCTCAAGATCGCGAGTGCGCATCAGCGCTTCTTTCTTGGTCAGCTTGGCGAAAGTACCGTCTTCGGACTGGACTTCAAGGTCACGCAGACGCTTGATGGAAGCGCGGATGGTCTTGAAGTTGGTCAGCATGCCGCCCAACCAGCGGTGATCGACGTACGGCGAACCGCAACGTGCTGCTTCTTCAGCAACGATCTTGCCGGCGGAACGCTTGGTGCCGACGAACAGAATCTTGTTTTTGCCCTGGGCCAGGCGCTCTACGAAGGTCAGTGCTTCGTTGAACATCGGCAGGGTTTTTTCAAGGTTGATGATGTGGATCTTGTTGCGCGCGCCGAAAATGTACTTGCCCATTTTCGGGTTCCAGTAACGGGTCTGGTGGCCGAAGTGCACACCGGCCTTCAGCATATCGCGCATGTTGACTTGGGACATGATAGTTCCTTGATAAGTCGGGTTTGGCCTCCACGTATCCCAATGACCAACCAGCGGCGGTGAAAGCCGAAGGCACCCAGGTCATCGTGTCGACACGTGTGTGGATTTAAGCTTACGGGGTCATCCCCGGAAAGCGGCGCATTTTATACCACAGCAAGGGCGAAAACGGAACACGGATTCTGAAATCCCGGTGAAGCCCCCTTCCCACAGCCCTTTCATGGGCCATGGATGCACACCCCTATAGAGAGAAGCGATGCATGTGGACGGGGATTTGCGCTGATCGTCTGTTAGAATCGCCTCTTTCAGGGCCGCATGGATCATCATCCACCGCCCATTTCGTTTTGAACAGCGCCGTCGGGCGCAGAGAGAGCCTGTATGACCGTTACCCTCAAGACTCCCGAGGACATCGCTAAAATGCGTGTCGCCGGCAAACTCGCCGCCGAAGTGCTGGAGATGATCGCCGACTACGTCAAGCCGGGCGTTACCACTGAAGAGCTGGACCGCATCTGCCACGACTATATCGTCAACGAGCAGAAAGCCATCCCTGCCCCGCTCAACTATAAAGGCTTTCCGAAGTCGATCTGTACCTCGATCAACCATGTGGTCTGCCATGGCATCCCCAATGAGAAACCATTGAAGGACGGCGATACCCTGAACATCGACGTCACTGTCATCAAGGATGGCTACCATGGCGATACCAGCCGGATGTTCCATGTCGGCAACGTACCGGAGTGGGCCGAACGCCTGTCCAAGGTCACCCAGGAATGCATGTACATGGCCATCGAACTGGTGAAACCGGGCTGCCGCCTGGGCGACATCGGCGAAGTGATCCAGAAGCACGCGCAGAAGAACGGTTTCTCGGTGGTGCGCGAGTTCTGCGGCCACGGCATCGGCAAGGTGTTCCATGAAGAACCGCAGATCCTGCATTACGGCCGCGCCGGCACCGGCATGGAACTGCAGGCGGGCATGACCTTCACCATCGAGCCGATGATCAACCAGGGCCGCGCCGACACCAAGGTACTGGGCGACGGCTGGACCGCCATCACCAAGGACCGCAAGTTGTCGGCGCAATGGGAGCACACGCTGCTCGTCACCGAGACCGGCTACGAAATCTTTACCCTGCGCAGCGATGACACCATCGCGCGCGTTTCCGCCTGACCCGTACCCAGCCTATAGATATAGATAGAAAGGAAAGTCATTCGATGCCGCAGGTGGACCCCGAACTCTTCGACCGCGGCCAGTTCCAGGCTGAACTGGCCCTGAAGGCAAGCCCCATTTCGGCGTTCAAGAAGGCGATCCGCCAGGCCCACGAAGTGCTCGACCAGCGCTTTCGCAGTGGCCGCGATATCCGCCGGTTGATCGAAGACCGCGCCTGGTTCGTCGACAACATCCTGCAAAAGGCCTGGGACCAGTTCAACTGGAGCGAGGATACCGATATCGCCCTGGTGGCGGTGGGCGGCTACGGGCGTGGCGAACTGCACCCCTATTCCGACATTGATCTGCTGATCCTTTTGGAAAGCGCGGACCACGAGATTTTCCGCGATTCCATCGAGCGCTTCCTGACGCTGCTGTGGGACATTGGCCTGGAAGTCGGCCAAAGCGTGCGCTCTGTGCAGGAATGCGCCGACGAGGCCCGCGCCGACCTGACGGTGATCACCAACCTGATGGAAAGCCGCACCATCGCCGGCCCCGAGCGCCTGCGCCAGCGCATGCTGGATGTGACCAGCACCGCGCACATGTGGCCCAGCAAAGACTTTTTCCTGGCCAAGCATGCCGAGCAGAAGGCCCGGCACCACAAGTACAACGACACCGAATACAACCTGGAGCCCAACGTCAAGGGCTCGCCCGGCGGGCTGCGTGACATCCAGACGATCCTGTGGGTCGCCCGCCGTCAGTACGGCACGCTGAACCTGCGAGCCCTGGCCGGCGAAGGTTTCCTGGTGGAAAGCGAGAACGCCTTGCTGGCATCGTCCCAGGAATTCTTATGGAAGGTCCGCTACGCCCTGCACATGCTCGCCGGACGCTCCGAGGACCGCTTGCTGTTCGATCATCAGCGCTCCATTGCCGGCCTGCTGGGTTTCGAAGGACAGGATGCCAAGCAGTCCATCGAAAACTTCATGCAGCAGTACTACCGTGTCGTGATGAGCATCGCCCAGCTCAGCGAACTGATCATCCAGCACTTCGAAGAGGTCATCCTCGCCCCCGAGGACGAGGAGCCGCCGCAGCCGATCAACTCGCGTTTCCAACTGCACGACGGCTACATCGAAGCGCGCAATGCCAATGTGTTCCGCCGCACCCCGTTCGCCATGCTCGAGATTTTCGTGCTCATGGCCCAGCAACCGGAAATCAAGGGCGTGCGCGCCGATACCATTCGCCTGCTGCGGGAAAACCGGCACCTGATCGACGATGATTTCCGCCACGATATCCGCAACACCAGCCTGTTCATCGAACTGTTCAAGTGCAAGATCGGCGTGCACCGCAACCTGCGACGCATGAACCGCTACGGGATCCTGGGGCGCTACCTGCCGGAGTTCGGCTACATCGTCGGGCAGATGCAACACGACCTGTTCCACATCTACACGGTCGACGCCCACACCCTGAACCTGATCAAGCATCTGCGTAAGCTGCAGTACACCCAGGTGTCGGAGAAATTTCCGCTGGCCAGCAAGCTCATGGCCAAGCTGCCCAAGCCCGAGCTGATCTACATGGCGGGGCTGTATCACGACATCGGCAAGGGCCGCCAGGGCGACCATTCCGAGATTGGCGCGGTGGATGCCGAGGCTTTTTGCCAGCGGCACCAACTGCCAACTTGGGACAGCCGGCTGATCGTCTGGCTGGTGCAGAACCACCTGGTGATGTCCACCACCGCCCAGCGCAAGGACCTGTCCGACCCGCAGGTGATCCATGACTTCGCCCAGGCCGTTGGCGACGAAACCCGCCTGGATTACCTCTACGTGCTGACCGTTGCCGACATCAACGCCACCAACCCGACCCTGTGGAACTCTTGGCGCGCCAGCCTGTTGCGCCAGCTCTACACCGAGACCAAGCGCGCCTTGCGCCGTGGCCTGGAAAACCCCGTGGACCGCGAAGAGCAGATCCGCCGCACCCAAAGCGCGGCCTTGGATATCCTGGTGCGCGGGGGCACCGATCCGGACGACGTCGAGCAGCTCTGGTCGCAATTGGGTGATGATTATTTCCTGCGCCATACCGCCGGCGACGTGGCCTGGCACAGCGACGCGATCCTGCAGCAACCGGCCGATGGCGGGCCGCTGGTGTTGATCAAGGAAACCACCCAGCGCGAGTTCGAGGGCGGCACGCAGATCTTCATCTATGCGCCGGACCAGCACGACTTCTTCGCGGTGACGGTGGCGGCGATGGACCAGCTCAATCTCAACATCCATGACGCTCGGGTCATTACGTCCACCAGCCAGTTCACCCTCGACACCTATATCGTGCTCGACACTGACGGCGACTCTATTGGCGACAACCCGGCGCGGGTCAAGCAGATTCGCGACGGACTCACCGACGCTCTACGCAACCCGGCGGACTATCCGACCATCATCCAGCGACGCGTGCCCCGCCAGCTCAAGCATTTTGCCTTTGCACCACAAGTGACGATCCACAACGACGCCCAGCGTCAGGTCACCGTGTTGGAGCTCAGCGCACCGGATCGCCCGGGCCTGCTGGCGCGAGTCGGCCATATTTTCCTGGAATTCGACCTGTCGCTGCAGAACGCCAAGATCGCCACGCTCGGCGAGCGGGTGGAAGACGTTTTCTTCATCACCGACGCCCACAACCAGCCGTTGTCCGATCCGCAGCTTTGCAGCCGCTTGCAGGAAGCGATCGTCCAGCACTTGAGCGTCAACCAGGAACCTGATGCCCACCTGACACGGATCAGCATCTGAACGAAAAATTTCCCCGTGTGGGAGCGAGCCGGCTCGCGAAATCGACGGGTCAGTCAATGGTTTTGTCGACTGACACACCGTATTCGCGAGCAGGCTCGCTCCCACAGGGGCAGTGCCCACATTGAACGAGGCCCCCGATGAACAACGCTTTGAACCAGCTCCAGCCGTACCCGTTCGAAAAACTCCGCGCCCTGCTCGGCAGCGTCACGCCGAACCCAGACAAGCGCCCGATCGCGTTGTCCATCGGCGAGCCCAAGCATCGCTCGCCAAGCTTCGTGGCCGAGGCGCTGGCCAGCAATCTGGAAAAAATGGCGGTGTACCCGACCACACTCGGCATCCCGGAACTGCGTGAAGCCATCACCGGCTGGTGCGAGCGCCGCTTCAACGTGCCGAACGGCTGGCTCGATCCGGCGCGCCATGTGCTGCCGGTCAATGGCACCCGCGAAGCCCTGTTCGCCTTCACCCAGACCGTGGTCAACCGTGGCGACGACGCCCTGGTGGTGAGCCCGAACCCGTTCTACCAGATCTACGAAGGCGCGGCGTTCCTGGCCGGGGCCAAGCCGCATTACCTGCCGTGCCTGGACACGAACGGCTTCAATCCAGATTTCGATGCCGTCTCGCCAGACGTCTGGAAACGTTGCCAGATCCTGTTCCTGTGCTCCCCCGGCAACCCGACTGGCGCGCTGATCCCGGTGGATGTGCTGAAGAAACTCATCGCCCTGGCGGATGAATATGACTTCGTCATCGCCTCGGACGAGTGCTACAGCGAACTCTACTTCGACGAACAAACCCCACCGCCAGGCCTGCTGACCGCCTGCGCCGAACTGGGCCGCAAGGACTTCAAGCGCTGCGTGGTGTTCCACAGCCTCTCCAAGCGCTCCAACCTGCCCGGTCTGCGCTCCGGTTTCGTGGCCGGCGACGCCGATATCCTCAAGGGCTTTTTGCTGTACCGCACCTATCATGGCTGCGCGATGCCGGTTCAGACCCAACTGGCGAGCATCGCCGCGTGGAACGACGAAGAGCACGTGCGAGCCAACCGCGCCCTGTACCGGGAAAAATTCGACGCCGTGCTGGAAATCCTCAGCCCGGTGCTGGACGTACAACGCCCCGATGGCAGCTTCTACCTGTGGCCGAACGTAGCGGGCGATGATGCCGCCTTCTGCCGCGACTTGTTCGAACAGGAACACGTAACCGTCGTGCCAGGCTCGTACCTGTCCCGCGACGTGGACGGCGTCAACCCAGGCGCCGGCCGCGTGCGCATGGCCCTGGTTGCGCCATTGGCCGAATGCGTGGAAGCGGCGGAGCGGATCCGAGCGTTTATCCAGCGCCGGGGTTGATGGCTGTATCGCACTGAAGCGGACCGCTGTTGTGGCGAGGGAGCTTGCTCCCGCCGGGCTGCGTAGCAGCCCCAAAGCAGTCAACTCAATCTGCCTGACATACCGCGCTGCCCGGTTTCAGGGCCGCTTCGCGCTGGAGCGCCAGCCGGGCCCAGCGGGAGCAAGCTCCCTCGCCACAGGGGTTTGATGTAGACCTCATATTTGTTGACACCACATACCCTGTGGGAGCGAGCCTGCTCGCGAAGAGGCCAGCACTTATTACATCAAATCCGAAGCTCTACCCGATCCAGGCACTTGTTCGCCAACAACATCCCCAACTCAATCATCTGCGCCACCCCCAACGCTACATGCCGTCGCGAGCCGTCCAGGTCAAACGTCAGGTTGCTGAGTACTGCATAGGCCGAGGCCAGGAGATGCCCGCAATCGCAGGATTCTGTAGACATTCACAGTAGCAACCGGACTTGTGAAATGCACCTATTTCGGTACACTCCCATTCATGGTTGATATTGCCCCCATACTGAACGTACGTTTCTTCCGCACCGACGCCGGGAATGAGCCTGTTCGCGAATGGCTGACTGACCTGCCTCGCGAGCATAGACGGATGATCGGAACTGACATCAAAACCGTTCAGATTGGTTGGCCTATAGGTATGCCGGTGGTTCGCAAGCTGGACACTGGGCTATGGGAGGTCAGGATTGACCTTGGGGATACCATCGCCCGCGTTCTCTTCACTGTGGTGGGCTCTGACATGGTTCTGCTCCACGCTTTCATAAAGAAAAGTCAAAAAACGCCAACCACCGACATGGCAACCGCCAAGCAACGCAAAGCAAGACTATGAGGCACAGCAAATGAACAAACACATCGGATCTGATTTTGACGACTTCCTCGCCGAGCAAGGTATCGCCGAAGAAGTTTCCGCAGCTGCGCTCAAACGCGTTATTGCCTGGCAGATTGCCGAAGCAATGAAGCTTCAGAAAGTGACCAAAAAGGCCTTGGCACAGCGGATGCACACCAGTCGCACTGCTGTTGATCGTGCGCTGGATCAGAACGATGCGGGGATGACGCTGGCAACACTTGCCAGCGCAGCGCGTGCGTTGGGTCAGAGGGTGGAAGTACGGCTGGTGCCTGAGCAGGAAGAAACCCACGCATAACAGCTGTTGTGGCGAGGGAGCTTGCTCCCGCTGGGCTGCGTAGCAGCCCCAAAGCAGCCAACTCAATCTGCCTGACATACCGCGCTGCCCGGTTTCAGGGCCGCTTCGCGCTGGAGCGCCAGCCCGGCCCAGCGGGAGCAAGCTCCCTCGCCACAGGGGTTTGATGTAGACCTCATATTTGTTGACACCACATACCCTGTGGGAGCGAGCCTGCTCGCGAAGAGGCCGGCACTTATTACATCAAGTCCGAAGCTCTACCCGATCCAGGCACCTGTTCGCCAACAACATCCCCAACTCAATCATCTGCGCCACCCCCAACGCTACATGCCGTCGCGAGCCGTCCTGATCGAAGGCAAGGTCGTTGAGCATTGCATTGGCCGAAGCCAGGGTTTCGCAGAGGTTGGCCAGCAACACTTCGGTGTCGATACCTTCAGCCACAGTGAACAACTGCACTGAGGGCTTGGGTTCTGGCTCGCTGTCGTCATCAGGTTTGAGGCATTGATCCAGCACACGGTTAGCGGCTTCCTGCAGCTTTTCGGGGGCGTAATCGCCGTAGGGGAAAGTGGATGCGGGTTTTGGTGCGTTCTGAGTTTCTTTCTTGACCATCGAAATTGCTCCCTAGAGCTGGAGTATGTAAAGCCCTGCATTTCGGTAGTGCAGAACTCCGTGCTCCTAGAGATGTTCGGATTCTCACGTCCGACCGCTGAATTGGCAGCGACACCCAGAGGCTAGAGCCCTCGCTTCCGACGGACAACCTTAAAAACGTGTCGGAAACTTCGGCGCGTCTGACAGACCACGATCTATCTGCTCAGACAAGAAAAGACATAAAACGTACCGCGAACGCCAAGCCTTTGATTTCGCTGATGTTGTAAACCGACAGACCTCATTTAACCCTGTTACGAGGGTTCAAACTGGCTTGAATTCGCTATCGCCGGTAGCCATAATCGACCCCGTCACCAGCGAGAGCTGGCAGGAGTCTGGGTCCCTCTCGGGGGGTTGACCCAGCGGCGCAGAAAGGGCGAAGCAAGCTCAACTGCGTGTCGATTGAAGCCGCCTTCGGGCGGCTTTGCTTTTTCATGAGGATAAGGAATGCCTCTTTTTTACCATCCCAAGCAAGGTGATGTTCTTCTTTGTGACTTCACGCGGGGCTTTGTTGCGCCTGAAATGTTGAAGATCCGCAAGGTGGTGGTGATCTCCCCCACTGCCACCCATAGTCGCAAGCTCTGTACCGTGGTGCCGATTTCCTCCACAACGCCACAGACTCAGCAGGACTGGCATCACCTGCTCCGCACCAATCCCCTCCAGTCCGATGGCTACAAAGAACTGTGGGTAAAGTGCGACATGATCTATACCGTGAGTTTTGAACGCCTGGATAAGCTACACAGAAAAACTCGATCCAAGGGTCGAGAGTACTTTGTTCCTCGCCTGGGCTCTGAAGACATGCAAGGCGTGATCACCGGCGTGAAGGCTTACCTTCCGCTCTGACCCAGCCTCTATTGATCGACTCCAGATTCCACCTCGCTCCGAACGCAATAAGCGTTACACATCCGGCAACAGCTCGCCGTTGAAGTGCCATATTAACCACCTAGCATGGGCTTGGCCGTTGTAGCAATGTCGCAACGACTCCATGTGGGAGCGAGCTTGCTCGCGATAGCGGTGTATCAGTCGACATCAATGTTAGGTGTAAGACCGCCATCGCGAGCAAGCTCGCTCCCACAGGTTTTGGTGTACATCAACCTGGGCCGCCGCGAAACCGTCCGGTCATGGCATAATCCTTCACCTTTTATTTCCGGCACCTGCAAAGGGGGCAGTTCCTTGACCGATTCAAGCAAAACGTTGCACCTTTTCGGCATCAAAGCCTGTGACACGATGAAAAAGGCGCGCACCTGGCTCGATGATCACGCTGTGCACTACGATTTTCATGACTACAAGACCGCCGGCATCGACCGTGAGCACCTGACTCAATGGTGCGACGAGCATGGCTGGCAAGTGGTGTTGAACCGCGCCGGTACGACCTTTCGCAAACTCGACGACGAACGCAAAGCCGATCTCGACCAGACGAAAGCCATCGAACTGATGCTCGCCCAACCCTCGATGATCAAGCGCCCGGTGCTAGACCTCGGTGACCGTACCCTGATTGGCTTCAAGCCAGATATCTACGCGGCAGAAATAAAGTAAGCCTGCCCAGTCCATTTTGTAGAGGTAATTTCATGTCCACTACCCTGTTCAGCCTGGCCTTCGGCGTCGGCACCCAAAATCGTGAAGGCGCCTGGCTGGAAGTATTCTACGCACAGCCATTGCTCAACCCGTCGGCCGAAATCGTGGCAGCCGTCGCGCCGATCCTTGGCTACAGCGAAGGCAACCAGGCCATCACATTCACCACCGCCCAGGCCTCGCAACTGGCCGAGGCACTTCGCAGCGTCGACGCCGCGCAAGCCAAGCTGCTGACTCGCCTGGCTGAAAGCCACAAGCCGCTGGTCGCCACCCTGTTGGCCGAGGATGCTCAACTGAGCTCCACCCCTGAGGCTTACCTGAAGCTGCACCTGTTGTCCCATCGTCTGGTCAAGCCTCACGGCCTGAACCTGGCCGGTATCTTCCCGCTGCTGCCAAACGTGGCATGGACCAGCCAGGGCGCGATCGACCTGGCCGAACTGGCCGAGCACCAGCTCGAAGCCCGCCTGCGCGGCGAGTTGCTGGAAGTGTTCTCGGTGGATAAATTCCCGAAAATGACCGACTACGTGGTCCCGGCCGGCGTGCGTATCGCCGATGCCGCGCGCCTGCGCCTGGGCGCCTATGTGGGTGAAGGCACCACGGTCATGCACGAAGGTTTCGTCAATTTCAACGCCGGCACCGAAGGCCCGGGCATGATCGAAGGCCGTGTTTCGGCGGGCGTGTTCGTCGGCAAGGGCTCGGACCTGGGTGGCGGCTGCTCGACCATGGGTACTCTCTCGGGCGGCGGCAACATTGTGATCAAGGTCGGCGAAGGCTGCCTGATCGGCGCCAACGCCGGCATCGGTATCCCGCTGGGCGACCGCAACACCGTGGAGTCGGGCCTGTACGTGACCGCCGGCACCAAAGTCGCACTGCTGGATGAGAACAACCAGCTGGTCAAAGTGGTCAAGGCCCGCGATCTGGCCGGCCAGCCGGACCTGTTGTTCCGCCGTAACTCCGAGACCGGCGCGGTGGAATGCAAGACCCACAAGTCGGCCATCGAGCTCAACGAAGCATTGCACGCGCACAACTAAGCTCCACACCATCACCTGTGGGAGCAGATTTGCTCCCACAGGGTCCGGCGTAACTCCAGCAGGGCCCGCAAGCATGTTGATTCAATCCCCCTGGCGTGCCGATTTCCCGGCCATCGCCGCCCTGCAACGGCAAGGCCAGACCTACCTGGACAACGCCGCCACCACGCAAAAACCCCAAGCTTTGCTCGACGCTCTGGCGCATTACTACGCCAACGGCGCGGCCAACGTGCACCGGGCGCAACATCTGCCCGGAGCCCTGGCCACCCAGGCATTCGAAGACAGTCGCCTCAAGGTCTCACAATGGCTCAACGCGGGTGACTGCGGGCAAATCGTATTCACCCACGGCGCTACTTCGGCGTTGAACCTGCTCGCCTACGGGCTGGAACACCTGTTCAACCCAGGCGATGAAATTGTCGTCAGCGCCCTGGAACATCACGCCAACCTGTTGCCCTGGCAGCAACTGGCCGAGCGCCGCGCGTTGAAACTGGTGGTACTGCCACTGGACGCCGACGGCGTTATCGACAGCGCTGCGGCCGCCGAGCTTATCGGCCCTCGCACGCGCCTGTTGGCGGTGAGCCAATTGTCGAACGTGCTTGGCACTTGGCAGCCGTTGCCGGCATTGCTGGCGATGGCCAAGGCGCAGGGTGCGCTGACGGTCATCGATGGCGCCCAAGGCGTCGTCCATGGTCGTCATGATGTGGAGACCTTGGGCTGCGACTTCTATGTGTTTTCCAGTCACAAGCTGTACGGCCCGGAAGGCTTGGGCGTGCTGTTTGGCCGCACCGCAGCGCTTGGCCAACTGCGTCACTGGCAGTTTGGCGGCGAAATGGTGCAGCAGGCCGATTACCACAGCGCCACCTTCCGCCCGGCGCCACTGGGTTTCGAAGCCGGGACGCCGCCTATCGCCAGTGTGATCGGCCTGGGAGCGACCCTCGATTACCTGTCCGGCCTCGACGGGCAGGCGGTCATCGATCATGAAACTGCCCTGCATGACTATCTGCTTCACGGCCTGCAGGCGCGCAACGGCGTGCGCCTGGTGGGCGAGCCGCAACTGGCCCTCGTCAGTTTTGTGGTCGACGGTATCCACAATGCCGACCTGGCGCACCTGCTGACCGAGCAAGGCATCGCCGTGCGCGCCGGGCATCACTGCGCAATGCCGCTGTTCAGGCATATGAAGCTGTCCGGGGCGATTCGGGTGTCGCTGGCGCTGTACAACGACTCCGCCGATCTCGAACGTTTTTTCGAGGCCCTGGACCAGGCCTTGGAGATGCTGCGATGAACCTGCCTGCCGATGCGGTCGCCGCGCTGCAAGTTTTTCTGGACGCCTCCGGTTGGGAACAGCGGGCCCGCCTGCTGATGCAGTGGGGCGATCGCCTGGCGCCATTGAGCGATGCAGACAAGTGCGACGCCAACCTTGTCCACGGCTGTGAGAGCCAGGTGTGGTTGGTGGGGCAGTTGCGCGACGGCCACTGGCAGTTCTCCGCCAACAGCGATGCGAGATTGATCCGTGGCTTGGTGGCGTTGTTGCTCGCGCGGGTCAATGGCTTATCCGCTGACGAGTTACAGCAGGTGGATTTGCCGGATTGGTTCAATCAGTTGGGGTTATCGCGGCAGCTATCGCCGTCGCGCAGCAATGGATTGAATGCGGTGTTGAAGCGCATGCGCGAACTGACGCAATAACCTATAGCGAGGGAGCTTGCTCCCGCTTGAGCGCGAAGCGCTCACATTAATGGGTCTGCTGCGCAGCCCAGCGGGAGCAAGCTCCCTCGCCACAGGTCATCACTCCCTTAGTCAACTGCGCTGCATCACTCCCCGGGCTTGACCCTGTCCGCCGGCCGGCGCACGCCCGCGACAATCTTATCCACAGCCTTGGTCGCCGCGACCATGCCGAACGTCGCCGTGACCATCATCACCGCGCCGAACCCGCCGGCGCAGTCGAGCTTGACGCCGTCTCCGACAAAACTCTTCTGCAAGCAAATGCTGCCATCCGGTTTCGGGTAGCGCAGCTGTTCGGTGGAGAACACGCACGGCACGCTGTAGTGGCGGGTCACGGTGCGGGAGAAGCCGTAGTCGCGGCGCAAGGTCGAGCGCACCTTGGAGGCCAGCGGGTCATTGAAGGTGCGGTTCAAGTCACAGACCTGGATCAGCGTCGGGTCGATCTGCCCGCCCGCGCCGCCGGTGGTGATGATCTGGATCTTGCGGCGCTTGCACCAGGCGATGAGCGCGGCCTTGGCGTTGACGCTGTCGATGCAGTCGATCACGCAGTCGATGTTCGGCGTGATGTACTCGGCCATGGTGTCGCGGGTAACGAAGTCCGCGACTGCATGCACGGTGCAATCGGGGTTGATGCCACGCAGCCGCTCGGCCATCACCTCGACCTTGGGCTTGCCGACGGTGCTATCCAGGGCGTGTAGCTGGCGGTTTGCGTTGCTGACGCAGACGTCGTCCAAGTCGAACAGCGAAATCTCGCCTACGCCACAACGGGCAATGGCTTCCGCCGCCCAGGATCCGACGCCGCCAACGCCGACAATTGCCACATGGGCCGCCCGCAGGCGCTCCAGGCCTTCGATGCCATACAAACGGGCGATGCCGGCAAACCGTGGATCTTCTGTACTCATGACCGTTACCCCAAAAACCGGCGCGCATTATAGGGCTTTGCCGTGGCAATTCGAGCTGTTCGCGAATTGAATCCCACCAATTTCCCCTTGTGGGAGCGAGCTTGCTCGCGATGGCGTCAATCCAGTCAATAGAGTATCGACTGATCCACCGCCATCGCGAGCAGGCTCGCTCCCACAGGATTTGTGTTCCAACCGACCAGCACCAGGGGCCCATGAAGGTCGTTTTGCTATAAGATAACCGCCATTTTGCGCGAGCCAGCCTGCTCCCGCACTAGCCTTGCGTCCACATTATTCCCGGAGCTTCCATGACGGCCCACGCCGACCTTTCGCCGACCCTGCAACTCGCCATCGACCTGATCCGCCGTCCGTCCGTGACGCCGTTGGATGCCGATTGCCAGAAAATCATGATGCAGCGCCTGGGCGACGCCGGTTTTAAGCTGGAGCCGATGCGCATCGAGGATGTGGATAACTTCTGGGCCAGCCATGGCAAGCAGGACGGCCCGGTGCTGTGCTTCGCCGGCCACACCGATGTGGTGCCGACCGGTCCGGTGCAGGCGTGGCAGCTCGACCCGTTCAATGCGGTCATCGACGAACACGGCATGCTCTGCGGCCGCGGCGCGGCGGACATGAAAGGCAGCCTGGCGGCGATGGTTGTGGCGGCCGAGCGGTTTGTCGCCGACTACCCGGACCACAAGGGCTCGCTGACTTTCCTGATCACCAGCGATGAAGAAGGCCCGGCCCACCACGGCACCAAAGCCGTGGTCGAACGCCTCAAGGCCCGCCAGGAGCGCCTGGACTGGTGCATCGTCGGCGAGCCGTCGAGCACCACGCTGGTGGGCGATGTGGTCAAGAACGGCCGTCGCGGTTCCCTCGGCGCGAAACTCACCGTACGCGGCAAACAGGGTCACGTGGCTTATCCACACCTGGCGAAGAACCCGATCCACCTGGCCGCGCCGGCCCTGGCCGAACTCGCCGCCGAGCACTGGGACCATGGCAACGATTTCTTCCCACCGACCAGCTTCCAGATCTCCAACCTGAACTCTGGCACCGGCGCGACCAACGTGATCCCCGGCGATCTGGAAGCGGTGTTCAATTTCCGCTTCTCCACTGAATCCACCGTCGAGGGCCTGCAACAGCGCGTCGCCGATATCCTCGACAAGCATCAGCTGGACTGGCACATCGACTGGGCTTTGTCCGGCCTGCCATTCCTCACCGAGCCGGGTGCCCTGCTGGACGCCGTGTCGTCGAGCATCAAGGACGTGACGGGCCGCGAGACGAAAGCCTCCACCAGCGGCGGTACGTCCGACGGTCGATTCATCGCCACCATGGGCACGCAAGTCGTGGAGCTGGGGCCGGTCAACGCGACCATCCACCAGGTCAACGAACGCGTGCTGGCGGCTGATCTCGACGTGCTCACCGATATCTACTACAAGACGCTGATCAAGTTGCTCGCCTGATGCTCGCCTGCCCGATCTGCAGTGAACCGCTGAACGCCGTGGACAACGGCGTCGTGTGCCCCGCCGGCCACCGGTTCGACCGTGCGCGGCAGGGTTACCTGAACCTGTTGCCGGTGCAGCACAAGAACAGCCGCGACCCCGGCGACAACCAGGCGATGGTCGAAGCTCGCCGCGACTTTCTCAACGCCGGGCACTACGCCCCGGTCGCCCGGCGCCTGGCCGAATTGGCCGCCGAACGGGCACCTGGGCGTTGGCTCGACATCGGTTGTGGTGAGGGCTACTACACCGCGCAAATCGCCGATGCCCTGCCCAACGCCGATGGCTATGCCCTCGACATCTCCCGCGAAGCGGTCAAGCGCGCCTGCAAACGCAACCCGCGGCTTACCTGGTTGATCGCCAGCATGGCCCGGGTGCCGCTGGCGGATGGCTGCTGCCAGTTCCTCGCGAGTGTGTTCAGCCCGCTGGATTGGCAAGAGGCCAAGCGCTTGCTCAGCCCCGGCGGCGGCCTGATGAAAGTCGGCCCTAACGCCGGCCACCTGATGGAATTGCGCGAGCGCCTGTACGACGAAGTGCGCGAGTACACGGACGACAAGCACCTGGCCTTGGTGCCGCCCGGCATGGCGCTGGATCACAGCGAAACCCTGGAATTCAAGCTGACGCTCGACAGCGGCCAGGACCGCGCCAATCTGCTGGCGATGACGCCCCACGGCTGGCGCGCCAGCGCCGAGCGCCGCGCCAACGTGATCGAACAGGCCGAGCCGTTCGAAGTCACGGTGTCGATGCGCTACGATTATTTCATTGTTCAATAATTAACCTTTGGCCCCTGGCAATCGCTTGGGGCCAGCTAAATCCGCGAATGGATTTTTCAAGACCGCAGTGAGGACATCCATGCGCCAACCCGATATCGAGATTTACCTGAAGGACGCCGACGTTGACCACAAGGCCATCGCCCACTGGCTAGGCGAGGCCCTGGGCCCATGCAGCGACTGGGTACAGAAAGGCCAGACCTACAAGTGCAAGGCTGGCCACATTCCGGTGACCTGGCTGCCCAAGGCCGTAGGAAAATGGAACAGCCTCTATCTGGAAAGTGACCAGACCCCGTGGGAAGACGACATTGCCTGCGCCCGCGCCGCCTTCGCCGCGCTGAACGTCGAAGTGCGCTGCGCGCCCGGCTCCTGGGTGGAAGAAGAAGGGGAAGAATCGGCGGACCGCTGGATTCGCATCAGCGCCGATGGGGAAGAAGAGATTACCTGGAAAACGGCGTGATTTAGCGTCCAGCGCTGATCTAATGTGGGAGCGAGCCTGCTCGCGAAAGCGGTGTGACAGTTAATGAGTCATTGTCTGATACACAGCTTTCGCGAGCAGGCTCGCTCCCACAGGGTTTTGTGTTGCCGGTGAATGCGGCTTACAACCCCACCACATCCTCAGCCTGCAGGCCCTTCTGGCCTTCCACGACCGCGTACTCGACCTGCTGGCCTTCGGTCAGTGAGCGGTGGCCCTCGCCACGGATCGCGCGGTAATGCACGAACACATCCGCTCCGCCCTCGCGCTGGATGAAGCCGTAGCCCTTGGCGTCGTTGAACCACTTCACACTGCCGGTTTCGCGTGTTGCCATGATGCTCATTCCTGTTTTCTTATTGTTAAGTCGGCTTTTCCCGCCCGATTGAAAAGGCAAAGCCGTACGAACCTAAGCCACCGTCCGAACGTCCATGGGGAAGCCCCGGGCAGTAGCCGGCCGAGTATATGACACCCGGAAAAACTCTCAACTGACTTTACTTCGGTGCTTTTTTGCCGATTTTCGACGAATCCGGCACACTGGCGCCCGCTCCATCCCATTCACTCATGCAGAAGCCGTATGACCCGCTCCCCGTTCCGCCGTCTTGTGTTTGGCACCTTGCGCCGACTTTTATATCTCTGGGTTCGCTCCGAGACGATCAATCAGTCGTCCTTTACCCTCAACCTCGACCGCAGTCGCCCCGTGTTCTACGTCCTGCAAGACCCTTCGCTGACCGACCTGGCGGTGCTCGACACCGAATGCACCAAGGCCGGCCTGCCGCGCCCGGTACTGCCGGTCTCGGTGGGCAACCTGCTGGAGCCGGCGGCATTCTTCTACTTGACGCCGGCACCGGACTGGCTCGGGCGCCAGGATAAACGCGGTGCGCCGCCCACCCTGACGCGGCTGGTCGACGTGCTGACCCACAACGCCGCCGAGGACGCGCAGATCATTCCGGTCAGCGTGTTCTGGGGCCAATCGCCCGACAGCGAATCCAGCCCGTGGAAACTGTTGTTCGCCGACAGTTGGGCGGTCACAGGACGCCTGCGCCGATTGCTGAGCATCATGATTCTGGGGCGCAAGACCCGCGTGCAGTTCTCCGCCCCGATCCATCTGCGCGAATTGATCGAGCACGATAAAGGCCACGAACGCACCGTGCGCATGGCCCAGCGGATCCTGCGGGTACACTTTCGCAACCTGAAAGCGGCGGTCATCGGTCCCGACATCTCCCACCGACGCCATCTGGTCAAGGGTCTGTTGAACCAACCGCTGGTCAAGCAGGCCATCGCCGAAGAAGCCGAGCGGGAGAAGATTTCCCCGGAGAAAGCCAAAGCCCAGGCCCTGCGCTACGGCAACGAGATCGCCTCGGACTACACCTACACGGCCATCCGCTTCCTGGAAGTGGTGCTGAGCTGGTTCTGGAACAAGATCTACGACGGCATCAAGGTCAACCACATCGAAGGCGTGCAAAACGTTGCCCAAGGCCATGAAGTCATTTATGTCCCCTGCCACCGCAGTCATATCGACTACCTGCTGCTGTCGTACCTGCTGTTTCGCAATGGCCTGACGCCACCGCACATCGCCGCCGGCATCAACCTGAACATGCCGGTGATCGGCAGCCTGCTGCGCCGTGGCGGGGCGTTTTTCATGCGCCGCACGTTCAAGGGCAACCCGCTCTATACCGCCGTGTTCAACGAATACCTGCACACGCTGTTCACCAAGGGGTTCCCGGTGGAGTACTTCGTCGAAGGCGGCCGTTCGCGCACCGGGCGCATGCTGCAACCCAAGACCGGCATGCTCGCCATTACCCTACGCAGCTTCTTGCGCTCGTCACGCATGCCCATCGTCTTCGTGCCGGTGTACATCGGTTATGAGCGGGTCCTGGAAGGCCGTACCTACCTGGGCGAACTGCGCGGCGCGAGCAAGAAGAAGGAGTCGATCTTCGACATCTTCAAGGTCATCGGCGCCCTCAAGCAACGCTTCGGCCAAGTGGCGGTGAACTTCGGCGAGCCGATCAAGCTGGCGGAATTCCTCGACGGCGAGCAACCTGGCTGGCGCCAGCAGGAGCTGGGCCCGCAATTCAAGCCGGCCTGGCTCAACGCGACCACCAACCGCCTCGGCGAACGCGTGGCGCGGCACCTGAACGAGGCCGCCGCTATCAATCCGGTCAACCTTGTCGCCCTGGCATTGCTGTCCACCAGCCGACTGGCTCTCGACGACCAGGCCATGGCCCGCATGCTGGACTTGTACCTCGCGCTGCTGCGCAAAGTGCCCTATTCGCCCCACACCACCTTGCCTGAGGGCGACGGCCGGGCGTTGATCGAGCATGTCAAAGGCATGGACCTGCTGTCGGAACAGAGCGATGCCTTGGGCAAGATTCTGTATCTGGATGAACAGAACGCCGTGTTGATGACCTACTACCGCAACAACGTGCTGCACATCTTCGCCCTTCCGGCGCTGCTGGCGAGCTTCTTCCAGAGCAGCTCGCGCATGAGCCGCGAACAGATCCTGCGTTATACACGGGCCCTGTATCCGTACTTGCAATCGGAGCTGTTCATCCGCTGGTCGCTGGAAGAACTGGACGATGTGGTCGACCAGTGGCTTGAAGCGTTCGTCGAACAGGGCCTGCTGCGTTTCGAGAAAGACCTGTACTTGCGTCCCGTTCCAAGTTCTCGACACTTTGTGCTGCTGACCTTGCTATCGAAGAGCATCGCCCAGACCTTGCAGCGCTTCTACATGACCGTTTCGCTGCTGCTCAACAGCGGGCAGAACAGCATCAGCGCCGAAGAACTGGAAGACCTCTGCACAGTCATGGCCCAGCGGCTGTCGATCCTGCACGGACTCAACGCGCCGGAGTTCTTCGACAAGAGCCTGTTCCGCCACTTCATCCAGACGATGCTCGACCTCGACGTACTGCGCCGTGATGAAGCGGGCAAGCTAAGCTATCACGAGCTGCTCGGCGAATTGGCCGAAGGCGCGGCCAAGCGTGTGTTGCCGGCGGAGATTCGCTTATCGATCCGCCAGGTGGCGTTGCATCGCAGTGAAGACGCCATGGCTCCGGACACGCCAGTCACCCAGGATTGATTCTGTCACAGGCCCCAGGATTTCACTGGGGCCCCCAATATGGAAATGTCCCCATGAAAAAGCTTCTTCTCGTCGCTGCTGCCACGTTGCTCAGCGCCTGCTCCAGCACGCCGCTGGCCAGCAAGAACAGCCTCGACGGCGAGGTGTTCTACCTGCAACGCATCGCCTTGCCGCCCACTGCTACCTTGACCGTGAGCCTGCAAGACGTCTCCCTCGCCGACGCGCCAGCCGTGACGGTCGATGAGCAGCGGGGCCCCGTCAAAGGCCAAGTCCCATTACCATTCAAGCTCAGTTATGATCCGGCGCAGGTCAAGCCCGGCCACCGTTATGCCGTGAGCGCCCGCATCGAAGTCGACGGCCAGTTGATGTTCATCAGCACTGAACAACACACCGTGCAGCTCGATGGCAAAGATCCGCAGCCGTTGAAGATTCGCGTCAACGCTGCACGCTGATTCCTGTTCCACTCTTCAAGGAAGCTGCCATGCTCCGCTTTACCCTTCGTTTCACCGGCCTGTGCGCCGGCCTGTTGATCTGCGCCAATGCCATGGCCCTGTCCCTCGGCGACCTTTCCCAGAAAGACGCCACGGGTGGTCTCAAGGATGCCCTGACCCAGGGCGCCCAGGTGGCGGTCAAGCAGCTGGGCACCCCAGGCGGGTTCAGCAACAACCCGGACGTCAAGATTGAATTGCCAGGCAAGCTCGGCAAAGTCGCCAGCAGGATGAAAGCCTTCGGCATGGGCGACCAGGTGGATCAGCTGGAAACCAGCATGAACCAGGCGGCCGAAGCCGCGGTGGTGCAGGCCCAGCCGATCCTGGTCGACGCCGTGAAGAACATGAGCGTGAGCGACGCCAAGGGCATATTGAGCGGCGGCAACGATTCGGCCACCCAGTACCTGAACAAGAGCAGCCGCGAGCAGATCCGCGCCAAGTTCCTGCCCATCGTCAAGCAAGCCACCGACAAGGTCGGCCTGGCCCAGCAATACAACGCCTTTGCCGGCCAAGCCGCGACACTGGGAGTGGTCGATGCCAAGAGCGCCAATGTCGAGAACTATGTGACTGAACAGGCGCTGGACGGTTTGTTCGAGATGATCGCAAAACAGGAAGCCACCATTCGCCAGAATCCGGCGGCTGCGGCGACCAGTTTGGCGAAGAAGGTTTTTGGCACCGTCTCAGCCAAGCGCAAAACCACGGTGGGAGCGAGCCTGCTCGCGATATCGGTATCAGCCATAACATCTCTGTTGGCTGTAGCACCGCAATCGCGAGCAGGCTCGCTCCCACATTTGATTTTCAGTGCTATCAGAATCGGTTCAAGTCTTCTTGACCCTGAACCACGCCGCATACAACGCCGGCAGGAACAGCAGCGTCAATGCCGTTGCCACGATCAATCCCCCCATGATCGCCACCGCCATCGGGCCGAAGAACAGGCTGCGAGACAGCGGGATCATTGCCAGCACCGCCGCCAGCGCGGTGAGCACGATCGGGCGGAACCGTCGCACCGTCGCTTCGATGATCGCCTGCCACGGGGCAAGCCCAGCCTTGATGTCCTGTTCGATCTGATCCACCAGGATCACCGAGTTGCGCATGATCATGCCGGACAAGGCGATGGTCCCAAGCATTGCAACGAAACCGAACGGCTGGCGGAACACCAACAGGAACAGCGTCACCCCGATCAACCCCAGCGGCGCGGTGAGGAAGACCATGGCCGTGCGAGAGAAGCTGCGCAGTTGCAGCATCAACAAGGTCAGCACTACCACGATGAACAACGGCACACCGGCATTCACCGATTTCTGGCCTCGGGCCGAGTCCTCTACCGTGCCACCCACCTCAAGCAGATAACCATCCGGAAGTTCCGCCTGGATCGGATCCAGGGTCGGGAAAATCTGCTGCACCAGGGTCGCCGGCTGTTCTTTGCCGTAGATATCGGCCCGAACGGTCACGCTCGGCAGGCGGTTGCGGTGCCAGATCACGCCCTCTTCAAAGCCATACTCCAGCGTGGCGATCTGCGACAGGGCAACGGTCGTGCCGTTGTCGGTCGGCACCGCCAGGCTTGGCAACAGCGACAGCTCCGTGCGCTCATGCACCGTGCCGCGCAGCAGAATCTCGATCAACTCGTTGTCCTCACGGTACTGGCTGACGCTGGATCCGGTGAGGGAGCTTCGCAAGAAGCTCGACAGATTCGTGGTTGTCACCCCCAAGGCTCGCGCACGGTCCTGGTCGATGTTCAGATAGACCACTTTGCTGGGCTCTTCCCAGTCCAGATGCACATTGGCAACGTAGGGGTTTTCCCGGACTTTTGTCGCCACTTTCCTCGCCAGGGCCCGCACCTCCTCGATGTGCTCGCCTGTCACGCGAAACTGCACCGGGTAGCCCACCGGCGGACCGTTCTCCAGGCGCGTCACCCGCGAGCGCAAGGTTGGGAACTGCTCGTTCAGGGTGGTGATCAGCCAACTGCGCAACGGCTCGCGGTCTTCGATGGTCTTGGCCAACACCACGAATTGGGCGAAGCTCGGCGCCGGCAGTTGTTGATCCAGGGGCAGATAGAAACGCGGTGAACCGGTGCCGACATAAGCGACGTAGTTGTCGATACCGGCATGGTCCTTGAGCAACGCTTCCAGGCGCTTGACCTGCTCGGCGGTGTTGACCAACGAAGCGCCTTCGGCCAATTTCAAATCGACCATCAGCTCCAGGCGCCCCGACGCCGGGAAAAACTGCTGCGGCACAAAACGGAACAGCACCACCGAGCCCAGGAACAGCAGCACGGTCAACGCGATGACGGTCTTGCGCCGACGCACGCACCACTCCACCAATCGCCGTACACGCTGGTAGAACGGCGTACCGTAGGGATCGGGCTGGCCGTCCACCGTGCCATGCTTGGCCGCATGAATCTTCGCCAGGTCCGGCAGGAGTTTTTCCCCCAGGTACGGCACGAATACCACGGCAGCCACCCAGGAAGCCAACAGTGCGAGGGTCACCACCTGGAAAATCGAACGGGTGTACTCGCCGGTGCCCGATTGGGCGGTGGCGATCGGCAGGAAGCCCGCCGCGGTGATCAAGGTCCCGGTGAGCATCGGAAACGCCGTACTGGTCCAGGCGTAGCTGGCCGCCCTGATCCGGTCGAAGCCTTGCTCCATCTTGATCGCCATCATCTCCACGGCGATGATCGCGTCGTCCACCAGCAGCCCCAGGGCCAAGACCAGCGCGCCGAGGGAGATTTTGTGCAAGCCGATCCCCAGGTAGTACATCGCGGCGAAGGTCATCGCCAACACCAGCGGAATCGCCAGCGCCACCACCATCCCGGTACGCAGCCCCAGGGAGAAAAAGCTCACCAGCAACACGATGGTCAGCGCTTCCACCAGCACCTGGACGAACTCGCCGACACCGGTCTTCACCGCCGCGGGCTGGTCGGAAACCTTGCGCAATTGCATACCGGCAGGCAGCGTGTTCTGGATGCGGGCAAACTCGACTTCCAGGGCCTTGCCCAACACAAGGATGTCACCGCCCTCCTTCATCGCCACGGCCAGGCCGATGGCATCTTCGCCCATGAACCGCATGCGCGGCGCGGGTGGATCGTTGAAGCCGCGACGCACGTCTGCTACATCGCCGATGCGGAAGGTGCGGTCGGCCACGCGGATCGGAAAGTCACGGATCTCTTCCACGGTCTGGAAATTCCCGGAAACCCGTAGCTGCAATCGCTCGCTGGCGGTCTCGAAGAATCCGGCCGTAGACACCGCGTTCTGCGCTTCCAGGGCTTGCTGGACCGCCGCCAGCGGCAGGCCGAGGGTCGCCAGTTTCACGTTCGACAGTTCGACCCAGATTTTCTCGTCCTGCAGGCCGAGCAATTCGACCTTGCCCACATCCTTGACCCGCTGCAGCTGGATCTGGATGCGGTCGGCATAATCCTTGAGCACGCCATAATCGAAGCCGTCACCGGTGAGTGCGTAGATATTGCCAAACGTGGTGCCGAACTCATCGTTGAAGAACGGCCCCTGGATACCCGGCGGCAAGGTATGCCGGATATCGCTGATTTTCTTGCGGATCTGATACCACAGCTCGGGAATCTGCTTGGAATGCAGGGAATCGCGAGCCATGAACGTCACCTGGGATTCGCCCGGGCGGGAGAACGAGACGATCTTTTCGTAATCGCCGGTTTCCATCAGCTTCTTTTCGATGCGCTCGGTGACTTGGCGCGACACTTCCTCAGCCGTGGCGCCTGGCCAGATCGTGCGGATGACCATGGCCTTGAAGGTGAACGGCGGGTCTTCGCTCTGTCCAAGCTTGGTGTAGGAAAGCGCCCCGACGATTGCGAGCAACAGCATCAGGAACAGTACGATCTGGCGGTTACGCAACGCCCATTCGGAAAGATTGAAGCCCATCGGGGATTACTCCTTGGCCGCCAGGTTGACCACGCGGTTGGAGCGATCCACCGGCCGCACCTGCTGGCCGTCCAGGAGCACATGCACGCCAGCGGCCACCACCCAGTCATTGGCACCCAGGCCTTCAAGCACCGGCACGTTGTTTTCGCCAAAGGCACCGACACGCACCGGGACTTTCTTGAGGGTGTTGTCGGGGTTGACCACCCAGACATAAGTCGCGCCGTTCTCGGCGGTGAGGGCCGACAGCGGTACCGACAGGGGGACCTTTTCGGCATTCTGGATAAACACCCGGGCGCTCTGGCCCAGTTCCGCCGGGACGCTGCCGGCGGTGAAGGCGACACGAGCGGCGAAGGTGCGGGATCTGGGATCGGCGGCCGGCGAGAGTTCGCGGATACGTCCGCTAAAGCGCTGGTCAGGTTGGCTCCACAGCTCGACCGAAACAGGCTGGCCAATCTTGAACCGACCGAAACTCTGCTCCGGCAGGCTGATCAGCACCTCGCGTTCACCGTCGGTGGCCAGGGTGAAGACGGTTTGACCGGCCGACACGACCTGACCCACTTCCACCGAACGCCGGGCCACGACGCCATCCTGGGGCGCACGCAAAATCGAATAGCTGGCCTGGTTGCTGGCAACGTCGAATTCAGCCTTGATCTGCTTGACCCGCGCGGCCCCGGAGCGAAAGAGATTTTCGGCGTTGTCGTATTGGGAGCGGCTGACCATCTGCCGCTCCATCAAGGTCTTGTAACGGTCACGCTCGGCACGCACCAGGCTCAGGTTGGCCTCGGCGGCAGCGACCTGGGCCCGGCTCGCCTCGAGTTGCAGACGCACGTCTTCGGGATCGAGTTCAGCCAAGGGTTGATTGGCCTTGACCCGCTGCCCCTCCTCCACCAGCCGTCGGCTGACTTTGCCACCGATGCGAAAGGCCAGGTCCGGCTCGAATCGCGCCCGCACTTCGCCAGGATAACTGTCCATCGCCTGGGCCGAGGGCTCGGGCTTGACCACCATGGCCGGGCGGACGGTGACGGCCACCGGCTCTTCGTGGCCACACGCAGACAATAAAAAAGCCAGGCTGACTGGCACGGCGAGGGGCAGGACATAGCGGAACATGGTGGATGACCTTTCGCTAATGATGCTTGGAATAATTATACTGGCGGGTATGTTATTAATAGCAAACTCACCAGTCCAGTATTAAAGCGAAGAATGTCGAACAATCCTCCCCCTCCCAGCGGCCCTGGTCGTCCGAAGGATCTGGCCAAACGCCAGGCCATTCTCGATGCGGCCAAAAATCTCTTCCTGAGCCTGGGTTACGCCAGTACCAGCATGGATGCAGTGGCGACCGAGGCCGGCGTATCGAAGCTGACGGTCTACAGCCACTTCAACGATAAGGAAACGTTGTTTTCCGCCGCGGTGATCGCCAAGTGCGAGGAGCAAGTGCCGCCGCTGTTCTTCGAATGGGTCGAAGGCGTCCCGATCGAACACGTGTTGTTGAACATCGCCCGAGGCTTCAATCAACTGATCAACAGCGACGAGTCGGTGAATCTGCATCGGCTGATGGTCGCCCTGGGTAGTCAGGATCCGAAGCTCTCGACGATTTTCTACGAGGCCGGCCCGCAACGCATGCTCTGCGGCATGGAGCGGTTATTGAGCAAGGTCAACCAGAGCGGCGCCTTGAGCATCGACAAACCGCGAAATGCCGCCGAGCATTTTTTCTGCCTGATCAAGGGGGCGGCCAACTTCAGGTTGCTGTACGGCTGCGACGGACCGCAAGACGCCGAGGCGGCCGAGGCTCATGTGCAGGAAGTGGTGGGGTTGTTCATGCGGGCCTATCGGCCTTAGTTCCCAAGCGCCAATCTCCCAGCATGGGAGGCTCGCTTTAACAAGGGAACAGTGCAGGTCCGATGTGAAAGCGAGCTTGCTCGCGATGGAGGCGACACGGTGTCACGCCTTGAGCGCCTTCTTGGGATAGATATCGTACCGACTGGACTTGCCCTCGAGCCCATGGCTCGGCTTCGGCCCTTCGATGCAAGGCGCCTTGCGCGGGCGCTTGACCACCACCCGGTGGGTCGCCAGCGCCAGCGCCGCGGCCAGCAGCGCCGGTGCGTCATTGTCATCGCCCACCAAAGGTCGGAACAGGCGCATTTCCTTTTTCACCAGGGCGGTTTTCTCCCGATGGGGAAACATCGGGTCCAGGTAGATCACCTGGGGCGGCTCGCCTTCCCAATGGCGCATCACCTCGATGGAGTTGCCCTTGAGCAAACGCATGCGCGCCACGATCGGCGCCACGTCGAAATCTTCCGCGCCACGGGCCAGGCCATCTTCCAGCAATGCACCGATCAGCGGCTGGCGCTCGATCAGGCTCATTTCGCAGCCCAGGCTCGCCAGCACAAACGCGTCCTTGCCCAACCCGGCCGTGGCGTCGAGTACCCGCGGACGCACACCTTGGGCGACACCGACCGCCTTGGCGATCATCTGGCCGCTGCCACCGCCGTACAAGCGCCGATGGGCCGCGCCACCCTCGACGAAATCCACCCGCACCGGTCCCGGCGCGTCCGGACCCAATTGCTGCAATTGCAATCCCTGCTCGCCGACCTGCAAGGCAAACTCGCCATCGTCCACTTGCAAAGGCAGGCCAAGCCGCTCTGCCCATTGTTCGGCCTGGGGCTGGAACGCCGGAATCAAGGCCTCGACATGGATGCGGCAGGCCGCGGGTTGCTCAATCATGAAAACACGCTCGAAAAAATTAAGGATCGGCAAAACCAGCCGATAACAACGGTGAACGGCATTTTGCCAGAGCTGAGCGTCGACCGAGAAAAATGTCAGACATTCAATCCACATCGATAGGCGTTATCTCCCCTTACGGCGATTACAGCCTGCGTAACACCCAAGCGCTGAGCGGCGTCAGTCACCTGTGGCAGGATTTTTTTGCCCGGGCCCTGGCCGATCAACTGGGTGAAAACGCACCGGCGCCTGGCAGCTACCAGCCCGTCGCCCTCGATGAAGCGGTTGAACCGACCCTTGGCGCCGAGCTGCTGGAGCACATCGTCAGCCAGCGCACCTGCGACGTGAAGGAAACCCAGGTCAAGCCGCCAGAGCCGTTGTTCCTGCCGATTGCCGAGTTCGAACTGGATTTGCTGGACAAGCCGTTCCCACCGTTCCCGCCCGAAGAAATCGTTGCCCAGCAAAAGCAGCAAACCTTCGAGAGCAACTGGGTTCGCCCGATCGTCCTCACAGCCGGCCAGCCACAGTCGGAACCGGGCCCGGCGCCGCACCCGCGTCCATTGCACCTGCCGATCGCCGAGTTCGAACTCGACTTGCTGGATAAACCGTTCCCTCCGTTCCCGGAAGAGGAATTGGTGGCGCAGCAGAAGCAACTCGATTTCGATACCCGTTGGGCACGTCCGATCGTTCTGCAGAACCTGCGTATCGCCGCCTGATTCTTACCGACAGATCCACCACGGCCCTACATCCAGATGGAAGTGGTTGCGGTGCGCCGCGTTGTAGTCCGGACTCAACACCACACTGAACATCTCACAGGCGCCATCTCGCACCTGCCGCAGGAACTGCGCATCGGTGTTGTCTTTCGGCCAGTCCCTGAGCACGCTGATCGCCTTCCCATTGGCCAGGCGAAACCCGGCAATATCGAGCGCGCTGGCGGTGGCGTGCTGGCTGCGCGCCCCGCTCTCACGGCCGTACATGTTGCGACAGGCAAAGCTGCCCAGATGATCGACCCGCGCGACTTTCTGCCCATAGGCCGCCGTTGCCGCCGGCTGCAGCGCATGGCGCTCGAACAACGCAAAAGCCACGGCCAGCGGGCAACTTGCCAGGAAGCTGCTGCTCAGCGCTACCTCGCCGCCCCGCACTCGCAACACATTGGTCAACGGACAGGTGGTGTTGGCGCCGCTGTCCGCCTGGCGAGAGGTCCGAAGCCCTGACGTAGCGAGCGCCTGGTCGCACAGTTGCGGGTCGTTGCGCAGGGCCATCAGCTTGTAGCGGGTCAGCATGTTCGGCGGGGCGCTGACGTCCAGTGGCGCCCAGGGATTCCATTGCGGCGGCACCGACAACCAGCCGCGCCATACGCCAAGCACTGCGGCGCCGACGATCAGCAGCACCACCATCAAACCTTTGAAAAACCGCACGACAACGCCCCGGGCATCAGCCCTTGAATAATTGATTGGCCTGCTTGAATGGCATCGAGCGACGGGTGAAGGTGAACGTGCCTTGCTCCTGGATTTCCTGCGCGGCGCGGAAGAACTCGCCATAGGCCGCCAGCGCCAACGCCGAGCCGACACTGATGCGCTTGACGCCCAGTTCGCTCAACTGCGCCACGGTAAGGTCCAGGGCACCGGACATCAGCACATTGACCGGTTTGGGCGCCACCGCTTGTACCACCGCGAGGACCTGTTCGGCGCTGCTCAATCCTGGCGCGTACAACACGTCGGCGCCTGCGTCGGCGAACGCCTTGAGGCGTTGGATCGTGTCGTCCAGGTCGGGTTTGCCGTGCAGGAAATTTTCCGCGCGGGCGGTGAGCATGAACGGGAACGGCAGGCTGCGCACCGCCTCGGCCGCGGCCTTGACCCGCGCGACTGCTTGGTCGAAACGATAGATCGGGCTGTCTTCGCGCCCGGTGGCGTCCTCGATGGAGCCCCCCACCGCCCCGGCCTCTGCCGCACGCAGCAGGCTGGCCGCGCATGCGTCGGGCGCATCGGCAAAGCCGTTTTCCAGGTCGACCGCCACTGGCAGATCCGTGGCCGCCACAATCGCTCGCACGTTGGCCAGGGTGTCATCCAGGCCCAGCGCACCATCGGGCCGCGCCAGGGAAAAAGCGTGGCCGGCACTGGTGGTCGCCAAGGCTTCGAAGCCAAGGCTGGCGAGCATCTTCGCCGATCCGGCATCCCACGGATTGGGAATTACAAAGGCCCCTTCGCGTTCATGCAGGGCCTTGAACGCCTGGGCTCGCCGGGTTTGTGCATCCATCAGAGTCGCTCCTGAGCAATGGGAGGGTTTGCCTTAGAGCAATCCCAGTTGCTCGGCGGCGGGTTCTCTATATAGCTCAGGCAGGGCCGGCAAGCCAGGCAAACGGTTCATCAAGCGGCTGTGAAAACGCATCGCGAGCTTTGCCGCCAGAAGGTTGTCGGCGGTGTGCAGGAACATGTACGGGGTGCGCCCTTCTTCGATCCACTCGGCGATTTTTTCCACCCAGGGCGTCAGGAACGGCTCGTTGGCTTCCACCACTGGATGGCCGACGAAGCGCACCTGCGGGCATTGAGTGAAAGCCGCTGGCCGCGTAGGCACCCGTGGCTTCTTGTATTGCGCATCAAGCACTGAGGGATCGGTCGAGGCGCAGCTGAACAAGCCCCGTGGATCGAGACAGATGCGTTCCACGCCGCGATCGAGCAACAGGCGATTGAGCCGGCGCTCGGCATCGCCCTTGGCAAAAAACTCGTCGTGGCGGACCTCGACCGCCAACGGGCTCGGGAACGCGTCGATAAACGCCGCCAGCTCCTGCATCCGATTAGGCGTGAAGGCCTTGGACAGCTGCAGCCAAAACGGCGAGACGCGCTCGCCCAGCGGGCTGAGCAGTTGAACGAAGGTTTCAGTGGCGGTCAGGTGTTCACGCAAGTCGCCGCCATGGCTGATGTCGCCCGGGATCTTGGCCGTGAAACGAAAATGCTCGGGCATGATTTCCGCCCAGCGCTGGACAGTGGCCGCAGACGGGCTCGCATAGAAGGTCGTGTTGCCTTCCACGGCATTGAAAACCTGGCTATAGAGGTTCAGGAAGTCGGAGCTTTTTGCGTCTTGGGGATAAAGATAATCGCGCCAGGCGTTTTCGCTCCAGGATGGGCAGCCCAGGTAATAAGGCAACCGCATCAGATGTAGAGGTCGAGCCCTAGCACTTCCATATCCCAGTCGACAAAACCGGCAGTGCTCAAATAACTGGCAAGGGCCGTGGCGACACTGCGGCTCATGGCGCGGTGATACAGCATGTCCTGCTGACGGGCGGGGAGATTGCTCAGGCGCTGCGCAGAGGCTTTGGCGGCACGTGCGGCCAGTTGCTCTTCGGACGGAAATTCCAGGTCGCCATCGATGTCATCGAAGTTTTCGGGCTCAGCGGATTTACCCGCACGAGGCCGACGCTTGATCGGGTAGGACTGGGATGAAACGCCGTCTATACGCATGACAGAATGCTCGGTATCAATGATGGCAATTTAGCGGCACATTCGTAGCCGCGCAAACGCGCAAGTGATAACTAGAACACAGAAAGCCAAAAAGGTTTAAAAACGGGCCGGAAAAGTGACGACTGGCAAGGTTGGGTGTGACTTATGGACGGGGAAATGACTTTCAGCCAGAAAACTCTGGGATTAAAAGTGCCTGTGTGGCGGGGGATTTATCCCCGCTCGACTGCGCAGCTCTCGCCAGATCCGCATCTGGCGCAACAATGTCGGGGGCGCTACGCGCCCAGCGGGGATAAATCCCCTCGCCACAACTGTGCCCGCTTGGAGTGTGGTCAAGCCTGGGATTGTCGCTCGGATTTTGGCGTTGCTACCTTGTCCCGCAGGTAAACCGGCTGGGCATCATCGGCCACAATGGCTTCGCCGCGTTCCCAGGCGAAGCGTGCCAGCGCAAGCAAGTCTTCGGCATGGGGCAACATCGAGGCGTCCTGGCCAACAAGGCTGACACCGATCCGCTCGGCATAACCCCAGCCCGTACCGGCGCCGAACCAATCACCACTCGCCTCAGCCGGCAGCGCCGCCGCCTCGGGTGGCAATACCGCTTCAGGCCCCGCCAGGCGCATCTCGCCGTTGGCTTCGCGATAGCAGCCCCAATACACCTCGTCCATGCGCGCATCGATCGCCGCGGCGACCTGGCGCGCACCGTGTTCGCGCAGGGCGCGCTGGGCCAGCACCGCCAGGTTCGACACCGGCAGCACCGGGCGCTCCAGGGCAAAGGCCAAGCCCTGCACCACGCCGATGGCGATGCGCACACCGGTGAAAGCCCCGGGCCCGCGACCGAAGGCGATTGCATCCACCGCTTGCAAGTTGGTGCCGGCATCGCTGAGCAACTGCTGGATCATCGGCAGCAATTTCTGCGCATGCAAACGCGGGATCACCTCGTAATGGCTCGTGACCTTGCCGTTGTGCAGCAAGGCAACGGAGCAAGCTTCAGTCGCGGTGTCCAGGGCCAGCAAGGTGCTCATTGATGTGTCCGTAAATCAGGTGGGGAAAAAGTGCGCCAGTATAAACAACTACGGCCCGCAAGCGGGCCGTAGTTGTTGCTGCCGATCAGACTTTTCAGCTCAAGGCCGCAAGCACTTTGGCAGTGATGGCCTCAACCGAACCGACGCCTTCGATATGGCTGTATTTCGGCTTGCCGTTGGCAGCCGACAGCTTCTGGTAGAAATCCACCAGCGGCTTGGTCTGGGAGTGGTAGACCGATAAGCGATGACGCACGGTTTCTTCGGTATCGTCCTTGCGCTGCACCAGTTCTTCACCCGTCACATCGTCCTTGCCTTCGGCTTTTGGAGGATTGTAAACGGTGTGATAGACACGGCCGGACGGCTCATGAACACGTCGACCGGCGATGCGCTGGACGATTTCTTCGTCCTCGACGGCGATTTCAACGACTGCATCCAGCTCGACGCCGGCGCTCACCAGGGCTTCAGCCTGTGGAATGGTGCGCGGGAAACCATCGAACAGGAAGCCATTGGCGCAGTCAGGTTGAGCGATACGATCCTTGACCAGGGCGATGATCAGGTCATCCGACACCAGGCCGCCGGCATCCATGATGCTCTTGGCCTTGATGCCCAGCTCGGTGCCGGCCTTGACCGCCGCACGCAGCATGTCGCCGGTGGAGATTTGCGGGATACCGAATTTTTCGGTGATGAACTTTGCCTGAGTACCTTTACCGGCCCCGGGAGCTCCCAGCAGAATGACGCGCATCGATGTGCTCCTCAATTTTTTTATGTAAACGCTCGGATTCGCCTCGTGGGGCCAATCTCGGAAAACAGGATCGTGGCCGCCCAAACGGCCAAAGGCTGATCAAGATACACAGCAGGCCCGACCCACACAAGCCGCCGAAAGTCGGAGGAACCCGCGTCGAACGCGACCTTCGTACGAGGTGGCGAGAGTCGCAACCTGACAACAAACTGTCGCCTGGCCGACCTGCCGTTCTCCATAAACGGCTACGCCCGGACGAGCCGGGCGAGTTGTCGCGGGTAACGACCCGACGTCAGCCGGTGTTGCGCAAACCGGCGGCGATCCCGGCTACAGACACCAGCAATGCCTGTTCCACGGGGCTGCCTTGGGCAACGTCCTGCTGCCGCGACCGTGCCAGCAGTTCGGCTTGCAACAGGTGCAAGGGGTCGAGGTAAGTGTTGCGCAGGCGAATGAATTCCAAGGTATCTGGGCTATGTGCCAGTAGCTGCGACTGGCCGGTCAACCCCAGGACCACCGAGCAGGCCTGCGACAATAGGTCGCGTAAATGCTCGCCCAACGGCAGCAATGCCGGTTCCACCAGACGCTCATCGTAAGACTGGGCAATATCGGCGTCGGCCTTGGCCAGCACCATCTCCAGCATGTCGATGCGGGTGCGGAAGAACGGCCACTGTTCGCGCATCTGCCCCAGCAATTCACCCTCGCCGCGCTCCAGCGCCTTGCCCAGGGCGGTTTCCCAACCGAGCCAGGCTGGCAGCATCAGGCGGGTCTGGGTCCAGCCGAAGATCCACGGAATCGCCCGCAAGCTCTCGATCCCCCCGGCGCGACGCTTGGCCGGACGGCTGCCCAAGGGCAGACGACCCAACTCCTGCTCCGGCGTGGACTGGCGAAAATACTCGACGAATTGTGGATTTTCCCGCACCACCGCGCGGTAGGCACTGACACCGTCAGCGGCCAATTCGTCCATCAAATGGCGCCATTCTGGCGTGGGCGGCGGCGGTGGCAGCAGGGTCGCTTCCAGCACCGCAGCGAGATAAAGGTTGAGGTTCTGTTCGGCGATGTCCGGCAGGCCGAATTTGAAACGAATCATTTCGCCTTGCTCAGTGGTGCGGAACCGCCCCGCCACCGAACCTGGCGGCTGCGACAGGATCGCCGCGTGCGCCGGGCCACCGCCACGGCCTACCGTACCCCCGCGACCATGAAACAACAGCAGTTCGACTTGCTGCTCGCGGCAGATGTCCACGAGTCGCTCCTGCGCTCGATACTGTGCCCAGGCCGCCGCCGTGGTCCCGGCGTCCTTGGCTGAATCGGAATAGCCGATCATCACCTCCTGGGGTCCATGCAGGCGCGAGCGATAACCCGGCAACGCCAGCAGGCGCTCCATCACCGGCCCAGCGTTGTCCAGGTCGGCGAGGGTTTCGAACAGCGGCACCACCCGCATCGGCCGCAACACGCCGGCTTCCTTGAGCAGCAATTGCACTGCCAGCACATCGGAAGCGGCACCGGCCATCGAGATCACGTAGGAACCCAGGGACGCCGCCGGCGCCGCCGCGACTTCCCGACAGGTCGCCAGGACCTCACCAGTGTCGGCCGACGGTTTGAAATGCGGCGGCAACAACGGACGTCGGTTATTCAGCTCATCCAGCAGAAAACGGATGCGCTGCTCTTCGTCCCAGTCTTCATAGCGTCCAAGCCCGAGGTAATCGGTGATCTCGGTCATGGCCATCGTGTGGCGCGTCGAATCCTGGCGCACATCGAGGCGCACGAGGAACAGCCCGAAGGTCACCGCGCGGCGCAGGCAATCGAGCAGCGGCCCGTCGGCAATCACCCCCATGCCGCACTCGTGCAGGGACTGATAGCACAACTCCAGCGGATCGAGCAGTTCGCGGTTGTCCTGCAACACTTCGGAAGAGGCCGGCGTAGTGGCTTTCAAGGAGGCCTGGGCCCAGTTGCGGGTGGCCCGCAGGCGTTCACGCAATTGCTTGAGTACCGCGCGATAGGGTTCGGCGCTGTCACCGGCCTGGGCGCGCAAGGCCTCGCTGGCCTTTTGCATGGAGAGGTCTGCCGCCAGGTGATCGACATCGCGCAGATAAAGGTCCGCCGCCATCCAACGCGCCAGCAACAGCACTTCGCGTGTGACCGCGGCGGTGACGTTCGGGTTGCCATCCCGGTCGCCGCCCATCCAGGAGGCAAAGCGGATCGGCGCGGCTTCCAGCGGCAAGCGCAGCCCGGTGGCGGCGTGCAGGGCCTGGTCGGCCTTGCGCAGGTAATTGGGGATGGCCTGCCACAGCGAATGCTCGATCACCGCAAAGCCCCACTTGGCCTCGTCCACGGGCGTGGGCCGGGTGCGGCGGATTTCTTCGGTGTGCCAGGCTTCGGCGATCAATCTTTGCAAGCGCTCATGGATCTGCGCGCGCTCGGCACTGGTGAGGTCACGGTGATCCTGGGCCGCCAGTTGCGCGGCGATGGCGTCGTATTTCTGGATCAGCGTACGCCGGGCGACTTCCGTGGGGTGGGCGGTGAGGACCAACTCGATATCGAGCCGGCCCAACTGCCGGGCCAGCGATTCGGCGCTGTGGCCTTCGGCGCGCAAGCGTGCCAGCAACTCGGGCAACACTCGCGCTTCAAACGGCGCAGGCTTGGATTCTTCGCGCCGATGAATCAATTGGTATTGCTCAGCGATGTTGGCCAGGTTCAAGAACTGGTTGAACGCTCGTGCGACCGGCAGCAATTCCTCCTCGCTCAACTGATTGAGGCTGGCGCTCAGTTCGGCGTCCATGGAACCACGTCGGTCCGCCTTGGCGCCTTTGCGGATCTGCTCGATCTTGTCGAGAAAGGTGTCCCCGTACTGGTCGCGAATGGTGTTGCCCAGCAATTCGCCGAGCAGGTGGACATCCTCGCGCAGGCGGGCATCGATATCGGTCATCAGCAGTTCTCCAGCAAAAGGTCCGGACAGCTTTGTAGGAGAGAGTGCCGATGCTGATCGTTTATGACAAGCGACGAAGGGACATTAAACCTTGTCGGACAAAGCTAGTCTCAAGATAAGCCACACAACGGCTTGTCACTGTCGCGCCTGCCATAAGCAGGGCTATTGAGGTCATCATGAAAATCCGTGAGCTTGCCCAGCATTGGGAAGAAAATGCCAAGGGTCGCCTGACCCAGACCGGCTACACGATTCATCTCGATGTAGAGGCCGCTGCGCGCCTGGCGGCCATCTGCGACATGTATCCCAAGCGTCAGCCCGAAGAACTGCTCGGGGAGCTGATCGGCGCCGCGTTGGAAGAGCTGGAAGCCAGCTTCCCCTACGTCAAGGGATCGCAAGTCGTATCGACCGATGAGGAAGGTGATCCGCTGTATGAAGACGTGGGCCCGACGCCACGTTTTCTCGCGCTGTCACGCCGTCATCTGCGCGAACTTTCCTCCCACAGCGACAAATCCAAACACTGATTGCCGCCCGTTCCAGCGTGCGAAATTCCAGCGCGGAGCCTGTCCCAGTCGCGCTGGAATACCGCTGCCCGCCTTGAAAGTTCAGCTTTTTGGCGCTTGACCAATCAGTCAGTATTTCTTTTGGCGAATGGCCATCCTTGCCTGAACTTTTGAAAAACGCCTCGGGTCACACCGAATAACCATACTGGAACGGCCGTTTAAAAAAACGCGCCCTGGCGCCAGCGCCAAAACAGACGTCACGGCTTCGGTCCCAGCATGGAATGGTGTTTTTTTCAGGAGTTTTCCAATGGAGTTGAAGCCTATGAATACCTGCACTGCCAAACCCTCATCCACTGGCCTGCGCGGCCTGAAGTTGGCTGCCCTGGCTATCGGTAGCAGCTTCATTCTGGCCGGTTGTGCCGGCAACCCACCTTCGGAGCAATACGCGGTCACGCAATCTGCGGTCAACAGCGCCGTCAGCGCTGGCGGCACCGAGTTTGCCGCCGTGGAAATGAAATCGGCCCAGGACAAGCTCAAGCAGGCCGAGATCGCCATGCACGACGAGAATTACGAAGAGGCCAAGCGTCTGGCCGAACAGGCCGAATGGGATGCCCGCGTCGCCGAGCGCAAGGCCCAGGCCGCCAAGGCCGAACAGGCTCTCAAGGATTCCCAGAAAGGGGTTCAGGAACTGCGTCAGGAAGGCATGAACAAGGTCCAGTGACCCGGTTCGAGCCACGACGCACTTCTCATTGATAAAAGGACGACAGACTATGACGCACAAACATTTCATGATGCCCGCCCTGCTTGCCGCCTGCGTAGCCCTGGCCGCTTGCTCCCACGATCCGAACGCGAACCTGGAACAGGCGCGCACCAACTACAACGGCTTGCAGGCCGACCCGGCGGCCACCAAGGTCGCGGCCCTGGAAACCAAGGACGCTGCCGATTTTCTCGCCAAGGCCGACAAGGCCTACATGGATAACGAGGACGAAGCCAAGGTCGACCAACTGGCCTACCTGACCAACCAGCGTGTCGAAGTGGCCAAGCAGACCATTGCCCTGCGCAACGCCGAAGCCGAGCTGAAAAACGCCGGTGACGAACGCGCCCGCGCACTGCTGGAAGCCCGCAACGCGCAGATCAAGCAGTTGCAGGACAGCCTCAACGCCAAGCAGACCGAGCGCGGTACGCTGGTGACCTTCGGCGACGTGCTGTTTGCCACCAACAAGTCGGACCTGCGTACCAGCGGCATGACTAACGTGAGCAAACTGGCGCAGTTCCTCCAGGAAAACCCGGATCGCAAGGTGATCATCGAAGGCTACACCGACAGCACCGGTTCGGACTCCTACAACCAATCGCTGTCCGAACGCCGCGCCAGCTCCGTGCGCACCGCCCTGGTGAAAATGGGCGTCGACCCGGCCCGCATCGTGACACAGGGCTACGGCAAGGAATTCCCGGTCGCCGACAACACCAGCGTCTCGGGCCGCGCCATGAACCGTCGCGTGGAGGTCACCATCTCCAACGACAACCAGCCCGTCGCCCCGCGTTCGACCATGAGCGCCAACTGATCGGTTGACTGCAACTCAAAAGCCCCGCCTGACTTCAATCAGGCGGGGCTTTTTTATGATCAAATTTATTTGGCTGCACACGATCCTCGTGGGAGCGAGCTTGCTCGCGATAGGGGAGTGTCAGGCACTATCAATGCTGCTGAACCACCGCTATCGCGAGCAAGCTCGCTCCCACAGGGGTCTCGCTTAAGGCTGAAGTTTTTGTGGGGTCTCCTGCCCCATGCAGCGCACCGCGCGCTTCTTCTCGTTGATCAGCACACCGGTCAGGCCTTTCTGTTCGGTGTCGAACAACACCAGCACGCCATCGATGCACTGGGCCACTTGCGGCGCCGGCTCCAGGGAAACCTTGTAGTCCTCCCCCGGCACGGTCTTGAGCATGGTGAACTCGTTGAGCAGCAACGCATCCTCGGGCTTGGCGAAATGCAGGTAGCCGTAGTACCAGAGCGCCGCGACGGTGCCGAGGATGCTGCAGATTCCTGTGATTATCAGGGGGATGGCGTTACGTTCTTCGCTCATTGCGGATTCTCAGGTGATTCAACGGGTGATTTCGGGTAATTCGGAATTTCGCCCAGGCGGCGCAGGCCGTCAAAGTGCCGGGGGTCGTCGAGGTAGCGCAGCATCACGGTTCGCCAGGTTGGGTCGGCGAAGGTCTGCACATGCCCGCCACGGGTCAGTTGCAGCACCCGTGGCGGCGGCGCAGCTTGATACAAGCGGATGCCGTTGGAAAGGGGCACGATCGGATCGTCGAGGCTGTGGTAGATCAGTTTCGGTACGCCGTTCAATTGCGCGATCGAGCCGATGGCGCTGTCGCCGTCCGGCACCAGCCACGACAGCGGCACCTGGAGTGGCCAGGTCAGCCATGAGGTGCCAAGAGCGAAACGCCCTACATCACGATAACTGGCGGGCACGCCGTCGAGCACCAAGGCCTTGAGCTGCTGCTGGCGCTGCGGGTGCTCGACCAGGTAATGCACCGCCAGCGCGCCACCGAGACTCTGGCCGAGCAGCACCAACGGCTTGCCCCGCACTTCCGGCGCCTGGTCGAGCCAATTGAACGCGGCGTCGATGTCCTGGTAGATCGCCGGCAGGCTCGGCTCGCCTTCGGAAACGCCATAGCCACGGTAATCGACCATCAAGACTTGATAACCCTGCTCCGGCAACCACCAGCTCCCGCCAAGGTGCCAGGCCAGGTTGCCACCATTGCCGTGAAGATGCAGCACCGTGCCCTTGACCTCTACACCCGGCTTCACCGGCAGCCACCAACCCCGCAGCTTCAGCCCATCGGCGGTGGTCAGGGTGACGTCGCGGTATTCAAGGTTGGCCCGCTTGGGGGTAAACGGCAGCCCGCGTTCGGGGTAGAACAACAGGGAGCTGCAACCGGTCAGGGTCAACAGCAGGCACATGATGCCGAGGGTTCGCATCCGGTGAAGCCTCGCAAGTCAGAAGTGAACGCAGTCCCCTGGGGGAGCGAGCTTGCTCGCTTTTGCTTTTTGTCTGTCACAGCTGTATTGACTGTCCTGTCGCTATCGCGAGCAAGCTCGCTCCCACAGGGATTGTTGGTGTGGTTAAAGGATATTGGAATAATCCGCTTCGATCCGGTCCAGGCTCAGGTGGTTCAAGAAGTTGGAGAAGCACATCCAGGCCGACAGCGCGTTCATGTCGCGAAATTGGTCGGGCAGGTACTTGGGCGGTACGACCAGGCCTTCATCCACCAACTGGCGCAACGTGCGCATGTCCTCCAGGGTGGTCTTGCCGCAGAACAGCAACGGAACCTGCTCCAGCTTGCCTTTGCGCACGGCCAGCTGAATATAGTTGTAAACCATGATGAAGCCCTTGAGGTAGGACAAGTCTTTGGTAAATGGCAGACCGGTCGGCACCGAACCACGGAAAACCCGACTGGCGTTGCCGTAGCTTTCGGCCATTTCAAAGCCCTGTTCACGGAAGAACTCGTAGACCTGCAGGAAATCGGCGCCCTCTTCCACCATATGAATGGCACGAGTGCGGTTGGTGAGTTTGCGCAAGCGACTCGGGTAAGACGCGAAGGTGATGATCTCCATCAGGATCGCCAGGCCTTCCTGGGTCACTGTCGACGAGGGCGGGCCCTTGGACAGGAAGGTGCAGATCGGCTGGTTCAGGCCGTTGAGGGTGGTGCCGACGTGCACCAGCCCTTCATGGACCTCCAGGGCGCGCACATCACGCTCGTTGAACATCGCGTCGGTGCGGATCTTGATATAGTCGGCGCCCGCCGCCGCGTCGGCCACGATCCCGTCGGACTCGAACACGCGGATCGTTTCCTCGGCTTCGCCGAACACCCGGTTGAGGCGATGCTGCAACAGGCTCACGGCTTCCTTGGCGCTGAGGACCTTGGGCTCGTCCTTCAGGTCGCCACGGCCATCGATGTTGTTCAGGTAATCGGACAGCATCAGCCCCAGGTCGGCCAGGGTCGGGTCACCGGCGTGGAAGGCGTCGGACGCCGCGCCATACAGCTCCTGGGAAATCAGGCCGAAGTCCTCGGTGCCGCGCGCTTCGAGCATGCGCACCACCATGCGGTATTCCTTGCACATGCGCCGCATGATCTGGCCAACCGGGTTGAACTGCCCGAGCTGGCGGGTGATGTCGCGCTCGATGTTCTGAAACTCCAGCTTCACTTTGCTGGAATCGAACGACAGCGGTCGGTTGAGATAATAGTCGCGGTCCACGGCGGGCATTTCCTTGCCCTTGGTCTTGAGAAAACCTTTGCGGATGTTCTCGTCCCACTTCACCGCGTCGAGGATTCGAATCGGCGTCTGCGCCAGCACAATGCGATCGGACAAGGTGCGTATCGTCTGCTGGTAATCGTCCACCCGGAACTCCTGTGAAAAAAACGTCCGCTTGTAGCAGTTATTGGGATTTGGCCAGTCGCTGATAGCGCACGGCTTCCGAGAACACGTCGGAATTGGCTGGGTCGTCGAGGTAGCTGAACACCTTGACCATGTCGCTGTCCACCAGCACGCCATCACCCTCTTCGCTTGGGTTCGGCTGGCCACTGAGGAGCTTCTGGCCGATGGCCTGGTTGATCTGTTCCATGTCCAGGTTGTAGACCACCAGTTCCTGTTTGTCGGTCAGTTCGAAACCGGCGATGACGAAATGTCCGCCATAGCGGGCCGGCACCTTGGCCGACAGGTACCAGCGGCTGCCGTGTCGGGAGACCGTCACGGGAATGGCTTCGCGCTCTCGGGGCTTGGCCCTGAAGTAGCTGATGGCCTGGTAGCGGTGCTTGCCGACTTGCGTCAGCTCCAGGTTCAACGGCTCGCCCCAGGCGTTGGTGCTGGTCCATTGGCCGAGCAGGCCCTTGGGCGCGGCTTCGCTGTCGGGCAACGGCGCCTTGAACGACACCAGGCACCCAGTGAGCAGCAGCAACGACACGGCCAGTACAACGGCATGCCAGGCTTTCATTGGAACTCCCTATGGCTTCAGCGCTTTGTTTTTTGTGGCGAGGGAGCTTGCTCCCTCGCCACGGGGGACCTGTTGTACCCCAATAAGGGCTACACCGACGCCAGTACCAGGTGCATGTAGCGGGTCAGGATGCCGAGCATGTCTTCTTCAGCGACAGGCTCGGCGCCATTGAGCAAGCCCTGATATTCCATCCGACCGATAATCGCCGTCAACACTTTGGCATCCTGTTGCGGCTCGCGCGAGCCCAACACCTGGAAAAACTGACAGGTGCCATGGAGCAGGATTCGTTGATGAGAACGAACCAGTTCCGCCAGGCGTGGGTTGAGCAGCGCTTCCTGGCGGAAGGCCTGTTCGGCCATCAAATAGTCGCGACGACTCTGCAACTGATGCTGCACATAATCAGCGGTCATCCGCGCAATGTCGTCGGCCAATTGCGAGCGCGACTCGGCGCTGCCGTCCCCGTAGGCGACCATTTCACGCAGCAGCCCCTCGTTGTTGGTCCACAGCTTGGCCATGAACGCCGCGCTGCGCTCCACGTACTGGGCGAAGGTATCGGTGAGCAGGTCGTCGATGTCCTTGAAGTAGTAAGTGGTGGCCGACAGCGGCACGCCCGCTTCGGCGGCCACCGCGCGGTGTCGCACGGCCCGCACGCCATCGCGCACGACGATGCGCATGGCCGCGTCGAGAATGTCCTGGCGGCGCTGTTCACTGCCCTGTCGGCTGGCCTTGCGACCCTGGTACTGAACACTTTCAGCGACAGCAGTGGCGACGCCCGCTGCACCTTCTGGAGCCATTGCACGATTCACGACAGGTGTTTCCTCGCTATTTCAGAAGTAACCAATTGATACGTTTGTACCAGACAGGCAATAAAAAGCCGCCCATCGAGGCGGCTTTTTGATTCAGACCATTACGCTTGGGGCCGCATGTGCGGGAAGAGGATCACATCCCGGATCGACGGTGAGTTGGTCAGCAACATCACCAGGCGATCGATGCCGATGCCTTCACCTGCGGTCGGCGGCATGCCGTACTCCAACGCGCGGACGAAGTCGGCGTCGTAGTGCATGGCTTCGTCGTCGCCCGCGTCCTTGTCAGCTACCTGGGCCATGAAGCGCTCGGCCTGGTCTTCCGCGTCATTGAGCTCGGAATAGGCGTTGGCGATTTCCCGGCCACCGATGAACAGCTCGAAGCGGTCGGTCACGCTTGGGTCTTCGTCGTTGCGACGGGCCAGCGGCGACACTTCGAACGGGTACTGGGTGATGAAGTGCGGCTGCTCCAGCTTGTGCTCGACCAGTTCTTCGAAAATCATCACTTGCAGCTTGCCCAGGCCTTCGAAGCCGAGCACCTTGGCGCCGGCTTTCTTGGCGATGGCGCGGGCCTTGTCGATGTCCTGCAGATCAGCCGCAGTGATTTCCGGGTTGTACTTGAGGATCGAATCGAACACCGACAGGCGCACGAACGGCTCGCCGAAGTGGAACACTTTGTCGCCGTATGGCACATCGGTGCTGCCCAGGACCAACTGCGCCAGTTCGCGGAACAGTTCTTCGGTCAGGTCCATGTTGTCTTCGTAGTCAGCATAGGCCTGGTAGAACTCGAGCATGGTGAACTCGGGGTTGTGCCGGGTCGAAACGCCTTCGTTACGGAAGTTGCGGTTGATCTCGAACACTTTCTCGAAGCCGCCGACCACCAGGCGCTTGAGGTACAGCTCCGGGGCGATACGCAGGAACATTTCCATGTCCAGGGCGTTATGGTGGGTTTCGAACGGCTTGGCCGCCGCGCCGCCAGGGATGGTCTGGAGCATCGGCGTCTCGACTTCCAGGAAGTCACGCTTCATCAGGAAGCTGCGGATGTGGGCGATGACTTGCGAACGCACGCGGAAGGTCTGGCGCACGTCTTCGTTGACGATCAGGTCGACGTAGCGCTGGCGGTAACGTTGCTCGGTGTCGGTCAGGCCGTGGTGCTTGTCCGGCAGCGGGCGCAAGGACTTGGTCAGCAGGCGCACGCTGGTCATTTCGACGTACAGGTCGCCCTTGCCGGAGCGGGCCAGGGTGCCTTCGGCGGCGATGATGTCGCCCAGGTCCCAGGTCTTGACGGCGGCCAGGGTTTCTTCCGGCAGGGTCTTGCGGTTGACGTAGACCTGAATGCGGCCGGTCATGTCCTGGATCACCATGAACGAACCACGGTTGAGCATGATGCGACCGGCAACCTTGACCGCAATCGCCGCCTCGGCCAGCTCTTCCTTGGTCTTGTCTGCGTACTTCTTCTGCAGGACGTCGCAATACGCGTCGCGGCGGAAGTCGTTGGGGAAAGCCTGGCCCTTCTCGCGCTCGGCAGCAAGCTTTTCCTTGCGCAGGGCGATCAGGGAGTTTTCTTCCTGTTGCAGGGCTTGCGGGTCGAGTTCTAGGTCGCTCATGTCTTTAAGGATTCCATCACAGGTTCGTTGCCCCCGGCCCCGGGCCGGAGTTTGCGGGCAGGCCTCGCTTGCGTGCAAGCGTGCCTGCCCACCGCGTGGGTGTCGCGTTACAGCCCTTGCTTGAGGCTGGCGATCAGGTATTCATCGATGTCGCCATCGAGCACTTTGTCGCAGTCGCTGCGTTCGATGCTGGTACGCAAGTCCTTGATCCGCGAGGCGTCGAGCACGTACGAACGGATCTGGTGACCCCAGCCGATATCGGACTTGGTGTCTTCCAGCGCCTGGGACGCGGCGTTGCGCTTCTGCACTTCCTGCTCGTACAAGCGGGCCCGCAACATTTTCATCGCGGTGTCTTTGTTGGCGTGCTGGGAACGTTCGTTCTGGCAACTCACCACCGTGTTGGTCGGTACGTGGGTAATCCGCACGGCCGAGTCGGTGGTGTTTACGTGCTGGCCACCGGCACCGGAGGAGCGGTAGGTGTCGATGCGCAGGTCGGCCGGGTTGATCTCGATTTCGATGTTGTCATCGATTTCCGGAGAGACGAATACCGCCGAGAACGAGGTGTGGCGCCGGTTGCCGGAGTCGAACGGGCTCTTGCGTACCAGGCGGTGCACGCCGATCTCGGTCCGCAGCCAACCAAAGGCGTATTCGCCCTTGATGTGCACGGTGGCGCCCTTGATCCCGGCGACTTCGCCGGCGGACAGTTCCATGATCGTGGCGTCGAAACCGCGTTTGTCAGCCCAGCGCAGGTACATGCGCAGCAGGATGTTGGCCCAGTCCTGGGCTTCGGTGCCGCCGGAACCGGCCTGGATGTCCAGGTAGGCGTTGTTCATGTCCATCTCGCCGCTGAACATGCGACGGAATTCCAGCTTGGCGAGGTTCTCGTCCAGGCGAGTCAGTTCGGCGACGACATCGCCGACCGCGCCTTCGTCGTTCTCTTCGACAGCCATGTCCAGCAGGTCGCGACAATCGGCCAGGCCGCTGGACAATTCGTCCAGGGTCTCGACGATCTGCGCCAGCGCAGAACGCTCGCGGCCCAGTTCCTGGGCGTAGGAAGGGTTGTTCCAGACATTCGGATCTTCAAGCTCGCGATTGACTTCGGTCAGGCGCTCATGCTTTTGATCGTAGTCAAAGATACCCCCGAATAGTTTCGGAGCGCTCGGACAGGTCCTTGATAGTGTTCAGGATCGGGTTGATTTCCATGGCGGGCAGCACTCGTTGGCGAACTTTTGAAAGCCGGCGAGTATAACGTAATCAAACGCCAGCGGCAGCCCGCCTGGCGGCTTTAGGGGCAATGAGATTCAGCTTACGGCCCCTGTGGCGAGGGAGCTTGCTCCCGCTGGGGCGCGCAGCGCCCCTGAAACCAGTTGGCTCGGTGTGTCAGGTTGACCGAGGGAGCCATTTTAGGGCTGCTGCGCAACCCAGCGCGAGCAAGCTCCCTCGCCACGAAAAGCATCTTTCCCCCGCAAACCTATTTAACTCCCCACCCGATTGCCGGCCGGAAGGTCGGAGGATCAGCAGCGACGGCTGGGACTGATCCCGCAGCAACCCTCCACAGGTATAGTTTCAACTCTTCCAATTACTGTACGAACAGATCAGGCAGCCGCCTGGCGCACCTGCTTTTCCAGTTCCGCCTTCAACCCCGGCTCCAGCTTCAACTGCCGCGCCAGTTCGTCGAGGTAGGACTTTTCCATGAAATTCTCTTCGTCCACCAACATCACACTGGCGATGTACATCTCTGCGGCGATTTCCGGCGTGCTTGCGGCACGTGCCACGTCGGTGGGGTCCAGCGGTTTGTTGAGCTCGGCATGCAGCCAGTGTTGAAGCTCCTGGTCGTTATCGAGCTTGGTGAATTCGCCTTCGATCAACTGCCGCTCTCGGTCATCCACATGGCCGTCAGCCTTGGCCGCCGCGACCAGGGCCTTGAGGATCGCCTGGCTGTGTTGCTCGACTTGCGCCGCCGGCACGCGGTCCAGGGTCTGCGGCTCGGTTTTCGGCGCGTTGCCCTGTTGGGCCTGCCAATTGCCGTAAGCCTTGTAGGCAATCACGCCCAGGGCAGCCAGGCCACCATAAGCCAGCGCCTTGCCACCAAAATTGCGGGCTTTCTTGTTGCCCAGCAGCATGCCCATGGCGCTCGCCGCCAGCGCCCCGCCCCCCGCGCCGGACAGCATGCCGCCCAGGTTGCCGGAGCCGCCGAGCAAACCGCCCAGGCCGCTGGATGGCTTGCCTTGCGAACCGCCGGCCTTGTTCTGCAACATTTCCTGACCGGACTTGAGTAACTGATCGAGCAATCCACGGGTGTTCATTTGCCGCCTCCACGCATTCGGGTTAACCGGATCATAAGGCCCTCAGCCTAGAACGAAAGTGCCCTACTTCCCCTGGTCACATTGCTTCGAGATGTTGCCTGGGCAACCAGAGTCTCGCCGGCAACATTCGATAAAAACGATATACACTTCAAGGTCTCGATAAATCCGATCTCAGGATGTGCGTCATGATGACCCTGCGCCAGATCCGTCATTTCATCGCGGTGGCCGAGACCGGCTCGATCTCCGCCGCCGCGCAGACCGCATTCATCTCCCAATCGACCTTGACCCTGGCAATCCAGCAACTGGAAGAGGAAATCGGCGTCAGCCTGTTCAACCGCCACGCGAAAGGCATGACGCTGACCCACCAGGGACACCAGTTCCTGCGCCAGGCCCATTTGATTCTCGCCACGGTCGATAACGCCAAGCGTAGCCTGCAGCAAAGCACCGACCAGGTGGCCGGCCAGATCACCATCGGCGTGACCAGCCTGGTCGCCGGTTACTACCTGGCGGATCTCCTGACCCGTTTCCAGCGCGCCTACCCCAATGTGGCAATCCGGGTTATGGAGGACGAACGTCCCTACATCGAGCATCTGCTGGTCAGCGGCGAGATCGATGTCGGCGTGCTGATCCTCTCCAACCTGGAAGACCGCCACGCCCTGCAGACCGAAGTGCTGACCCACTCACCCCATCGCTTGTGGTTGCCGGCGCAGCATCCGCTGCTTGAAAACGACAGCATCCACCTGGCGGATGTCGCCCGGGAACAGCTGATCCAATTGAACGTCGATGAAATGGACCGCAACGCGCAACGCCTCTGGCGCGGCGCCGGCCTGCAACCGCAAATCACCCTGCGCACAGCCTCGACCGAAGCGGTACGCAGCCTGGTGGCGGCCGGCCTGGGTGTTTCGATCCAACCGGACATGACCTACCGCCCCTGGTCGCTGGAAGGCGACATCATCGAGGCGCGCCCCATCGCCGACCTCAACCAGACGCTGGATGTCGGGCTGGCCTGGCGCCGGGGAACTGCACGCCCGGCCTCGGTCGACCCGTTCCTGGCGGTCGCTCGGGAACAATCCCATGGCGGACGCAAGCCATCGATTTAATCGAACGCAGCGTTGAGTATTTCGAATTTGTAGGCCTTGCGAGTGCGCACTAGTCTTGCTGAATCCTCAAGACTGCTGACAACTCGAGAAATAAAACATGGCTGGCACGCAAACCCCGTTGTGTACCGCGTTGTTGATCAACGGAGAATTGGCGGCCGGCGAGGGTTTTGTCGAGCCGATTCTCAACCCGGCCACGGGTGAAGTGGTTGCGCAAATCGCCGAGGGCAGTATCGAACAGGTCGAAGCCGCGATCCTCGCGGCTCATCACGCCTTCGGCGGCTGGTCACGTACCACGCCGCAACAACGCTCGAACCTGTTGCTGGAAATCGCCAGCGCCATCGAAAAAAATGCCGATCACCTGGCCCGTCTCGAATCCTTGAACTGCGGCAAGCCCTTGCACCTGGCTCGCCAGGATGATTTGAGCGCCACGGTGGATGTGTTCCGTTTCTTTGCCGGCGCGGTGCGCTGCCAGACCGGCCAGCTCAGCGGTGAATACCTGCCGGGCTACACGAGCATGGTGCGCCGCGACCCGATCGGCGTGGTGGCCTCCATCGCGCCGTGGAACTACCCCATCATGATGGCGGCCTGGAAGATCGCCCCGGCCCTGGCCGCTGGCAATACCTTGGTGTTCAAGCCTTCCGAGCACACGCCGCTGTCGATCCTGGCCCTGGCGCCAATACTGGCCGAGATCCTGCCGCCCGGCGTCATCAACATCATCTGCGGTGGCGGCGAAGGCGTCGGCAGCCATCTGGTCAGCCATCCGAAGGTGCGCATGGTCTCGCTGACCGGCGATATCGTCACCGGCCAGAAGATCCTTCAGGCGGCGGCGAAAACCCTCAAGCGCACGCATCTGGAACTGGGTGGCAAGGCCCCGGTGATTGTCTGTGACGACGCCGATCTCCAAGCGGTGATCGAGGGCGTGCGCACCTATGGTTATTACAACGCCGGACAGGATTGCACCGCCGCCTGCCGGATCTACGCCCAGGCCGGTATCCACGACCGGCTGGTGGCGGAACTCGGCGCGGCGGTCGGCAGCCTGCGCTTTGCCGGCAAGCGCGACGCCGACAATGAAATCGGCCCGCTGATCAGCGTGCGCCAGCGCGACCGTGTCGCCAGTTTTGTCGAGCGAGCCCTTGGCCAGCCGCACATCGAACGCATCACCGGTGCGGCGGTGCATTCCGGGGCCGGTTTCTACTATCAGCCGACGCTGCTGGCCGGCTGCAAGCAAAGCGATGAGATCGTCCAACGGGAAGTGTTCGGCCCGGTGGTCACCGTGACCCGCTTCGACGAGCTCAGCCAAGCGGTGGACTGGGCCAACGATTCGGAATATGGCCTGGCCTCCTCGGTATGGACCCAGAACCTGGACAAGGCGATGCAAGTGGCGGCACGGCTGCAATACGGCTGCACCTGGATCAACAGCCATTTCATGCTGGTCAGCGAGATGCCCCACGGCGGCTTGAAACGCTCGGGCTACGGCAAGGATCTGTCCAGCGACTCGCTTCAGGACTACAGCGTGGTGCGCCATATCATGGCCCGGCATGGCCGGGAGCTTTGAGCTTGCAGCTAAGCTAAAACAATAACCAGCGACACGTTCTCAAAAAACTGCCCCGACCATAATTAAAGCAAGAGGGATTTCCATGTACGCGCACAAGACCGTATTGCTCAGTGCAATCACCACGGCGCTGCTGACCAGCGTCAGCGTCCAGGCCGCCGAACCGCTCAAGGCCATTGGTGCCGGCGAAGGCCAATTGGATATCGTCGCCTGGCCGGGCTACATCGAACGCGGTGAAAGCGACAAGGCCTATGACTGGGTCACCGGTTTCGAAAAGGAAACCGGCTGCAAGGTCAACGTGAAAACCGCCGCCACGTCCGATGAAATGGTCAGCCTGATGAGCAAGGGCGGCTATGACCTCGTCACTGCTTCGGGCGATGCCTCGTTGCGGCTGATTGCCGGCAAACGCGTGCAGCCGATCAACACCGCGCTGATCGCCAATTGGAAAAACCTCGACCCGCGCCTCAAAGACGCGCCGTGGTATGTGGTCAATCAACAGACCTACGGCACGCCCTACCAGTGGGGCCCAAACGTGTTGATGTACAACACCCAGGTATTCAAGCAGGCACCGACCAGTTGGAGCGTGCTGTTCGAAGCCCAGAACCTGCCCGACGGAAAGCCGAACAAGGGGCGCGTGCAGGCCTACGACGGCCCGATCTACATCGCCGACGCGGCGCTTTATCTCATGACCGCCAAACCTGAACTGGGTATCAAGGACCCGTACCAGCTCGACGAAACCCAGTACAAGGCTGTGCTCCAATTGCTACGGGCCCAGCAACCGTTGATTCACCGCTACTGGCATGACACCACCGTGCAGATGAGCGACTTCAAGAACGAAGGCGTGGTGGCGTCCGGCGCCTGGCCGTATCAGGTCAACGGTTTGATGAACGAGAAACAGCCAATCGCCTCGACCATTCCCAAAGAAGGCGCCACCGGCTGGGCCGACACCACCATGCTGCACGCCGAGGCCAAGCACCCCAACTGCGCCTACAAGTGGATGGATTGGTCGCTGCAACCGAAAGTCCAGGGTGACGTGGCCGCATGGTTCGGCTCCTTGCCTGCCGTGCCCGAGGCGTGCAAAGGCAGCGAACTGCTGGGCGCCGAAGGTTGCAAGACCAACGGTTTCGATCAGTTCGACAAGATCGCTTTCTGGAAAACGCCCCAGGCCGAGGGTGGCAAGTTTGTACCGTACAGCCGCTGGACCCAGGATTACATAGCGATCATGGGTGGGCGTTAACCGCAGCCCGACAGTGCTTTTGTGGCGAGGGGATTTATCCCCGCTGGGGCGCGAAGCGCCCCCAACACTGACGTCTCAGGGTATCAGGCAGATTGAGTCGCCTGCTTTGGGGCTGCCTTGCAGCCCAGCGGGGATAAATCCCCTCGCCACAGGTTCCTGCCCGACCGCTAGTACTTAGCCCCGTTTTGTGGAGCCCCGCACCATGACACTTGCAGTCCAGTTCACCCATGTGTCCCGTCAGTTCGGCGATGTGAAGGCCGTCGATCGGGTCTCCATCGACATCCAGGACGGCGAGTTCTTCTCCATGCTGGGCCCTTCCGGCTCCGGCAAGACCACCTGCCTGCGGCTGATCGCAGGCTTCGAGCAACCCAGCGCCGGTTCGATCCGTATCCACGGTGAAGAAGCCGTGGGTCTTGCGCCCTACCAGCGGGACGTGAATACGGTTTTCCAGGACTACGCCCTGTTCCCCCATATGAATGTGCGCGACAACGTGGCCTATGGCTTGAAAGTCAAAGGCGTCGCCAAGGCCGAGCGCATCAAGCGCGCCGACGAAGCCTTGGAGATGGTAGCCCTGGGCGGCTACGGCGAGCGCAAGCCGGTGCAACTTTCCGGCGGCCAGCGCCAGCGTGTCGCCCTGGCCCGTGCGTTGGTCAATCGCCCCCGGGTATTGTTGCTGGACGAGCCGCTGGGCGCCCTCGACTTGAAGCTGCGTGAACAGATGCAAGGCGAACTGAAGAAGCTGCAACGGCAGCTGGGCATCACCTTCATTTTCGTTACTCATGACCAGACCGAAGCGTTGTCGATGTCCGATCGCGTGGCGGTGTTCAACAAGGGCCGCATTGAACAGGTCGATACGCCGCGCAACCTGTACATGAAACCGACCACCACCTTCGTTGCCGAATTCGTCGGCACCTCCAACGTGATCCGCGGCGAACTGGCCCGACAACTGAGCGGTTATCCACAGCCGTTCTCGATTCGTCCGGAACACGTGCGTTTTGCCGAAGGACCGCTGGCGAGTCATGAAATAGAGGTCAATGGCCTGCTCCATGACATCCAGTACCAAGGCAGCGCGACACGCTACGAATTGAAGCTGGAAAACGGCCAGACCCTGAGTCTCAGCCAGGCCAACACCCAGTGGAGCGACAACGGCACCCGGCATCAGGCCGGCCAGCACCTGGCCGTGCGCTGGGCCCGCGAGGCGATGGTTGCCCTGCACGACACCGTCGGCAGCGAGGTCTGAGATGAGCACCCTGGCCATGACTCAAACAGCGACGCACGGCTCGGCGTTGCGGCGCTTTTCGAATCTGCTGTACCGACGACCGAATCTGTATCTGTCGATGCTGCTGGTGCCTCCGCTGATCTGGTTCGGCGCGATCTACCTGGGTTCGTTGCTGACCCTGCTCTGGCAGGGCTTCTACACTTTCGACGACTTCACCATGGCGGTCACGCCGGACCTGACCCTGGCGAATTTTTCAGCACTGTTTCAGCCATCGAATTTCGACATCATCGCTCGCACCCTGACCATGGCGATTGCCGTGTCCATCGCGAGCGCCCTGGTTGCGTTCCCGATTGCCTATTACATGGCGCGCCACACCAGCGGCAAGACCAAGGCGTTCTTCTACATCGCGGTGATGCTGCCGATGTGGGCCAGCTATATCGTCAAGGCCTATGCCTGGACGCTGTTGCTGGCCAAAGGCGGCGTGGCGCAATGGTTCGTCCAGCACCTGGGCCTGGGGCCGCTGCTGCAATGGGCGCTGGAGATTCCCGGCGTGGGCGGCAGCACGTTGTCCACATCGCACTTGGGGCGCTTCCTGGTCTTCGTCTACATCTGGCTGCCGTTCATGATCCTGCCGATCCAGGCATCCCTGGAACGCCTGCCGCCATCGCTGCTGCAGGCCTCGGCGGACCTGGGCGCCCGTCCACACCAGACATTCATGCAGGTGATCCTGCCGCTGTCGGTCCCAGGCATCGCGGCCGGCTCGATCTTCACCTTCTCGCTGACCCTGGGGGATTTCATCGTGCCGCAACTGGTGGGCCCGCCGGGCTACTTCGTCGGCAGCATGGTCTACGCCCAGCAAGGCGCCATCGGCAACATGCCCATGGCCGCGGCATTCACGCTGGTGCCCATCGTGCTGATCGCCATCTATCTTTCCATCGTCAAGCGACTGGGGGCTTTCGATGCACTCTGACTCTCGAGCGTCATGGGGCCTGCGCATCGCGGCATGGGGCGGGCTGGTGTTCCTGCACTTCCCGATCCTGATCATCTTCCTTTATGCCTTCAACACCGAAGACGCCGCGTTCAGCTTCCCGCCCAAGGGCCTGACGTTGAAATGGTTTAGCGTGGCCTTTTCGCGTCCGGACGTGCTGGAAGCGATCAAGTTGTCGTTGCAAGTGGCGGCTGTCGCCACGCTGATCGCCATGGTGCTCGGCACCCTGGCCTCGGCGGCGCTGTATCGCCGGGACTTCTTCGGCAAACAAGGCATTTCCCTGATGTTGATCCTGCCGATTGCCCTACCGGGGATCATCACCGGCATTGCGCTGTTGGCGACCTTCAAGAGCCTGGGCATCGAGCCGGGGATGTTCACCGTCATCGTCGGCCACGCAACCTTCTGCGTGGTGATCGTCTACAACAACGTCATCGCCCGCCTGCGCCGCACGTCCCATAGTCTGATCGAAGCCTCGATGGACCTGGGCGCCGACGGCTGGCAGACCTTTCGCTACATCGTCCTGCCCAACCTGGGATCGGCCCTGCTGGCCGGAGGGATGCTGGCGTTTGCCTTGTCGTTCGATGAAATCATCGTCACCACCTTCACCGCCGGCCACGAGCGCACCTTGCCGCTCTGGCTGCTCAACCAGCTCAGCCGCCCTCGCGACGTCCCAGTAACCAATGTGGTGGCGATGCTGGTGATGTTGGTCACGATGTTGCCGATCCTCGGCGCGTATTACCTGACCCGTGGTGGCGAAAGCGTGGCGGGGAGCGGTGGGAAATAGATTCGCCGCCAAGATGATTATCCCCTGTGGGGGCGAGCCTGCTCGCGATGACTGACCAGCGCTCAACACAGATGTCGGCTGCAAGGACGCCTTCGCGAGCAGGCTCGCTCCCACAGAAAAGCACTAACGTTCAAGAGGACATGGACATGCAAACCAAACTGCTTATCAACGGCCACCTCGTCAACGGCGAGGGCCCTGGCCAGGCCGTTTTCAATCCGGCCCTGGGCCGGGTGCTGGTGGAAATCAACGAAGCCAGCGAGGCCCAGGTCGACGCCGCGGTCCGCGCTGCCGACAACGCCTTCGAATCCTGGTCGCAGGTGCCGCCCAGGGACCGTTCCCTGTTGCTGCTCAAGCTGGCGGACGCCATCGAGACCCATGGCGAGGAACTGGCGAAACTGGAATCGGATAACTGCGGCAAACCGTTCAACGCCGCGCTGAACGACGAAATCCCGGCAATCGCCGACGTGTTCCGCTTCTTTGCCGGCGCCAGTCGCTGCATGAACGGCTCGGCGGGCGGCGAATACCTGCCGGGCCACACCTCTATGATCCGTCGCGACCCGGTGGGCGTCATCGCGTCCATCGCACCGTGGAATTACCCGTTGATGATGGTTGCCTGGAAAATCGCCCCCGCCCTGGCCGCCGGCAACACGGTGGTGCTCAAGCCGTCGGAGCAGACGCCGCTGACAGCGTTGCGCATGGCGGAATTGGCATCAGAGATATTTCCGGCGGGCGTGCTCAACGTGATCTTCGGCCGCGGGCAAACCGTGGGCAACCCGCTGGTCACCCACCCGAAAGTGCGCATGGTATCCCTCACAGGCTCCATCGCCACTGGCTCGAACATCATTTCCAGTACCGCCGACAGCGTCAAACGCATGCACATGGAGTTGGGCGGCAAGGCGCCGGTGATCATTTTCGATGATGCCGACATCGACGCTGCGGTGGAAGGCATCCGCACCTTCGGCTTCTATAACGCTGGCCAGGATTGCACCGCCGCTTGCCGCATCTACACCCAGCAAGGCATCTACGACAAGTTTGTCGAGAAACTCGGCGCCGCCGTCGCCAGCATCAAGTACGGTCTGCAGAACGAGCCCGACACCGAGATGGGACCGCTGATCACTGCCCAGCATCGTGACCGAGTGGCCGCCTTCGTCGAGCGAGCCATTGCCCAGCCCCACATCCGCCTGGTCACCGGGGGCAAGGCGGTAGAAGGCAACGGTTTCTTTTTCGAACCGACAGTGCTGGCCGATGCACAGCAGGATGACGAAATCGTCCGGCGCGAAGTCTTCGGCCCGGTGGTGTCCGTCACGCCGTTCCTTGATGAAGCGCAAGTGTTGGCCTGGGCCAACGATTCGGACTACGGACTGGCCTCATCGGTATGGACCACCGACATCGGCCGCGCCCATCGCCTCTCGGCGCGGCTGCAATATGGCTGCACCTGGGTGAATACCCACTTCATGCTGGTCAGCGAAATGCCCCATGGCGGTCAGAAACGTTCTGGCTACGGCAAGGACATGTCCATGTATGGGTTGGAGGATTACACGGTGGTGCGGCATGTGATGTTCAAGCACTGATGTAAAGACAACGTTGGCAACACATGCCCATGCCTGCCCCGCGTTCGTCCTGCTAAGGTTTTCGTCGATCGGTGCACGCCGCCGGTTGACGGAGATTCTGGCAGCGCCTAGGGTGTCTACAATGTATACATCCAGGAGATGAACCATGGCCTCGCCCGTTTTGTCCTTTCGTGTCGAGGAAGGTCTGGCCCAGCAATTGGACTTGCTGGCTGCCGCCACCGACCGCGACCGTCAATATCACCTCAAGCGTGCATTGGTTCGATATGTGGAAGCCGAATCGTGGCATCTGCAAGCGATCAGCGAAGGCATGGCGGATGCCGATGCTGGACATCTGACCGACCTGGACGCCGTGAAGGCTAAGTGGGCAAAGCGTGCCGAACATCGTACTGACCGACAAAGCACAGAGTGACCTCGACTCGATCCATGAATATTACTCCCACGCTATCGGCCCGGACGATGCTGATGAGGTCGTCCTCACGATCCTTGAAACGTTGCAACAACTGCAGCGTTTTCCTGGCTCGGGTCGTCCCTCACCTGCTCCCGATATCCGAGAGCTGATGCTGACGCGCTATCCGTTTTTTGCCCCTTACCGACTCTTGCATGGGCAACTGCAGGTCCTGCGAGTATTGCACCAGCGCACCGAGCGCCCCCAGGACTGGTCAGAGCAGTAACGCCGACTAACACCTCCCGACCCAGCCGCCGATCTCCATCGGTATTCAAAATCGCGAAACACTGCGCATCGCATCCAGCAGGTAGCGCATGGCGATCCGGTCGCTTTCCGACAGCTCCCGGTACCGTTCGACCAATCTCAATTCTTCCCGGCTGAGCCGGCGTTTCTTGCGCGCGTTGATCAGGCCCGGGAAGATTCCCAGCATTTCGGTAAGGCCCTGTATTTTCGTCATGACTTGTCCTTCTGTTACGTCGAGTTGACCTGATAGCGCCCGGTGAACCGGTTACATCGTGCTTCACACTCAAGAATAGGGAGGATTCATCGGGTGAAAAGGGAGTTTTAGAGTAATTAGTCAAAAAAACCCAAAATGTTCATAAAAAAGGAAATAACTGTAAGAAATTTTGACCAGGTCACGCTTTCCTGTCTCTCCAAGCTCGCATTTCCCCTATGATTTTGCGCCTCGGTGAACCGATCCAGCTCTCAGGTATCTGTTCTTACGTTCGTCGCGTTTGGCCAAAGGCATGTCCGAACTCCTTTTTCAATCTCTGTTGCCAGGATCGGCTCGGGATTGCTTTGATTAAGGTTGTATTTATGCACCGCAGGAATTTGCTCAAGGCCTCCATGGCCTTCGCCGCCTACACCGGGCTATCGGCGTCGGGACTCATGGCCGCACGCGCCTGGGCCGCTGACCAGACCGCCGACGGCGAAGCCCGTCCCTTCGATTTCAAAGGGCTGAAGGATCAGGCCCGGCGGCTGGCCGAGAGCCGCTACGTCGACACCAAGCAAGTCCTGCCACCGACCCTGGCCCAGATGTCGCCGCTGCAGTTCAATGCCATCCGGTACGACGCCAACCACTCCCTGTGGAATGAGCTGGACGGGCAACTGGACGCACAGTTCTTCCATGTCGGCATGGGTTTCAAGCAGCCGGTTCGCATGTACAGCGTCGACCCGAAGACGCGTATGGCCCGTGAGGTGCATTTCCGCCCGGAGCTGTTCAACTACGAAAAGACCACGGTCAATACCTCGCAATTAACCGGTGACCTGGGCTTCGCGGGTTTCCGGGTGTTCAAGGCACCGGAGCTGGACCGGCACGACATCGTTTCATTCCTGGGGGCCAGCTATTTCCGCGCCGTCGATGCCAGCGGCCAGTACGGGCTGTCTGCCCGGGGGCTGGCCATCGACACCTATGCGAAGAAGCGCGAGGAGTTTCCGGATTTCACCAAGTTCTGGTTCGAAACCCCGGACAAGAACAGCACCCGTTTCGTGGTCTACGCCCTGCTCGACTCGCCCAGCGCCACCGGCGCCTATCGTTTCGATATCGATTGCCAGCCGACCCGGGTCGTCATGGAAATCGATGCGCACATCCATGCCCGTACCGCCATTGAGCAACTGGGCATCGCACCGATGACCAGCATGTTCAGCTGCGGCACGGTCGAGCGGCGCATGTGCGACACCATTCACCCGCAAATCCACGACTCCGACCGGCTGGCCATGTGGCGCGGCAACGGCGAATGGGTCTGCCGCCCGCTGAACAACCCCGCCACCCTGCAATTCAACGCGTTCGCCGACAAGAATCCGAAAGGCTTCGGGCTGGTGCAGACCGACCATGACTTCGACAGCTACCAGGACACCGTGGATTGGTACAGCAAACGTCCGAGCCTGTGGGTCGAGCCTACGACCGCATGGGGAGAAGGCTCAGTCGATCTGTTGGAAATTCCTACAACCGGCGAAACCCTGGATAACATCGTCGCGTTCTGGACCCCGAAAAAACCCGTCGCCGCCGGTGATTCGCTGAATTACGGCTACAAGCTCTACTGGAGTGCCTTGCCACCGGTGAGCACCGACCTGGCGCGTGTCGATGCCACCCGCTCCGGCATGGGCGGCTTCATCGAAGGCTGGGCACCCGGCGAGCATTACCCGACCGTCTGGGCGCGGCGCTTTGCCGTGGACTTCACCGGCGGTGGCCTCGACCAGTTGCCACCGGGCACCGGTATCGAACCGGTCGTGACGTGCTCCCACGGCGAGGTCAAGGACTTCAACGTGTTGGTACTGGACGCGATCAAGGGCTACCGCATTACTTTCGACTGGTACCCGACCGACGATCGCGTGGACCCGGTAGAGATGCGGCTGTTCCTGCGTTCCAAGGACCGCACGTTGAGCGAGACCTGGCTGTACCAGTATTTCCCGCCGGCGCCGGATCGGCGTAAGTATCCCTGAACCAACTCTGGACACCCGATAAACAAAAAACGAAAAGCCCCGGCCAATGACCGGGGCTTTTTGTTTCATCGCCAATTCAGTCCCGCAGATCCGACTCATGGATCGGCTGGTCCCGATGCGTCGCCCGCTGGTACTGCGCCGGCCAAGTGGCCTTGCGCCCACCCAAGTCATCATCGGCATGCAAGGCCCAATACGGATCGCGCAACAATTCCCGGGCGAGGAAGATGATATCGGCCTGGCAGGTGCGCAGGATGTGCTCGGCCTGGGCCGGCTCGGTAATCATGCCCACGGTGCCGGTGGCAATCTCCGACTCCTTGCGTACCCGCTCGGCGAAGCGGGTCTGATAACCCGGGCCGGTGGGAATTTCCGCATTCGCGGCGGTTCCGCCCGACGACACGTCAATCAAGTCCACCCCCAACATCCTGAATCGTCGCGCCAGTTCCACGGTTTCGTCCGGGTTCCAACCGTCTTCGACCCAGTCGGTGGCGGAGACGCGAACGAACACCGGTAGTTCTTCTGGCCACACCGCCCTCACCGCTTCAGTCACTTGCAGCACCAGCCGGATACGGTTTTCGAACGACCCGCCGTATTGATCGCGGCGCTGGTTGCTCAAGGGCGACAGGAACTGATGCAGCAGGTAACCGTGGGCCGCATGGACCTCGACCACCTTGAAGCCTGCGGTCAGGGCACGCTTGGCCGCGTCCACGAATGCCTGGATCACGCCAGCGATCTGCCCCTCGTCCAATTGCATCGGCTGGGTGTGTTGTGGGTCGAAGGCGATTGGCGAAGGACCGACCGGGACCCAGCCGCCGTCCTCCGGCTTGACGCTGCCATGCTTGCCCAACCAGGGCCGCCAGGTACTTGCCTTGCGACCTGCGTGCGCCAGCTGGATGCCGGGGACGGCCCCTTGGGCGGTGATGAAACGGGTGATGCGTTGCAGCGCCGGGATTTGCTCATCGTTCCACAACCCAAGGTCCTGGGCGGTGATACGGCCGTCCGCGGTGACTGCGGTGGCTTCGGTGAACACCAGCCCGGCGCCACCCACGGCGCGACTGCCAAGGTGTACCAGGTGCCAGTCGTTGGCCAGGCCATCGACGCTCGAGTATTGGCACATCGGCGAAACCGCGATGCGATTGGGAAGGGTCAATTGGCGAAGGGTATAGGGTTCCAGCAGCAGACTCATGGGGCACCTCTCGAATCAGTGGGCAGGCTCCAGGGTTCTGTTTGAAAAGTCGACGAGTGACAAAAAGGTACAACACCCGCCCCCGCGGGCAAAAAATCCGACAAGACGTCACAAGGGCTATCAAGCAGTGCTTAGAGACTAGTCGACAACTTCGAAGGAGGGAGGGTTCCGATTCCAAAAACCGACCCTGGGCGGCCAAGCTGTTTGCCAGGGTCTTGTGGCAAGCGAGCTTGCTCCCTCGCCACAGGTTTCGCTTGGGTCCTGCTATCGCGGCTCGATATGGGCGATCATCAGTTGCACCGTTTCCTGGCCACGAAACTCGTTGAGGTCGAGCTTGTAGGCCAGTTCCACCCAGCGCACAGTCGGGTTCGGCCAGATCTCGCGGTCGATGCCAAAGGCGATGCCATCGAGCTTCAGCGAGCCGCACTCACTTTTGAGAACAACCTTCAAGTGACGTTCGCCCACCACTCGCTGCTCGACCAACTGGAAAACACCGTGGAACACTGGCTCCGGGAAATGCTGGCCCCACGGTCCCGCATGGCGCAGTGCCCGGGCCAGTTCCAGATGGAATTCCTCGACCGCCAGGGTGCCGTCCGACAGCAGTCGCCCAGTCAGGTCCTCCTCACGCAGTTGCCTACGTACTTCAGCGTCGAATGCCTCGGCGAACAACGGAAAATTCCCCTCGGGCAATGTCAGCCCCGCCGCCATGGCGTGGCCGCCGTATTTGCTGATGAGGGTTGGATGCTGTGCCGCAACGACACTCAGGGCATCGCGGATATGGAAGCCCGGCACCGAACGACCGGAGCCCTTCAGAAGACCGTCGCCGGCATCGGCGAAAGCGATGGTCGGACGGAAATAACGCTCCTTCATGCGCGAGGCGAGGATACCGATCACGCCTTGGTGCCATTGCGGGTCGAACAGACACAAGCCGAACGGCATCGACTCCACCGGCAGGTCCTTGAGCTGAGCCAGGGCTTCACGCTGCATGCCCTGCTCGATGGATTTGCGATCCTGGTTCATGCCGTCCAGTTGGGCCGCCATCTCACGGGCCAGCGTTGGGTCGGCGGTCAGCAGGCATTCGATGCCCAGGCTCATATCGTCCAGGCGTCCCGCCGCATTCAGTCGTGGACCGACGATGAAACCCAGGTCCGTGGAGGTGATGCGCGACGGATCTCGCTTGGCCACTTCCAGGATGGCCTTGATCCCGGGACGCGCGCGGCCAGCGCGAATACGCTCCAGACCCTGGTGAACCAGGATCCGGTTGTTGGCGTCCAGGGGCACCACGTCGGCCACGCTGCCCAGCGCCACCAGGTCCAGCAGCTCACCAATGTTCGGCTGGGGCGTGCTGGCATACCAGCCCAGGCCGCGCAGGCGCGCCCGCAGCGCCATCAGTACATAAAAAATCACCCCGACGCCCGCCAAAGCCTTGCTTGGGAATTCGCAGCCCGGCTGGTTCGGGTTGACGATGGCATCGGCCCGCGGCAACTCCAACCCAGGCAAGTGGTGATCGGTAACCAGCACCTTCAGGCCCGCCGCCTTGGCCGCCGCCACGCCTTCCACGCTGGAAATGCCGTTGTCCACGGTGATCAGTAACTGTGGCTCGCGTGTCAGGGCGACTTCGACAATCTCCGGCGTCAAGCCATAGCCGTATTCGAAGCGATTGGGCACCAGGTAATCGACATGAGCCGCGCCCAGCAGGCGCAAGCCCAACATGCCCACGGTGCTGGCCGTCGCGCCATCGGCATCGAAATCCCCGACGATCAGGATCCGCTGGCGTTGCTCCAGCGCGGTCACCAGCAGATCCACCGCGGCGTCGATCCCCTTGAGCCGCTGGAACGGAATCAAGCGCGCCAGGCTCTTGTCCAGTTCGGCCTCGGACTGCACGCCGCGTGCTGCGTACAGGCGGGTCAACAGGGGCGGCAGGTCACCGAGGAACGGTAGGGTGTCGGGCAGTTGGCGGGGTTCTATGCGCATGGGGGACGGACATTTCTCTACTTTTTGGTCCTGGACCGTGGCGAGGGAGCTTGCTCCCGCTGGGCTGCGTAGCGGCCCCCTTGATTGTGGGCGCTGCGCACCCAAGCGGGAGCAAGCTCCCTCGCCACAATGAGTTCACTCAATACTTGTCAATGGCTCAACCACGCTCACCCAGCAACCATTGCAACTGGACTTCATGCTGGCCACGGTCGTCGGTCACGAAAATGGTCCCTTCGCTGATCATCACGTCCCACTTGATGACGCGGGGCATGTCCTTGGCCAGGGTTTCGAGGACTTCCTGGGGTACGGCGGCGATGTTCACGTTTTTCAGGGTCTTCACGGCTGGAATCACCTTGCCCTCCCAGACACGCAGGCTGCCATAGGCCAGCAGGCTGGTGCGCTCGGTACGACGCGAGCACCACGTCAGGCGTTCGGCATCCGGCTGGCCGACTTCGATCCAATGCAGGACACGGTCATCCAGACTTTTTTCCCACAGGGCAGGTTCATCGACGTCTGACAGGCCACGACCAAACGCCAGCAGCTCGTTGTACCAGAACGCGTAGGCCAACAAGCGCACGGTCATGCGTTCCTCGGTTTCCGAAGGATGGCGGGCGATGGTCTGCTTCACGCTCTCATACACACTGCGGTCGAGGTCGGTGAGGTTCAGTTCGAATTTGTAGGTCGTGGACGGCTGGGCCATGAACGGGCTTCTTGATACGAGGAAAGTCGGCAAGTCTAACCGATGAGGCGGCCAATCCACGAATTGCCGACCATCAACCTGCGGCGACAGGCGTTGGCCTATGATAAAACGCTCTATTCGTTCTGCCTTTGTCCTACAGGATTCGCCATGTCGCTTACTGCCAAACCCCTTGCCGGCGTCAAAGTCATTGAACTCGGCACCTTGATCGCCGGCCCCTTCGCCTCGCGGATCTGCGGTGAATTCGGTGCCGAGGTGATCAAGGTCGAATCCCCCGACGGCGGCGATCCGCTGCGCAAATGGCGCAAGCTGTATGAAGGCACGTCCTTGTGGTGGTTCGTCCAGGCACGCAATAAAAAGTCCCTGACTCTGAACCTCAAGCACCCCGAAGGCCTGTCGATCCTGAAACAGCTGATCGGCGAAGCGGACATCCTGATCGAGAATTTTCGCCCGGGCGTGCTGGAAAAGCTCGGTCTGGGCTGGGACGTATTGCACGCGCTGAACCCCAAACTGGTCATGGTGCGGCTCTCCGGTTTCGGCCAGACCGGGCCGATGAAGGATCAACCGGGGTTTGGCGCCGTCGGCGAATCCATGGGCGGCCTGCGCTACATCACCGGTTTCGAGGATCGTCCGCCAGTGCGTACCGGAATTTCAATCGGCGACTCCATTGCCGCACTCTGGGGCGTGATCGGCGCACTGATGGCCTTGCGTCACCGCGAGGTAAATGGCGGGACCGGACAAGTGGTGGACGTGGCGCTGTACGAGGCGATCTTCGCCATGATGGAAAGCATGGTGCCGGAGTTCGATGTGTTCGGCTTCATCCGCGAGCGCACCGGCAATATCATGCCCGGCATCACCCCGTCATCCATCCACACCAGTGCCGACGGCAAACACGTGCAGATCGGCGCTAACGGTGACGCAATCTTCAAGCGCTTCATGCAGATCATCGGCCGCGACGACCTGGCCAACGACCCGCAACTGGCCGGCAACGATGGACGCGACAGTCGCCGCGAAGAGCTGTATGGCGTGATCGATCGCTGGGTCAACTCACTGCCGCTGGAGGCTGTCATCGACCAACTGAACCAGGCCGGAGTACCGGCCAGCCGGATCTTCAGCGCCGAAGACATGTTCAGCGACCCGCAGTTTCTCGCCCGGGAAATGTTCTTGCAGGCCAAGCTGCCGGACGGCAAGGCGTTCAAGATGCCGGGCATCGTACCGAAACTGTCGGACACGCCGGGCACATCCGAATGGGTAGGGCCGGCGCTGGGTGAGCACACGGCACAGGTACTCGGCGAGCTGGGCTACGATGCGCAGCGGATCGCCAAACTGCGGGCCGATGGTGCTATTTGAGATAAGCAGCTAAAGCATGTTGTCAGATCTGTAACTGTGGGAGCGATGCCCTTGGCGGGATAGAACGAGCCAAGCCCTGAACGCCAGGCAAAAAGAAACCCCGAGAAGTGGGGAGACAACTCGGGGTTAAACGTGACCATTCAAGGTCCGTGCAACAAGCGACAAGCACCGGAGCACAATGCTCGCTCTTGTTGGTAAAAGGTCTGACTCACAGGGACGTAGGAAGGTTCCCTCAAACCGTCGCTCAATTAGGGACAGCCATGGCCTTGTCCCCTGCCAGATTACGCAAAGCCGCGATCACGCAGGGCTCCAGGCGGCCTTCGGCGATCAGTACATCGCGGTGCAGGCCATCGACCACGTCGGTGAGCTGGCGCTTGTCGGCCAGCTGGGCCTGGTTGAACACCCGCTCGACCATGATGGCCCCCGTGGGGTTTTTCAGCGTTACCAGGCATTCACCCTTGGCACCGGAGGGAGTGAGCGTGACCTGATACGGGCTCAAGGCTTCATTCAGCAACAGGCTGATACTTTCCATTCGATCACCCTTCAATAGTCCGAGAAAACAACTGCACATTAAGTGACCGTGGGTCATGGCCTAAAGTTCTGCCAGCGCAACGAACCGACACTTTTGCAGCGTGTTCAACCGAGCATGCGCGCCCAATATGACAGGTTGGCAACAGGCACGGCCATCATCAAGCCAGGAAGCGGTTGCGGCGCCAACGATGCCCAACATCGATCCACCCTCCCAGCAGACCGCGCAACTGACCATCGGCCCCATAGAACGGCACTGACCAGTGATAGATGTCCCGCAAGCCACCGCTGAACATCAGTTGGCGGTCCACAAAACGCGGCTGCCGGGTTTGCAGCTGCTCCATCAACTCGCCGTGCAACAATTCGGCGGTTGCTGCTGGAAACGTCGCGGAATCGGTCAGGCGCGTGCCCAGCAGCTTCTCGAAGCGAGTCTCGAACTGATCCTCATAACTTTTGTTGCACATGATCAGGCGACCTTCCAGGTCGCGAATGAAGATCGGATCGGGAATCGCGTCCATCAGGGCTCGCTGGAACTTCAGTTGGTCATTGAGTACGGCCTCGACCTTGAGGCGTTGATCAATCTGGACCTGCAGGCGTCGGTTCCATAACAGCGACAGCAGGGACAACAGGCCAAACACCCCGAACACGACCACACACCAGTAGCCCCACTGTTTGATGTACAACCAGGAAGACGGTGACGGACGGGGAGCGATGCCTGTCAGCCATTTCGAGCGCAGCGCTCGCATCTCTTCGGCGGGGAACGCTTCCAGCGCCTTGTTCAGGATGCTTAACAATGGCCGAAGGTCTTGGCGCACAGCCAGATAGTCGGGCTCCCACTTGCCTTCGAGATTGCTTCCTACTTGCAGCTGTCCCGCAGGGTACAGGTGCGCGCCGGTTTCATTTTCAATGGTGGCGTAGGCTTCACCGCTTTCCACCAGCGCCCGAGCTTCACCGTACGTCTTGACCGTGCGCAACTCGATGGCTGGATGATTGCGCCTGATCTCCGACTCCAACGCATGCCGTGCCGGCAACACCAGCACCTTGCCTTCGAGTTGCTCCAGCGAACGAAGTGCGGGCTCTGCGTCACGTCCGACGAAGACCCAACCGGAACCTCCGAACGCGTGGCTGAAACTCAAGAACTCCCTGCGCTCGTCGTTCATCGCCAGGGTAGTCGTCATGTCGGCCTCGCCTTTTTCCAACAGGGCCATTAATTGATCGGGAGAGAACGACTCCCGGTGAACGAATTCAAGTCCGGTCATATGCTCGATACGCCGGAGAATATCGTCGTTCAGCCCGTTCCATTGCCCACGTTCATTTTTGAACAGGTACAACGGGAACTGCATCGAGGCGACGACGACGCGAGGGTTCTCGCTGATCCACTTCAGCTCCTGGGCATCGAGCGCGATCCGTCCGCTGGATTCGAACGGTGGCTTGCCAGAGGCCGCCAACTGGGCCGCGCCTCCCCATGGCGCCCCAAACAAAAACACCAGGCCCATCATCCAGCTCATCACTGGTTTGCAACGTATAAAGAACAACATCTGCACTTCCTTCGAGATTACCCGCCCGTCCCTCCAAGGGCGGAAACCCGGCCAGTTTGGCATGCAGAAACAAGAAAGCCCGTCAGGAGACGGGCTTCAAAATGTGACAACTTCCAGCTATCAGAGAGGCTTGCCGCGGTTGCCATGCTGGCTGACAAAGGCCTGCACGGCTTTCAAGTCATTGGGCAACACCGTGCAACGCTCGTTTCGCTCAAACAAATCCGAAAGATGTGCAGGCAGTTCAAGCGCTTTTCCTACGCCAGCTTTCTCCACGGCTTCCGGAAACTTGACCGGGTGTGCGGTGCCCAGGACGACCATCGGGGTATCCAGGCTGCGGCGGCACTCGCGTGCAGCTCTCACGCCAATGGCGGTGTGTGGGTCGAGCAGCTCACCGCTCTGCTCGAACACCTCGGCGATGGTTTCGCAGGTCTGCGCGTCATCCACTGCAAGGGAGTCGAACAGTTTGCGGGCTTCGGTCCAGCGCTCGGCTTCGACGCTGAAACCGCCACCCTGGCGGAAGCTGTCCATCAGGCCGGCAATCGCGGCACCATTGCGACCGTGCAAGTCGAACAACAGGCGCTCGAAGTTCGACGACACCATGATGTCCATCGAAGGTGACAGCGTGGCGTGCAGGGTTTCCTTGACGTACTGGTTACCGCTCATGAAGCGATGCAGGATGTCGTTGCGGTTGGTGGCGACGATCAATTGGTTGATCGGCAGGCCCATGTTGCGCGCCAGGTAACCGGCGAAAATATCGCCGAAGTTGCCGGTAGGCACCGAGAACGCCACCGAACGGGCCGGGCCGCCCAACTGCAGCGCCGCGTGGAAGTAGTAGACGATCTGGGCCATGATCCGCGCCCAGTTGATCGAGTTCACCGCCACCAGCCGGGTGCCCTTGAGGAAGCTCTGGTCGGCGAAACTGGCCTTGACCATTTCCTGGCAGTCATCGAAGTTGCCTTCGATGGCGATGTTGTGGATGTTGTCGCCGAAGATCGTCGTCATCTGCCGACGCTGCACTTCCGAGACGCGGTTGTGCGGGTGCAGGATGAAAATATCGACGTGCTCGCAATGCTTGCAGCCTTCGATCGCGGCCGAGCCGGTGTCGCCGGACGTTGCGCCGACGATCACCACGCGCTCGCCACGCTTTTGCAACACGTAGTCCAACAGGCGGCCGAGCAGCTGCAGGGCGAAATCCTTGAACGCCAGGGTCGGACCGTGGAACAGTTCCATGACCCATTCGTTACCGTTTAGCTGGCGCAACGGTGCGATGGCATTGTGGGAAAAGACCCCATAGGTCTCTTCCAGAATCTTTTTGAAATCGGCGTCCGGGATGCTGCCGGCAACAAACGGGCGCATGACCCGGAAAGCCAGCTCGTGGTACGGCAGGCCGGCCCAGGAGGCAATCTCTTCCTGGGTGAAACGTGGCAGGTTCTCCGGCACATAAAGACCGCCATCCGTGGCCAGGCCGGCCAGCAGGACATCTTCGAAATTCAGGGCCGGTGCCTGGCCGCGGGTGCTGATATAGCGCATAGGGCAAACCTTCGGTTTGAGCTTCAAGCCTCAAGCTGCAAGCTACAAGTGAAAAGCGGTTCGGCTTTTACTTGCAGCTTGCAGCTTATAGCTTGCCGCTAAATTAGTTCAAATGTTCGACGCGGATACGGACCACTGGGCCAACGACCCCCTGGAGCGCTTCCAATGCCGCAATCGCATCGTTGATGCGCTGCTCGACCACGCGATGGGTCAGCAGGATCATCGGCACCAGGCCATCATGTTCCTCGACTTCCTTCTGCATGATCGACTCGATGTTGATGCCGCGCTCCGAAAGAATGCTCGCCACCTGGGCCAATACGCCCGGATGGTCCTTGGCCTGGATACGCAAGTAGTAGGCACTTTCGCAAGCATCGATCGGAAGAATCGGATGGGCCGACAGCGAATCCGGCTGGAACGCCAGGTGCGGCACACGGTTCTCTGGATCCGAGGTCATCGCGCGAACCACATCCACCAGGTCGGCGATCACCGACGATGCAGTCGGCTCCATGCCCGCGCCAGCCCCGTAGAACAGCGTCGACCCGGAGGCATCACCATTGACCATCACTGCGTTCATCACACCGTTGACGTTGGCGATCAGGCGGTCGGCCGGGATCAGCGTCGGGTGTACGCGCAATTCGATGCCGCTGGCGGTGCTGCGCGCCACGCCCAGGTGTTTGATGCGGTAGCCCAAGGCTTCGGCATAGTTCACATCAGCGGTGGTCAGCTTGGTGATGCCTTCGGTGTAGGCCTTGTCGAATTGCAGCGGAATACCAAAGGCGATGGAAGCCAGGATCGTCAGCTTGTGCGCCGCGTCGATGCCCTCCACGTCGAAGGTTGGATCGGCCTCGGCATAACCCAGGGCCTGGGCCTCGGTGAGGACGTCCTCGAAGGTGCGACCTTTCTCGCGCATCTCGGTGAGGATGAAGTTGCCGGTGCCGTTGATGATTCCCGCAAGCCAGTTGATACGGTTGGCCGACAGGCCTTCGCGAATCGCCTTGATCACTGGGATGCCACCCGCCACGGCGGCTTCGAACGCCACGATCACGCCTTTCTCTCGTGCCTTGGCGAAGATTTCATTACCGTGAACGGCGATAAGCGCCTTGTTCGCGGTGACCACATGCTTGCCATTCTCGATGGCCTTGAGTACCAGCTCTCGGGCAACGGTATAGCCGCCCATCAGCTCTATCACGATGTCGATCTCAGGGTTCGTGGCCACTTCGAAGACATCGTTGGTAATCGCAATACCGGTCGTCTGGAACTGAGGCTTTGGCGTGCGCATGGCAATTTGTGCCACTTCGATTCCACGCCCGGCACGACGAGCAATTTCCTCGGCGTTGCGCTGAAGTACGTTGAAGGTGCCGCCACCGACGGTACCTAACCCACAGATGCCTACTTTGACCGGATTCACTCTTGACTCCCCATGAAACGGCCGACGCAAGGTCGGCCGTGAAATACAGCCGCGCAGCAACGCGACTTTGTGTTTAACGGCCCGACGAACGTTTTCGCCGAGCCGTGATCTTCAAAAGCGGATCGACGCAGGTCATTTTGCGTCCAAAGCCAGTTTGGCGACTTGCGGCGCCGGCTGATAGCCCGGAATCACCTGGCCGTCCGCCAAAACGATGGCCGGCGTACCGTTGACGCCGATGGACTGGCCAAGGGCGAACTGCTTGGAAACCGGATTCTCGCACTTGGCGGACTTGATCTCCTTGCCATCGACCATCTTGTCCATGGCTGCTTTCTTGTCCTTGGAACACCAGACCGCTTGCAACTGCTCGTCACCCGGCGAGCCCAGGCCCTGGCGCGGGAACGCTACATAACGCACTTCGATGCCGCGCTTGTTGAGCTCGGGCACTTCAGCGTGCAGCTTGTGGCAATAAGGACAGGTGGTGTCGGTGAACACGGTGATGTGCGACTTGGTTTCGCCGACTGCTGGATAGACCACGGTTTCGGCGACCGGGATGCCGTTGATCAACTTCGAAATGCCCTGGCGTTCGGTGATCTCGGTGAGATTGACCGGCTTGCCGTCCTTGAGCGTGAACAGGTTGCCCTGGACGATGTACTGGCCGTCGGCGCTGGCGTACAGCACGCGGCTGCCCTTGAGCTTGACTTCATAGAGCCCGGACATGGGACTGGCAGAGATGGCTTCGATCGGCACTTCGAGCTCGAGGTTGGCCAGGCTCTTGCGGATAGCCTGGTCAGCCGCGTCGTCGGCGATGGCAAAGGTGCTGGCCAACGCAATGGCGGCGGCGGTGAACATCTGGATCAAACGCATGAGGACTCCTGAGGCGAACAAATGGGACGGGAACCAACGACCCGCAGATTCGGGTTCCAGCCGCCCACCGTGCAAACCGGGAAAGCCTACCACATAAGGCTGGCGTGGCCGAATGCCGGTGATGCAAGGCAATGGCAAGCGCTTATCCGTGGGGTTCTTCTTCAGCCGCGGGGATGATGCTTGGCGTGCAGGTCCTGCAACCGCGCCCGAGCCACGTGGGTGTAGATCTGGGTGGTGGACAGGTCACTATGCCCCAGCAACATCTGTACTACCCGCAGATCAGCGCCATGATTGAGCAGGTGCGTGGCGAAGGCATGGCGCAAGGTGTGGGGGGACAGCGATTTATTGATTCCCGCCACCTTGGCCTGGTGCTTGATGCGGTGCCAGAAAGTCTGGCGGGTCATCTGCTCGCCGCGCAGGCTCGGAAACAGCACATCGCTGGGACGCCCACCGAGCAGGTCATGACGCGCATCGCGCATGTAGCGCTCGACCCAGACGATCGCTTCCTCGCCCATGGGCACCAGGCGTTCCTTGCTGCCCTTGCCCATCACCCGCAGCACGCCCTGGCGCAGGTTCACTTGCTCCAGTGTCAGGCTGATCAGCTCGGTGACCCGCAAACCACAGGCGTACAGCACTTCCAGCATCGCTCGGTCGCGCTGGCCGATGGGGTCACTGAGGTCGGGGGCCGCCAGCAATGCTTCCACGTCCGCTTCCGACAGGGATTTGGGCAGCGGACGGCCCAGTTGCGGCATTTCCACGCGCAAGGTCGGGTCCACCGCAATCACTTTTTCCCTCAGCAAATAGCGATAGAAACCACGCAACCCGGAAAGAAATCTGGCGGTAGAGCGGGGTTTATAGTTCTGCTCCAAACGCCACGCCAGATGATCGAGGATCAATTCCCTTCCGGCGTTGATCAATTCCAGGTTCTGTTCCTGCAACCAGCCATTGAACAAGGCCAGGTCGCTGCGATAGGCGCCGCGGGTGTTATCGGAGAGCCCCTTCTCCAGCCACAGGGCGTCGAGGAACTGGTCTATCAGTGGATGGTCGATGGCTGGCATAAAGACTCATGAGCTAGCGAAGGCTGCGTCGCATAAAAAACGACGAGTGAAGAGTGCTCAAAGCACAAATCGCAGGCAACAAAAAAGCAGCCCGCAGGCTGCTTTTTTTGCATCGGAAGCTGGACTTAAGCCAGTTTTTCCTTGATGCGAGCTGCTTTACCCGACAGGTCACGCAGGTAGTACAGCTTGGCTTTACGCACGTCACCGCGACGCTTCACAGCCATGCTGTCGATTTGCGGGCTGTAGGTCTGGAAAGTACGCTCTACGCCAACACCGTTGGAGATTTTACGAACGGTGAATGCACTGTTTACGCCGCGGTTACGCTTGGCGATAACAACGCCTTCGAACGCTTGCAGACGCGAACGGTCGCCTTCCTTCACTTTCACCTGAACGACAATGGTGTCGCCTGGGGCAAAGGTAGGGATCTCTTTGGTCATCTGCTCTGCTTCGAGTGCAAGGATGATTTTGTTAGTCATGCTGTGCTCCTAAGGCAAGTCAACGGACTTACCATCGATACGTTGTTAACTATCGTCCCGCTCGCGGATGTATTCCTCGAGCAGCTTCTTCTCTTCTCCAGAAAGCGAGCGGCTTTCCAGAAGATCGGCGCGTCGTTCATAGGTCCGACCAAGGGACTGCTGTAAACGCCAACGCCGGATGTGCGCGTGGTTGCCACTTAGCAACACGTCGGGAACACGCTGATCCGCATACACCTCCGGTCGGGTGTAGTGCGGGCAATCCAGCAGACCATCCGTAAAGGAATCTTCCTCGGCGGAATCCGCATGCCCTAAAGCTCCAGGCAGCAGTCGTGTAACCGCATCGATCAGGACCATCGCCGGCAGCTCGCCGCCAGACAGTACATAGTCGCCAATCGACCACTCTTCATCGACATGAGCTTCAATGAAACGCTCGTCAATGCCTTCATAACGGCCGGCAATCAGGATCAATGCATCCGAATTCGCCAGCTCGCGTACCGCCGACTGAGTCAGCTGACGGCCTTGGGGCGACAGGTAGATCACCTTCGCACCCTCCCCGGCTGCCGTCCTGGCCTGAACCAGCGCATCTTCCAGGGGCTTGATCTTCATCACCATGCCCGGACCACCGCCAAACGGGCGATCGTCCACAGTGTGATGCCGATCCGTGGTGTAGTCTCGCGGATTCCAACAGGTGAGCTGCAACAGCTCCTGTTTCACCGCGCGGCTGGTTATGCCGTATTCGCTGATGGCGGAAAACATCTCGGGAAACAGCGTGATGACTTCAACGCGCAAATTAGCCACGTTTAGAAATCCGCATCCCATTCCACCTTCATCTCGCCTGCTTCAAGGTCGACTGCCAACACGCATTGCTCCGTATAGGGCAACAGGCGTTCGCGATCATCCAGGCTGCCGACGCAAGGCTTGACCACCATGACATCGTTCGAACCGGTCTCGAGCAGATGATCGATCTTCCCGAGCAATTGCCCGAGGTGGTCGATGACCTTCAGACCCACCAGCTGGTACCAGTAGTACTCGCCGTCGGTCAGTTCAGGGAACAGGTTGCGCGGCACGCAGATCTCATAACCGGCCAGAAGACGCGCTTCTTCACGATCATCGAGACCCTTGAGCTTCGCGACCAGGAACTTGTCGTTCCCGCGTCCGCTGACCAGCTCCACCTGTTTCACGCTACCTTCGCGCTTGAGCGTCCAGGTTTTGTAGTCCAACAGGTTCTTGATCGGATCAGTAAAGGAATACACCTTCACTTCGCCGCGAACGCCATGTACAGAGTAGATCTTGCCGACAACGATCAAATCACCGGCATCTTTTGGCGTCGCGTTCATATTGCTCAGGCCGCGGCCTTAGCCGATTCCTTCAACAACTGAGCAACACGCTCAGAAGGCTGTGCACCAACGCTCAGCCAGTAGGCTACGCGCTCTTGGTTCACGGACAGACGAACTTCCTGACCACGGGCAACAGGGTTGAAGAAACCAACCTGTTCCTTGTGGGAACCGTCACGCGGGTTGCGGCTGTCGGTTACGGTCAGGTGGTAAAACGGGCGCTTTTTGGAGCCGCCAAGGGCAAGACGGATTGTTAGCATGTGAACATCGTTCCTGTAGTCGGTGCTGCAAATCTAAATGCACAGCGGGCATAGGTGCCCGAAAGGCCGCATATTCTAAGGAATATCCGGACTTTTGCAAATGACTTTTTCCGGCGCCTGGCGCGGTGCAATCAAGATTTGCCATAGAGCCGTCATGAAAAACGGCGGGTCAGCTCCCGCGTAGCGCGGGTTTGCTGGAAATCCCCGCTTCCGTGCGAGGCAACGCCGACATGACAGCCGGCGCAGATTCTTTACATTTTCGGCATGCCGCCGCCGGGCAACATACCGCCCATGCCGCGCATCATCTTGGCCATCCCGCCCTTGGCGGAGAATTTCTTCATCATCTTCTGCATCTGCTTGTGCTGCTTGATCAAGCGTCCGATGTCCTGCACCTGGGTGCCGGAACCCATGGCGATACGACGCTTGCGCGAACCGCTGATCAGCTCAGGGTCGCGGCGCTCGGCCGGGGTCATGGAGTTGATGATGGCTTCCATCTGCTTGAACTGCTTTTCAGCCGCGCCCTGGGCATTTCCCATCTGCGCCAGGTTCACGCCGCCGATGTTCGGCAGTTTGTCCATGAGGCCGCCGAGGCCGCCCATGTTCTTCATTTGTTGCAGCTGGTCGCGGAAGTCTTCGAGGTCGAAGCCCTTGCCCTTCTTCAGCTTCTTGGCCAGTTTGTCGGCCTTGTCCTTGTCGAGGGTCTGTTCGGCCTGCTCGATCAGGCTGAGCACATCGCCCATGCCGAGGATGCGCGAAGCGATACGCTCGGGGTGGAACGGCTCGAGCGCTTCGCTCTTCTCGCCCATGCCGATGAACTTGATGGGCTTACCGGTGATGGCGCGTACCGACAGCGCGGCACCGCCACGGGCGTCGCCGTCGACCTTGGTCAGGATCACGCCGGTCAGCGGCAGTGCGTCACCGAACGCCTTGGCGGTGTTGGCCGCGTCCTGACCGGTCATGGCATCGACCACGAAGAGCGTTTCCACGGGGTTGATCGCGGCGTGCAGCGCCTTGATCTCACCCATCATCTCTTCATCGATGTGCAGGCGACCGGCGGTGTCGACGATGACCACGTCGATGAATTTGAGCTTCGCTTCCTTTATAGCCGCCTGGGCGATGTCCACCGGCTTCTGGCTCAGGTCGGACGGAAAGAACGTCACGCCAATGTCGCTGGCCAGGGTTTCCAGCTGCTTGATTGCCGCCGGACGGTAGATGTCCGCCGACACCACCATCACCGACTTCTTCTTGCGCTCTTTAAGGAAGCGCGCCAGCTTGCCGGCGGTGGTGGTCTTGCCCGCGCCCTGCAGACCGGCCATCAGCACCACCGCTGGCGGCACGGCGCTGAGGTTCAGGTCTTCGTTGGCGGCGCCCATCAGGCTTTCGAGCTCGGCCTGGACGATCTTCACGAACGCCTGGCCCGGGGTCAGGCTGCGGGACACTTCGGTGCCGACGGCGCGTTCCTTCACCGAATTGACGAAGTCCTTCACCACCGGCAGGGCAACGTCGGCTTCGAGCAACGCCATGCGCACTTCGCGCAAGGTGTCTTTGATGTTGTCTTCGGTCAGTTTCGCCTTGCCGGTGACATGGCGCAGCGTCTGCGAGAGACGGTCGGTTAGGTTTTCAAACATGCGCGATCCTTTCAGGCCCAGATAAGACCGGGATAATGGCGGCCCAGACCGTGAAATATGTGCTCGGCGAGCCTGCGGCGTGGGCAGGTCGCGGATTATAGCGAAGAAGCGTGCGACGTACACCTCGCCGTCGGTTGCGGCGGTCTTTCGTGCGGTAGGGGTTCTATGCCAAACTCAGCGCCTTTCGGGCCTGCCTAACAGGATTTATGCTCCCCTTGTCACCCAGCTTGCTTGCAACCCTCGCCGCCGCTTGTCTTTATGCCGCTGCGACCTTCTATCAGGGCACCCGTCTGGCCTCCGGCGCCAAGGCGAACAAGCGCCTGCTGGTCACGCTCGGCGTGCTGGCGGTGCTCAGCCATGCGGTCAGCCTGTTCACCCACTTGATGACGCCGATCGGCCTGGGCCTGGACTTCTTCAACGCCGCCAGCCTGATCGCCATGGCCGTGATCGCGCTGACGCTGCTGGCCTGCTCGCGCATCCCCGTGGAAAACCTGCTGGTGCTGCTGTTCCCCCTCGGGCTGGCCACGGTGCTGCTGGCGCAATTCGCGCCCTCGGGCACCGTGCAGATCATCGACGAGGAACCGGGCATCCTGGCGCATATCCTGTTGTCGATCCTCGCCTACGGCCTGTTCACCATCGCGGTGTTCCAGGCACTGCTCCTGCTGTTGCAGGACCACCAGCTCAAGCACAAGCACCCCTCCGGTCTGATCCGCAATTTCCCGCCCCTGCAAACCATGGAAAGCCTGCTGTTCGGTTTCCTCTGGGCCGGCTGGACCCTGCTCTCGCTGTCGTTGATCTCCGGCTGGCTGTTCGTCGAGAACCTGTTCGCCCAGCATCTGGTGCACAAGACTCTGCTGGCGTGCCTGGCGTGGGTCGTTTTCAGCGTGCTGCTGTGGGGTCGCAACCGCCTCGGCTGGCGTGGCCACAAAGCCATTCGTTGGACCCTGGCGGGATTCTGCCTGCTGATGCTGGCCTACTTCGGCAGCAAGCTGGTCCGCGAATACATCCTGCATGTCTGACGGACGACGCTGATGGATAGGCTGCCCTTGGGGCCATTGTTTGCGGTGATGGTCGTGCTGATCCTGTGGTCAGCCCTGTTCACGGCCATCGAAGCCGCCCAACAGTATCTGCTCGCCCAACGCAGGGCCTCGCGCTCCGGCGACAAGCCATTGGCGAAGCTCAGCTTTCCCTTGGCCAGCCTGATCCTGTGCAACACCCTCTGTCGCGCCCTCGCCGTGGTCATCGGCACGTGGCTGGCTATTTTCACCTGGCTGGAAAACGGTCCCTGGCTGGCCTGGCTCGGCACCAGCGTGGCCCTGCTGGTTTTCGCCGACTACCTGCCACGCACGCTCGCCACCCGTTATCCCGATGCGGTGCTGGCCCTGGGCAACGGTTTGCTGGGCGTTCCGTTGAAAATCGTTTATCCGGTGGCCTGGCTGCTCAATGGCCTCAGCCAGTTGCTGCTGCGCCCTTTTGCCCGCAAGGCTGGCGCGGTCCAGCAAAGCGACGACGAGCCCCCCGCGACGCCGCGTGCCGAGGAACAGGAACAGACCAGCGGTCGGGTGCATCCGGTTTCCGGTATCCACGCGCTGGACAACATCACCGTCAACGACATCCTCGTCCCTCGCAGCGAGGTGGACGGGATCAATCTCGACGACCCCATCGGCGACATCATCGAGCAGTTGCGCCTGAATCGGCGAACCCGCCTGCCCGTGTTCCACAGCGATATCAACCAGGTCGAAGCAGTCCTCAATACCCGCCAGGTTCGCCATCTGCTGGCGGATGCGAGCCTGACCAAGGAAGCACTGCTGGCAGCCTGCCACGAACCGTATTTCGTTCCCGAGAGCACCCCCCTGCAGCTGCAGTTGCTCAACTTCCACAAGCAGCAACGCCGCTTGGGCATGGTGGTGGACGAATATGGCGAAGTCATGGGCATCGTGACCCTGGAGGACATCCTGGAGGAGATTGTCGGCGAGTTCGAAAGCGAGCACAGCCTCGACAATCCCCACGTTCATCCCCAACCCGACGGCCGCCTGATGATCGATGGCGCCGCGTCGATCCGCGAGCTGAACAAGACCCTCGGTTGGCATTTGCCCTGCGACGGCCCCAAGACGCTCAATGGCTTGGTGACCGAAGCACTGGAAACCATCCCGGAAAGCCCGGTGTGCCTGAAGATCGGCCGCTACCGCCTGGAAATCATCGAGACCGTCGACAACCGCGTCAGCCAGGTGCTGGTGTGGCATAACAGTTCGGTGCCGGTAGTTCCCTAATCACCGCACCGTGGCGAGGGAGCTTGCTCCCTCGCTACAAAAGCTCAGCGCATGTTCCAAATTGTGTGCGGGCTCACTTGTTGATTCGTTAGCCTCCTTCCTATACTCAAACCGCTTACCCAGCCCCGCCCGAACCTCGTGCCTACCCTGCACCCAGACGGTTCCGGGCCGTTCACCGGTTCTATTCGCTTCAGCCCTGCGACTGTTCCTACCCGAAACAGCGACAGCGCCCACCCCACATCCCTGGGTGTTTGACCATAATAATTCGCTCCAACGGAGCATATGACTGTCAGGGACAACCGCATGACAACCACTACCTGCAACGAAGCAGTGCCTGTCGAGCCAACCAACTCCGCCACCCGCGTGGCGACCGCGAGCTTCATCGGCACCGCCATCGAGTTCTATGATTTCTACGTCTATGCCACCGCCGCGGCCCTGGTGATCGGACCGGTATTCTTTCCGCAGACCTCAGGCACGGCACAGATGCTGTCGTCCTTTCTGACCTTCGGTATCGCGTTTCTCGCCCGCCCCCTGGGCTCGGCGCTGTTCGGCCACTTCGGCGACCGCATCGGGCGCAAGTCGACACTCGTGGCCTCGCTGCTGCTGATGGGCGTGTGTACCACGCTCATCGGCGTGCTGCCTGGCTACGCCAGCATTGGCGCCTGGGCCCCGATTCTCTTGTGCCTTTTGCGTTTCGGCCAAGGGTTGGGGCTTGGCGGCGAATGGGGCGGCGCGGCCTTGCTGGCCACCGAGAACGCCCCAAAAGGCAAGCGCGCCTGGTTCGGCATGTTCCCGCAACTGGGCCCCTCTATCGGTTTCCTGGCGGCAAACGGATTGTTCCTTACCCTTGCCATGACCCTGGATGACGAGCAGTTCCGCTCATGGGGCTGGCGGATTCCGTTCTTGCTCAGCGCCGTATTGGTGATCGTCGGCCTCTATGTACGTCTCAAGCTCCACGAGACGCCGGTGTTCGCCAACGCCATGGCCCGCCAGGAACGGGTGAAAATCCCGCTGGTGGAGTTGTTCAGCCAGTACTGGGCGCCGACACTGCTTGGCGCGGCCGCGATGGTGGTGTGTTACGCCCTGTTCTACATCTCCACGGTATTTTCCTTGAGCTATGGCGTCGCGACCCTGAGCTATAGCCGCGAGACCTTCCTCGGCCTGCTGTGCTTTGCAGTGCTGTTCATGGCCGCCGCCACGCCGCTGTCGGCCTGGGCAAGCGACCGGTTTGGCCGCAAGCCGGTGCTCATCACCGGCGGCCTGCTGGCGGTGGCCTCGGGCTTCCTCATGGAGCCCCTACTGACTCAAGGCTCCACGGGAAGCGTGGCGTTGTTCCTGTGCATCGAGCTGTTCCTGATGGGCGTGACCTTCGCGCCTATGGGCGCGTTGCTGCCAGAGCTGTTTCCTACGCATGTGCGCTACACCGGCGCGTCGGCGGCCTACAACCTGGGTGGCATTGTCGGCGCTTCTGCGGCACCGTTCTTCGCGCAGAAGCTGGTGGCGATGGGCGGCCTGAGCTACGTCGGCGGTTACGTATCCGCTGCCGCGGTGCTCAGCGTGATCGCGGTGCTGTGCCTGAAGGAAACACGCCATAACGACCTGAACCGCGTAGGCTGAAACGCGTGGCGAGGGGTGCACCCCCTCGCCACGCCAACCTGTCGCCCACCTGAATACCCATCAATGAAATAACCGCTGACAATTGCCCGCCATTGAAACAACCTCCTGCCCGCCCCATCTAAGGTCCATACCCCATTGCGCAGGTGCCCCATGAGCGACCAGCACTCTACTGAAGCGAATAACGAATACACAGAATCCGAGCACATCGAACATACCGTTTCCGGCACCGGCCTGGCCCTGCCCGGCCAGAGCCTGCCGGACAAGGTCTACATCATTCCTATCCACAACCGCCCGTTCTTCCCGGCCCAGGTGCTGCCGGTCATCGTCAACGAAGAGCCGTGGGCCGAAACCCTGGAACTGGTGGCCAAGTCCGAACATCATTCCCTGGCGCTGTTCTTCATGGACTCACCCCAGGAAGACCCGCGCCATTTCGACACTTCGAAGCTGCCGCTCTACGGCACGCTGGTAAAGGTCCACCACGCCAGCCGTGAAGCCGGCAAATTGCAGTTCGTTGCCCAGGGCCTGACCCGCGTGCGCATCCGCACCTGGCTCAAGCACCACCGCCCACCGTACCTGGTGGAAGTCGAATACCCGCACCAGCCGAGCGAGCCGACCGACGAGGTCAAGGCCTATGGCATGGCGCTGATCAACGCGATCAAGGAGCTGCTGCCGCTCAACCCGCTGTATAGCGAAGAGCTGAAAAACTACCTCAACCGCTTCAGCCCCAACGACCCGTCACCGCTGACCGATTTCGCCGCCGCGCTCACCTCCGCCACCGGCAGCGAATTGCAGGAAGTACTCGATTGCGTGCCGATGCTCAAGCGCATGGAAAAAGTCCTGCCGATGCTGCGCAAGGAGGTCGAGGTCGCGCGGTTGCAGAAAGAAATTTCCGCCGAGGTCAACAGCAAGATCGGCGAACATCAGCGCCAGTTCTTCCTCAAGGAACAACTCAAGGTCATCCAGCAGGAGCTGGGTCTGACCAAGGACGACCGTAGCGCAGACCTGGAACAGTTCGAACAGCGCCTTGAAGGCAAGGTATTGCCGGCCCAGGCCGAGAAGCGCATCGAAGAGGAAATGAACAAACTCTCCATCCTGGAAACCGGCTCGCCGGAGTACGCCGTCACACGCAATTACCTGGACTGGGCAACATCAGTGCCTTGGGGCGTGTATGGCCAGGACAAGCTCGATCTCAAGCATGCGCGCAAGATTCTCGACCAGCACCACGCCGGGCTGGGCGACATCAAGGAGCGCATCCTGGAATTCCTCGCCGTGGGCGCCTACAAGGGTGAGATCAGCGGTTCCATTGTGTTGCTGGTGGGCCCGCCCGGCGTGGGCAAGACCAGCGTCGGTAAATCCATTGCCGAATCCCTCGGGCGGCCGTTCTATCGCTTCAGCGTCGGCGGCATGCGCGACGAAGCCGAAATCAAGGGTCACCGGCGCACCTACATCGGGGCCCAGCCGGGCAAGCTGGTGCAGGCGCTCAAAGACGTCGAAGTGATGAACCCGGTGATCATGCTCGACGAAATCGACAAGATGGGCCAGAGCTACCAGGGCGACCCAGCATCCGCGCTGCTGGAAACTCTCGACCCCGAGCAGAATGTCGAATTCCTCGATCATTACCTGGACATGCGCTTGGACCTGTCGAAAGTGCTCTTTGTGTGCACCGCCAACACCCTCGACTCGATCCCCGGCCCGCTGCTGGACCGCATGGAAGTCATTCGCCTGTCGGGCTACATCACCGAAGAAAAGGTTGCCATCGCCAAGCGTCACTTGTGGCCCAAGCAACTGGCCAAGGCCGGCGTGTCCAAGGGCAGCCTGAGCATCAACGATAGCGCTCTGAAGGCCCTGATCGACGGCTACGCCCGTGAAGCCGGGGTACGCCAGTTGGAGAAACAACTGGGCAAACTGGTGCGCAAGGCCGTGATGAAACTGATCGAAGATCCAAAAGCCGTGATCAAGCTCGGGCCCAAGGATCTCGAAGCCTCCCTGGGCAAACCGGTATTTCGCAACGAGCAGGTGCTGTCTGGCGTCGGGGTCATCACCGGCCTGGCCTGGACCAGCATGGGCGGCGCCACGTTGCCGATCGAGGCAACGCGGATCCACACTCTCAATCGCGGCTTCAAGCTCACCGGGCAACTGGGCGAGGTGATGAAGGAGTCTGCGGAGATAGCCCACAGCTACGTCAGCTCCCACCTGAAGCAATTCGGTGGCGATCCGAAGTTCTTTGACGAGGCCTTCGTGCACCTGCACGTACCGGAAGGCGCCACGCCCAAGGACGGCCCGAGTGCCGGCGTGACCATGGCCAGCGCCTTGCTGTCCCTTGCGCGCAACCAGCCGGCGAAGAAAGGCGTGGCCATGACTGGCGAATTGACACTTACCGGCCATGTCCTGCCGATTGGCGGCGTACGCGAAAAGGTCATCGCGGCGCGCCGGCAGAAAATCAATGAGTTGATCCTGCCGGAAGCCAACCGTGGCAACTTCGAGGAGCTGCCGGACTACCTGAAGGAAGGCGTCACGGTGCACTTTGCCAAGCGGTTTGCGGACGTGGTGAAGGTGTTGTTCTGATCGTTCTGCAGTGACTGCATTGGCCTCATCGCTAGCAGGCCCGCTCCCCGGGGATTTGTGGTGCTCACGGTATGTGATTCGCAACGAACCCTTGTAGGAGCGAGCCTGCTCGCGAAGGCGTCATTTGCACCAGCACATGTCCAGCTGACACACCCAGTAGCATCTTCGGTTATGCTCGCCGTTCGTCGTGAATGCCGGAGCCCTTATGTCCCTCACCCGCCTGCTTGTCTCCGTCAGCCTCGCCTTGCTAAGCGCCTGCGCCACACAGCCGAAACACAATGTGACGGTGGAAAAACAGAGCCAATGCCCGGTGCAGCTCAAAAACGGGCAGAACCTGATCCTGAGTTTGCCGAGCAATCCCACCACCGGCTATCGCTGGAGCATCCAGGATTCGGCCGGCGGTGTTCTCAAAGGCCTCGGCCCCGAGGTTTACCGTAACCCGGAAGACGCCGGCATCGTCGGCGCCGCCGGTGTCTCGACTTGGCGCTTCCAGGCGTTCGACGCCGGCACCGGGCGCTTGCGCCTGACTTATCAACAGCCATGGGCACCCGAAGTGCCACCCGTGGAAACGTTTGACTGCGCTATTTCGGTGAAATGACCGTGGGTTGGCTGATCCTCGCGCTGATGGGTGCGGCCACCTTTCTATATGGCCTGAGCGTGCATGCCACGTTGCTGTGCCTGCTGGTCAAGCCAATGCCGGTGCTGGCCCTGCTGGGCTGGCTGCACGACGCGCCGCCGGGCGAATACCGACGCTGGATAAGCCTGGGCCTGATATTTTCAGTGGTGGGCGACGTATTGCTGGCCTGGCCAGGAGATTTGTTTGTATTGGGGCTCGGCGCTTTTTTGTTGGCGCACCTGGCCTATTTGAAAGCCTACCTCAGTGACTGCCGCCGCCCGGCGCTCATGCCGTTGACGATTGCCTTGTTCATTGGCGCCTTGCTGTTGGGAATATTGGTGTCGAACGGCCTCGGGCCGCTGCTGGTGCCGGTGGTCGTCTATGGCTTGGTCATCAGCGCTATGCTCTGGAGGGCCCTGGCGCGCTTGGGGACCGAGGTGCCGAAACGCTCGGCCCTGCTCGCAGCCGTTGGAGCGCTGGGGTTTGTCTTTTCCGACAGCCTGATCGGGATCAACCGGTTCGTGGCGCCGTTCCATGCCGCGCCCTACCTGATCATCATCAGTTACTGGCTGGGACAGTGGGGCATCACCGCATCGGCGTTCCCCCGAAAGCCGCACTAAAGCACCGTTTTTCTGGTTAAAATGCCGGCCTTTTCAACACCCCAGCCGCTGGAACCGCCGTGAGCAAAGAGCCCGATCGCCTATTCGCCCAACCCTTGGCCCAGGTGCCCGACTTCGCCTTCAATGAAGACGTGGTGCGGGTGTTCCCGGACATGATCAAGCGGTCAGTGCCAGGCTACCCGACCATTGTCGAGAATCTCGGCGTGCTCGCGGCGCAATTTGCCCAGCCCAACAGCGTGCTTTATGACCTGGGCTCCTCCCTCGGAGCCGTGACCCAGGCATTGCGCCGCCACGTGCGCACCGAGGGTTGCCGGGTGATTGCGGTGGATAACTCTTCGGCCATGGTCGAGCGCTGCCGCGAATACCTCAACGGCCAGGACTCGATGTTCCAAGAGCTGCTGCCGGTGGAAGTGATCGAAGGTGACATCCTGGCCCTGACGTTTCAACCGGCCTCGGTGGTGGCGTTGAACTTCACCCTGCAATTCATCGCGCCGGACCAGCGCACCGCGCTATTGGGCCGCATTCGCCAATCGTCGCTACCCGGCGGCGCCCTGATCCTTTCGGAGAAGCTGCGCTTCAACGATGCCGAGGAACACGCGTTGCTCACCGACCTGCATGTGGCGTTCAAGCGCGCCAACGGCTACAGCGAACTGGAAATCGCTCAGAAACGCAGCGCCATCGAAAACGTCATGAAGCCCGACAGCCTCGAAGAGCACCGCGAGCGCCTGCTGGCCGCCGGGTTCTCGAAAGTCGTGCCGTGGTTCCAGTGTCTTAACTTTGCCTCGTTGATTGCCCTGCCATGATCGATCTGTCCCCCCTCGCCCGCCATCTGGCCGGCACGCCCCTGGCCGATTGGGCCGCGACGTTGCAAACGCAGCTCGACGTCAAGATGGAAAAGGGCCACGGCGACCTGGAGCGTTGGCAAAGCGCCCTCGATGCGCTGCCGCTCTTGCAGCCCACCACGGTGGATTTGCTGAATGGGCTGACGCTGGACGCCGATTGCTCCGACGAAACCCGCGCCCAAATGCGTACCGCGTTGATGGGCCTTTCGCCTTGGCGCAAAGGTCCGTTCAATCTGTTTGGCGTGCATGTGGATACCGAATGGCGCTCGGATTGGAAATGGTCGCGCGTCGCCCCGCATCTGGATCTCAAGGGCAAGCGGATCCTCGACGTTGGTTGCGGCAACGGATACTACATGTGGCGCATGCTGGGCGCCGGAGCCGACACGGTGATCGGCGTCGACCCGAACTGGCTGTTCTTCTGCCAATTCCAGGCGGTACAGCGCTACCTGTCCCAGCCCAACGCCTGGCACCTGCCGTTCCCCTTCGAGGCCCTGCCGCCAGAGCTCGAAGGCTTCGATACGGTGTTTTCCATGGGCGTGTTCTACCACCGCCGCTCGCCAATCGAGCATCTACTTGCTTTGAAGGATTGCCTGGTCAAGGGCGGCGAACTGGTGCTGGAAACCCTGGTGATCGAGGGCGACGAGCATCAAGTGCTGGTGCCCGAAGATCGCTACGCGCAGATGCGCAACGTGTGGTTCCTGCCATCGGTTCCGGCCTTGGAGCGCTGGCTGCGTCGCGCCGGGTTCAGCGACGTGCGCTGCGTGGACGTGAGCCTGACGACCGTGGAGGAACAGCGCGGCACCGAATGGATGAAATATCAATCCCTAAGTGACTTCCTCGACCCCGCCGACCACAGCAAAACCGTCGAAGGGCTGCCAGCGCCGATGCGGGCGGTGATTGTGGCGCGCAAATAAATCGCCCGAGCCCCCTGTGGGAGAGCAACCTACTCACTTAAGGGCTGCCAATCATTGTGGCGAGGGTATGTGTTCAACCTTGCGATTTGGCTCTTCGTGTCTTGAAGAACTCACTCAGCACCGTGCTGCACTCCTCAGCCAGCACCCCGCCCTCGAACAGTACCCGATGGTTCAAGAACCCCTGGCTGAAAAACTGCCCCTGACTCTGCACGATTCCGGCCTTGGGCTCCAATGCGCCGTAGACGACCCGGGCGATGCGTGAATGCACGATCAGCCCGGCGCACATGCTGCACGGCTCCAACGTGACATAAAGGGTGCTACCCGGCAGGCGATAGTTGCTCACCGCCTGGGCGGCGGCACGGATGGCGACCATTTCGGCATGGGCGCTGGGGTCGTGGCCGCTGATCGGGCAGTTGAAACCACGCCCGATGATTTCGCCATCCTGCACCAACACCGCGCCCACCGGCACTTCGCCCAAGGCGGCGCCCTGTGCGGCGAGGGCCAGGGCTTCGCGCATGAAATCCTGGTCACGGCTACGATCAATGATCTTGGCGGGACGAATCTGGCGCATCACGCCACCTCGATGGCGGCCATCAGGCCGGTTTCCATGTGGTCGATCACATGGCAGTGGAACATCCATACGCCCGGATTATCCGCCACCAACGCCACCTGCGCCCGCTCGTTCTTGCCCAGCAGGTAGGTGTCGGTGAAGTACGGGATGACCTTGTGCCGGTTCGACGCGATCACTTTGAAGCTCATGCCGTGCAGGTGGATCGGATGTTGGTACTGAGTCATGTTCTTCAATTCAAAAATGTAACTCTGGCCTTTTTTCAGCGTGGCGATCGGCCGGTCGGAACAGGTCTTGTCGGTGATGTCCCAGGCCTTGCCGTTGATCTGCCACAGGCTCGGCGGCTTGCCATTGTCGACATTGACCGACACCGAACCGACCCATTCGAAATTGAAGTTGAGCTTCTCGGCATTGGCCAGGTCCGGCTCAGCCACCGGGTTGGGCGGCAATGCCGGCGGCCATGGGGTCGGCGCCTCATTGTTTGGCACCGAACGCAAGGTCCCCAAGCGCACCGGGCCATTGCGCAGCGACAATTCTTCACCGGCCGGCGGGGCCTTGATCGCCAGGCAAATACGCATGCCTGGCCCCAGCCAGTATTCCTTGCCCAACGGACGCGGCTCGATGGGGTTGCCATCCAACGCATAGATCTGCGCCTCTACGCCTGGAATGTTGATGCGATAGGTAAGCGTGTTGTCGAGGTTGAGCAAACGCACCCGGGTAATCTGCCCTGCCGGCAGATCGATTACCGCCTGCGGCACGCCGTTGATGGTCGACAACCGTCCAGCCGTACCACCACGCGCAGCCTCGCGGGGAATGCTGAATTCGACGAACTGGCCCTGCTCGTCCACGTGCCAGCTCTTGAGGCTCAGGGTCTGTTCGAATTTGAAACCGGTGGGCTCGCGCTCTTCGACGATCAGCGGCCCCACCAGCCCGCGCCCGAGTTCTTCGCTGCTGTTGACGTGGGGGTGGTACCAATAGCTGCCGGCGTCCGGCACGCGGAATTTGTAGTCGAAGTACTCACCCGGCAGCACCGGCAGTTGCGAGACATAAGGTACGCCGTCCATCTCCAGCGGCAAACGGATACCGTGCCAGTGAATGGTCGTCGCGACCGGCAAATGGTTGATAAAGCGAACCCGCAACCACTCGCCCTGACGCACCCGCAACTCCGTCCCCGGTGCCGAGGGGCCAAACGCCCAGGCCTGGGTCTTGTGCCCGGCCACCAGCTCCACGTCCAAAGGCGCCGCGATCAGCTCGTAGTCGTGACCGGCCTCGGCATCGGCCATTTTCCCCAGCCAGTACCGCGACGCGCCTCCCGCCCCCACACCAACGACAACAAGACCGGCCAGGCCACCGAGTATTTGGCGACGGGTGAAAGACATGAACGCAACTACCTCTGGATCTGCGACGGACCGGCGGGCCCGCAAAAGGCGAATACGATACACCTGCAATTGAGAAATATTAAGTGAAGGATTGTCGCTGTACCGTACCGAGCCTCTAATCGAGCTCGTTCAGCCAGGTAATCGTCCATATTGACGCAGGCCCAAGCAAAGCCCCCCAAACGCAGTCACTCCACCAGAGCTTCCAACTCTTCAACCATGCCAGGTAACCGTCGGCCCTCTTTCGCAACGTTGACCTGCAAGGCCACCCGGGCCACATCCAGCACGTTCTCGGTAAGCGAATAGCTGCCCTTGGCCTGCAGCCAGCCCAAAACGTCCGCCAAATGCCAAATGGATGTACTCCCCTCGTGCACCGGTGTCGGGAAGCTGCTTGGATGCGCCAACATCAACTTGCGCATGTTCTGCCGAGAAACACCTACGATCTCGGCGACGTCAGTCAGTCCAACCAAATCAGGCGCAACCTCGATCAATTTGGCCAACGGCACCGCGCGATGGACATCCGCCAGAGCACTAAGCACTGCCTTGGCCGCATCAGGAGCTTCGCGAGTGAACTCAAGCGCCAGTCGTCCCGGTTGCCCGATACCGACCAAGGCATCGTCGCAGCCCGCTTCGCCCAGCCGCTCCACCAGTTCATCCATGGCACAGCCATCGTCAGCAAGCTGATATTTCAAAGTAAAAATATATTCCATTGTTCTATTCCTCAGCATTGTCATCAGCCTCGCGCCGATTGCGATGCGCAGTGCAATTGTCCACGACGCGTCGCAATGCTCGCGCATGGTTGCCAGGACTCTTCGGCGTGCTCCATATCGAGGTGATGCAGAACTCGCCGCAACGGCACTCCACTTCTTTGTACGGGCAATAAACCCGCCCCCAGGCGTGACTGCCGCCAACGTCTACGCGCCACCCTTGCCCTTCGGCATACCTCAGCGTTTCTTCGATTTCTTTCTTCGGGTGCGTTGGACGAATCATCCGTGATCTCCAGTATTCGCATGATCAGCCAGGTTGTCAAATGACAACCTGGCTCTTTCTTTCAAACGACGCTCTGCCCAGCGGGATCACGTTTGCCCGGCCGGAGCATGGACACAGGGGGCACGAGGCGCACTACTTGGCACGCGACAGCGTTTCGCGAGGCGTGCCGGCGAAATTCCCGCGGGGCTTCGCCGTCCGATGATAAGCATTTCTCGGTGCCCGTTGAGGCAAGGAATCGTAGCGAAAGGTGACCGAACCGCCAGGCGACATTCCCTAACAGGGAGCGAAGGACAAACGTGGGCAAGCCAGGGACAACGATAGGAAATTTGGCATGGATGGGCACAAACAGCTTGGAATCGCCTCTACCCCTGTGGCGAGGGAGCTTGCTCCCTCGCCACGGTTTTGTGTTTGGCGGGCAATGACGCGAGCCTTTCAAGTCTCATCACGTCAGTGACAAAGTGCTGATCCCGCAATAGAGGGATCTGGAAGCCGACCGCGTGCTGGCGCGGACCGACTACAAGGAGATGCCGACCCCCAACACGCCAAAAGCCCGCAATTAAGCGGGCTTCAGGGTGTTCCTTGCTAGAGGCTACCGGTCAGCGCCGGCGCCCCATCACTCCCACTCAATCGTCGCCGGCGGCTTGCTCGACACGTCATACGTCACGCGAGAGATGCCTTCGATTTCATTGATGATCCGCCCGGAAACGGTTTCCAGCAGCTCGTACGGCAGGTGTGCCCAGCGAGCGGTCATGAAGTCGATGGTTTCCACGGCGCGCAGGGCCACGACCCAGGCGTAGCGACGGCCATCGCCGACCACGCCGACCGATTTCACCGGTTGGAACACCACGAATGCCTGGCTGACCTTGTGGTACCAGTCGGCCTTGCGCAGTTCTTCGATGAAGATGTGGTCGGCGCGACGCAGCAGGTCGGCGTATTCCTTCTTCACTTCGCCGAGGATCCGCACGCCCAGGCCTGGGCCCGGGAATGGGTGGCGGTAGACCATGTCATACGGCAAGCCCAGTTCCAGGCCGAGGCGACGCACTTCGTCCTTGAACAGTTCGCGCAGCGGCTCGACCAGCTTCAGGTTCATCTCTTCCGGCAAGCCACCAACGTTGTGGTGGGACTTGATCACGTGGGCCTTGCCGCTCTTGGCGCCGGCCGACTCGATCACGTCAGGGTAGATGGTGCCCTGGGCGAGGTACTTGATGTTGTCCAGCTTGCAGGATTCGGCATCGAACACGTCGATGAAGGTACGGCCGATGATCTTGCGTTTCTTCTCCGGGTCGGACTCGCCGGCCAGGTTGTTCAAGAACTGCTCTTCGGCATTGGCGCGAATCACCTTGACGCCCATGTTCTCGGCGAACATGGCCATCACTTGCTCGCCTTCGTGCAGGCGCAGCAGGCCATTGTCGACGAAGACGCACGTCAGCTGGTCGCCGATGGCCTTGTGCAGCAGTGCGGCAACCACCGAGGAATCAACGCCGCCAGACAAGCCCAGCAATACGTTGTCGGTGCCGACCTGGGCGCGAACCTGGGCGATGGCATCTTCAGCGATCTTCGACGGAGTCCACAAGGCTTCGCATTCGCAGATATCGAGGATGAAGCGCGACAGAATGCGGCCGCCCTGCTTGGTGTGGGTCACTTCCGGGTGGAACTGCACGCCGTAGTAGCGACGCTCGTCGCTGAACATGCCAGCGATCGGGCAACTCGGGGTGCTGGCCAGGATGTGGAAGTCTTCAGGCATCTTGGTGACTTTGTCACCATGGCTCATCCACACGTCGAGGCCGAACAGGCCGTCGGCGTCGATATGATCCTCGATGCCGTCCAGCAGGCGGCTCTTGCCGACCACGTCGACGCGGGCGTAACCGAACTCACGCAGGTCGGAACCCTCGACCTTGCCGCCCAGCTGTTCAGCCATGGTCTGCATGCCGTAGCAGATGCCGAACACCGGTACCCCCAGGTCGAACACCGCTTGCGGGCAACGCGGGCTGTTGGCTTCGTGCACGGACTCGGGGCCGCCGGCGAGGATGACGCCTTTCGGAGCGAATTCGCGAATCGCTTCGTCATCCATGTCGAACGGATGCAGTTCGCAGTACACGCCGATCTCACGCACGCGGCGGGCGATCAGCTGGGTGTACTGGGAACCGAAGTCGAGGATCAGGATGCGGTGAGCGTGAATGTCGAGGGCCATGACTCATTCTCATGTAGTGAATCAGAAACAACTCGGGGCTGAATGAACAGCCCCGGTGATTAACGTTTTGCTGGAAGCCTTAACCTACGCGGTAGTTCGGCGCTTCCTTGGTGATCTGCACGTCGTGTACATGGGACTCGGCCATGCCGGCGCCAGTGATGCGCACGAATTCCGGCTTGGTGCGCATCTCTTCAATGTCAGCGCTGCCGGTGTAGCCCATCGAGGAACGCAGGCCGCCCATCAGTTGATGGATGATGGCGCTCAGGGTGCCCTTATACGGCACGCGACCTTCGATGCCTTCCGGCACGAGCTTCTCGGCACCTGCGGAGGAGTCCTGGAAGTAACGGTCGGACGAACCCTGGGCCTGGGACATGGCGCCCAGCGAACCCATGCCGCGATAAGCCTTGTAGCTACGGCCCTGGAACAGTTCGATCTCGCCTGGCGCTTCTTCGGTACCGGCGAACATCGAACCCATCATCACGCAGTAGGCACCGGCGACGATGGCCTTGGACAGGTCACCGGAGAAACGGATACCGCCGTCGGCGATCAACGGCACGCCGGTGCCTTCAAGGGCAGCGGCGACGTTGGCGATGGCACTGATCTGCGGCACGCCGACACCGGCGACGATACGGGTAGTACAGATCGAGCCTGGGCCGATACCGACCTTGACCGCGTCGGCGCCCGCTTCGGCCAGGGCCTTGGCGGCAGCGCCGGTGGCGATGTTGCCGCCGATCACCTGTACGTCGGGGAAGTTCTGCTTGACCCAGCGCACGCGGTCGATCACGCCTTTGGAGTGACCGTGGGCGGTGTCGACCACCACCACGTCAACGCCAGCGTTGACCAGGGCGGCGACGCGGTCACCAGTGTCCTTGCCGGTGCCGACAGCGGCGCCGACGCGCAGACGACCCTGGTCGTCCTTGCTGGCCAGCGGGTAGGCCTTGGCTTTTTCGATGTCGTTGACGGTCATCATGCCCTTGAGGGCGAATTTGTCATCGACGATCAGCACGCGCTCGATGCGGTGCTTGTGCAGCAATTCGCGGACGTCGTCCTTGCTGGTGCCTTCCTTGACCGTGACCAGGCGCTCTTTAGGCGTCATCACCTGGCGAACAGAGGCGTCCAGGCGGCTTTCGAAGCGCACGTCACGGGAAGTAACGATGCCGACGAGGTCGCCATCGTGCAGCACCGGAACACCGGAGATGTTGTGCATGCGGGTCAGTTCGAACAGATCCCGGACCGTGGCGTCAGCCTCGATGGTGATCGGATCCTTGACCACGCCAGCCTCGAACCGCTTGACCTTGCGCACTTCGGCGGCCTGCTGTTCGATGGTCATGTTCTTGTGGATGATACCGATACCGCCTTCCTGGGCCATGGCAATGGCCAGACGGGCTTCGGTCACGGTGTCCATGGCGGCGGAAACCAGGGGGATATTCAGTTCGATGCCACGGGTGAGACGGGTTTTGAGACTGACTTCGTTAGGCAGCACCTCGGAATAACCGGGCACTAGGAGAATGTCGTCGAAGGTCAGAGCTTCTTGGCTGATACGCAGCATCGCGGGGGCTCCCGAGCGGGAAAATGGAAGCGCGCCATTATACTCATGCACCCCGTCTGGCTCAATGTAAAACTCTGTCTATTATTGGCGGGGTGATTGACGGGCTAAAACCCTACCTCATTGCAACACCCCCGTGGGGGAGCGAGCTTGCTCGCGATAGCGGTGGATCAGCCAGCAACAATGTTGAAGGGGCCGCCGCCATCGCGAGCAAGCTCGCTCCCACATTGGCTCATCGACGCCCTTACAACTCCACCTTCACCCAACTCACCGGCTGATCCAGCCAGTCGGCGAATTCATCAAGAAACCCCTGCTTGAACCCTGCCTCCAGCCAGTTATTGAAGATGAACCCCAGGTTGGAGAACGCGCAGGGTTGCAGGAACAGGAAGCCATTGATGTCGTCCTCATGCCCGCACTCAGGACAAGTGAAATTGTCGGTGCGCCCCGGCATCCAGTCTTCCAGGCTTTCGAACAGCGCTTCGCCGACTTCCTTGCGGCACTCGGCGCAACCGGCCTCCTCCAGAAAACCCTTGGCCGGGGTATAGATGCAACGCTTGGTGATGATCTCCAGGCCGTTGATCGGCTCGCCGAACGGCAAGGCTTCGGGGTGCATGACCACGTCGCGCGCGCCGGGAGCGATGGCGTGGGCCATGCGATTGCCGGTGCGGCCGCATGTGGTCAATTGCTCTTCGATAATGTTCTTGCGCACCAGCCAGCGCACGATTGCCCGGGCCCGAGGCTCGTGGACCGGCAGTGTGGAGATTTTCGGGACGATAATGCTTTGCGAATTCATGGCGAGGCCTGGCTGTTTCCCTGGCAGGATCTGATAAAAGGCCGGCAGCTTAATCCCTGGCCGTGCCAGGTCAAGCACTCAGGTAACGGCCGATCAACGCCAGGCCGCTGGCGAGCACCAGCCAGGTGACCAACCGCACGAACGCTTCGCGCGACATCTTCAGGGTCAGGCGACGCCCCACCCACAACCCCAGCGCCATGGCCGGCAATAAACACAGCGCCAGTACCAGCAAGGGTAGCTCGGCATACACGCCCGCGATGACAAACAAACTCAAGCGCACCACAGTGCTGCAACTGATCAGCGCACTCTGGGTCGCCCGCGCCGCCTCCTTGGGCAAACGGCTGTTCAGGTAGATGGCATATAAAAAGCCGCCACTGCCAAACAACGCGCCGAACATCCCGCCCACCGTGCCCATCGGCAACGCCCACAATGAAGATAACTGCTTGGGCCTGGTTTTTATCAACAGGCTGTAGATCGCATAGGCGCTAATAAACAGCCCCATCAACAGCAGCAAAAGATCTGACTTGAGGTTGAGCAGGAAAATCACACCCAAGGTGCAGCCCACAGCCATGCAGGGCAGCAACCGCAGCAGCTCCGGCCGGGACACGTCCCGCCGCGACGGCAACAAGTTGCCAAAGGCCGCGACAAAATCCAGCAAGACCAATAGCGGGACAATCTTCGACAGCGGCATGAACAACAGCAGGATCGGCGCGGCCACCAGGGCGGTGCCGAACCCGGCGATGCCGAACACGATGTAGGCCAGGACAATGGCCGAGGCGATTACCAGCCATTCCATCGGGGCAAATGCCCACTGGCCCAACCATGGGAGAAGATTCATCCGGCACTTCCTTGATGGGGAGAGCGGGGACTTTAGCCAGATGTGTCGGGGCATATCCAGTATTTGTGGTGACTGGGCTACTGCTATCGCGAGCAAGCTCCCACACTGGATCTTCGGTGCGACATGGATCCCCTGTGGGAGCGAGCTTGCTCGCGATGCAGACAACCCGGTCTAATTGTCTGCACACCATTGGCGAATCCCCTTATCATGCCGCCCATGATTAAAGATCCCTTTGCCCGACTGGGCCTGGACCGCGAGGTCCTGACTGTCAGCCAACTCAACGGCCGTGCACGGGTGTTGCTGGAAGACGTGTTCAGCAACATCTGGGTCGAGGGCGAGATCTCCAACCTCGCCCGCCCGGCTTCCGGCCACGTGTATTTCACCCTCAAGGACAGCGGCGCCCAGGTGCGCTGCGCGCTGTTCCGGCAGAACGCCGCACGGGTGCGCCAGGCCTTGAAGGATGGGTTGGCGGTGAAGGTGCGCGGCAAGGTCTCGCTGTTCGAGGGCCGTGGCGACTATCAACTGATCCTCGACACCGTGGAACCGGCCGGCGATGGTGCCCTGCGCCTGGCCTTCGATGCCCTGAAGGAAAAGCTCAGCGCCGAAGGGCTGTTCAGCGCCGAACGCAAAGTGCCGCTGCCGGCCCATCCGCAACGCATCGGCATCATCAGTTCGCCCACCGGCGCGGTGATTCGCGACATCATCAGCGTCTTCCGCCGCCGCGCGCCGCAGATTTCCCTGACCTTGATTCCCACCGCAGTGCAAGGCCGAGAAGCCACCGGGCAAATTGTTCGCGCCCTGAAACTGGCCGATGCCCGCGGCTTCGACGCGCTGATCCTGGCCCGGGGCGGCGGTTCGCTGGAAGATTTGTGGTGCTTCAACGAAGAAGCCGTGGCCCGGGCGGTGGATGCCTGCGTCACGCCGATCGTCAGCGCCGTCGGCCATGAGACCGACGTATCCATCAGCGATTTCGTCGCCGATGTGCGCGCCCCGACCCCGTCCGCCGCCGCCGAACTGCTGGCACCGGATGCCGGCGACCTGGTCCGCCGGGTTGAAAGTCTGCACCGCCGGTTGGTGATGCGCATGCGTGACCGGCTGATGCGCGACCAACTGCGCCTCGAAGGTCTTACGCGGCGCCTGCGTCATCCCGGCGAACGGCTGCGCCAGCAGGCCCAGCGCCTCGACGATCTGGACATGCGCATGCGCCGGGCCTTCGAGCGCAGCCTCAACACCCGCCGCGAAAGGCTGATCCGCCTGGAAACCCGTCTGGCCGGACAGCATCCGGGCCGGCAATTGGCCATGTTGCGTCATCGCCTCGACAGCCTTGCCGAACGCTTGCCCCGGGCCATGCGCGAAGGGCTCAAAACGCGACGCGTGCAGTTGCAAAACCAGATGCAGACGCTGCACATCGTCAGCCCGCTGGCGACCCTTGGTCGTGGCTACAGCATCCTGCTGGACGAGCGCGGCCATGCCATCCGCAACGCCGGGCAAACCCAGATGGGCCAGCGCCTGACCGCCAAGCTCGGCGAAGGCGAACTGCTGGTGCGGGTCGAAGACAACCACCTGACGCCAGTCACCCTTTCTTTATTGGATTGATTCATGCCGCGATTCCTCGCTCCGCTGCTGTTGCTGTGCCTGACCGTCAACGCCCACGCCGACAGCTACATCACCCGCCTGTTGAACAAACCGGTGCCCGGCGGTGTGGCCGTGGTGGATCTGGGCAGCGCGGCCCAGGCGCCAAAAGCCACCTACCAGGGCAAACCGGTGCTGGTGGTCAAGGAGCAACAGAACTGGCTGGCGATTGTCGGCATTCCGTTGACGGCACAACCCGGCACGCAGCAGATCAGCAGCGGCGGCAGCACTCAGCCCTTCGTGGTCGGTTACAAGAAGTATCCCGAGCAGCACATCACGCTGAAGAACAAGCGTCAGGTCAACCCTAACCCGGCGGACCTCAAGCGCATCGACGCCGAGCTGGCGGTGCAGTTGAAGGCCTACCGCAGCTTCAGCCCGAACATCCCCAGCAATCTGTTGCTGGATAAACCGGTCAACGGCCCGCTGTCGAGCAAGTTCGGTGTGCGCCGTTTCTTCAACGGCGAGGAACGCAACCCCCACGCAGGCCTGGACTTCGCCGTGCCCGCCGGCACACCGATCAAGACCCCGGCCGCCGGCAAGGTGATCCTCACCGGCAACTATTTCTTCAATGGCAACACGGTATTCGTCGACCATGGCCAGGGCTTCATCAGCATGTTCTGCCACATGTCGAAAATAGATGTGAAGGTCGGCCAGCAGTTGGCCCGTGGCACAGTGGTCGGCAAGGTCGGCGCCACCGGCCGGGCGACCGGGCCGCATATGCACTGGAACATCAGCCTGAACGATGCTCGTGTGGATCCGGCGATTTTTATCGGGGCGTTTCAGCCCTGAGCATTTCGGTCAGGCTACTGGCCTCTTCGCGAGCGGGCTCGCTCCCACATTGGAATCTGCGCAGACCACAACATTGCAACCACAAAGATCCCTTGTGGGAGCAAGCCTGCTCGCGAAGAGGTAGGCCCTGGCACCACCATCCTTGGAATTGCCGAGCCCTAAATATCAGCGCAATCCTTTGAGCCTATTCTGACCGCTTACGCGATTAAATCTCGCAAACCCATCCAAAAACAGAACTTCTCCCAATTTTTTCCGACTGCTTGCAACCCCCCGTCCACGCGGTTAGGGTTGAGGGCATGAAAACCTCTCACACCCTCATTCAGCTTCGTCAGCACCGCAGCCTGTGCCTCGTCAGCGCACGACTGCCGGGCTGAATCGCGGCAACTCGTCCCGGCTGACAAGCCACCCCATTCGAACCACCGGCAGGCCGCCTTTTTCCGGCCACGACAATAAGGATTTCCTCATGAGCATGCTCAAAGACCCGTCTTCGAAATACCGCGCCTTCCCGACCATCAACCTGCCGGATCGCACCTGGCCGTCGAAGACCATCACTGCCGCGCCGATCTGGTGCAGTTCCGACCTGCGTGATGGCAACCAGTCGCTGATCGAGCCCATGGACGCGGCCAAGAAGCTGCGCTTCTGGAAAACCTTGGTGGCGGTGGGCGTGAAAGAAATCGAAGCGTCGTTCCCGGCCGCTTCCCAGACTGACTTCGACTTCGTGCGCACCCTCATCGAAGAAGGCCACATCCCGGACGACACCACCATCCAGGTGCTGACCCAGGCCCGCGAAGACCTCATCGCCCGTACCTTCGAATCCCTGCGTGGCGCGAAGAAAGCCATCGTCCACCTCTACAACGCCACCTGTCCGTCGTTCCGCCGCATCGTGTTCAACCAGGACAAGGAAGGCGTGAAGGAAATCGCAGTGAACGCGGCCAAGCTGTTCGTCAAATACGCCGCCCAGCAGCCGGAAACCCAGTGGCAGTTCGAATACTCCCCAGAAACCTTCAGCGCCACCGAGCTGGAGTTCGCCAAGGAAGTCTGCGACGCCGTGATCGAAGTGTGGAACCCGACCCCGGAGCGCAAGGTGATCCTTAACCTGCCCGCCACCGTGGAAGTCGCCACGCCGAACATCTACGCCGACCAGATCGAGTGGTTCCACCGCAACATCAGCCGTCGTGACAGCGTGCTCATCAGCCTGCACACCCACAACGACCGTGGCACCGGCGTGGCCGCTACCGAGCTGGGCCTGATGGCCGGCGCCGACCGTGTCGAAGGCTGCCTGTTCGGCAACGGCGAGCGCACCGGCAACGTCGACCTGGTGACCGTCGCGCTGAACCTCTACACCCAGGGTATCGACCCTGAGCTGGATTTCTCCGACATCGACGGCGTACGCAAAGTGGTCGAAGAGTGCAACCAGATCGCGGTGCACCCGCGTCATCCTTATGTGGGCGACCTGGTCCACACTGCATTTTCCGGCTCGCACCAGGACGCGATCCGCAAGGGCTTCGCCCAGCAGAAACCCGACACCCTGTGGGAAGTGCCGTACCTGCCAATCGACCCGGCTGACATCGGCCGCAGCTACGAGGCGGTGATCCGCGTGAACAGCCAGTCGGGCAAGGGCGGCATCGCCTACCTGCTGGAGCAGGAATACGGCATCAGCCTGCCGCGTCGCATGCAGATCGAATTCAGCCAAGTGGTGCAGCGCGAAACCGATCGCCTGGGCCTGGAAATGACTGCCCAGCAGATCCATGCCCTGTTGCAGCGTGAATACCTGCAAGCCAACACCCCGTATGCGCTGGTCAGCCATCGCCTGCAGGAAGAAAACGGCAACAGCGCCGTGGAAGTGGAAGTCGCCAGCAAAGGCCAGGGCGAAACCAACCTGCACTGGCGTGGCAAAGGCAACGGCGCGCTGGAAGCGCTGGTGGCCGGCCTGCCGATTCCGGTGGAAATCATGGACTACAACGAACACGCCATCGGCGCCGGCACCAACGCCAAGGCGGCGGCTTACATCGAGCTGCGGGTCAACGGTGAGCGTGCGGTGCATGGCGTGGGCATCGATGAAAACATCACCACCGCCAGCTTCAAGGCGCTGTTCAGCGCACTGAACCGCTCGCTGAGCCAGCCGGAAGCCAAGGCGGCCTGACCAAGGCTGAAATGCAAAAAGGCCCTGGGGTGTGAACCTCAGGGCCTTTTTGTTTGGCTGATGATTTGAATTGGCTGCTCTGGCCTGTTCGCGAGTCAGCCAATAAAAATCTCAGGCATGGGTATCGATCGAAATCGTCATCGCCTGCAACAGCGCAGCCTGCAAGGTCTGCAAGGTTGCCTGGGTCGCCATGATCTGAGTCTGGATCGCCATGGCTTGCTGGGATTTCTGCGCCTGGTCGGCCTGGCTTTTCTGGACGCGGGCCAGTTGGGCTTGCTGGTCGGCCAGCAATTTTTCGGTTCGTTCGATCTGCTTCTTCAATTGTTCGATGACATCGCTGCTGCCGCTGCTGCCGCCGGCACCTGCGATGTTCGCGCCGCTGGTGTCGACTTTCAGTGGCTTGTCTTTGTCTTCGGCGGTTTCGGTCGGTGTCACTGGGCTGACCGCCCTGTCTTCCTCAGCCCCGCGGATGGTGACTGTGGGAGCAGACAATGGATAAGGGTTTACGGTCGTTGCGCTGATGCTGGTCATAGGGGATTCCTCCTTGGCTGACCGGTTATCGGCGCGCAACACCGTTCCTTGAGGCTGAATCGTTTCAATAGATGAATTCGAAACGATCGGCATCCAGGTTCGCTGGAAAGCGTTTGCGATACTCAGCCAGGTCCGCGGCACTCAGGCAAACCGTGAACACACCGTCGGCTTCGCCGGCGCCGAGCAGGGTCTCGCCCTGGAAGTCCAGCACCTGGCTGTCGCCGGTGTAGGCGAAGCCCTTGCCGTCGGTGCCGATCCGATTCACCGCCGCCACATAGCACAGGTTTTCGATGGCCCGTGCCGGCAGCAAACGGTTCCAATGCTGACGCCGAGCGCCCGGCCAGTTGGCGGTGTACAGCAACAGGTCGGTGTCCTCGGCGTCGCGGCTCCACGCCGGAAAGCGCAGGTCATAGCAGATCAACGGGCGAATCCGCCATCCCTTGAGCTCGAACAGTACCTGCTGATCACCCGGCGTGTAGTGGTTGTGCTCGCCGGCCATGCGGAACAGGTGGCGTTTGTCGTAATGCAGCACCTCGCCGTCGGGCCGTGCCCACAGCAAGCGATTACGATGGCTGCCATCGCCGGCCTGGACGATCACGCTGCCGGTGATCACTGCATCCAGTTTCGCCGCTTGGTCCTTGAGCCATTGGCGCGTCGGACCATTCTCGGGCTCCGCCAACGTCTCGGACTCCATGGAAAAGCCCGTGGTGAACATTTCCGGCAGGATGATCAGGTCCGCCCCCCGCGCCTGTTCAAGCAGCGCGTCGAAATGCTCAAGGTTGGCTCGACGGTCATGCCAGGCCAGGGTTGTCTGGATCAAGGCAACGTTCAGGTTGGGCAAGGTGCTCAAATCACGCATAGTTTTTGCGCCGCTTCACGCAGCGTCTCCTCGCGCTTGGCAAAGCACAGGCGCACCAGGCGCTGGCCTTGCGGTGGGTTCTGGTAGAAGACCGAGATCGGAATGGTCGCCACGCCATGTTCGCGGGTCATCCACACCGCCATGTCGACGTCGTTGAGGTCCGGGCGGATCTGCGAGTAATCCACCAGCTGGAAATAGGTGCCGGTGACGCGCTTGAAGCTGAAGCGCGACGGTGCCAGCAGGTCGCAGAACAGATCGCGCTTGGCCTGGTAGAAGTCCGGCAGTTCGTCGACGTGCTCCGGATGCGCGGCCATGTAGTCGGCCAAGGCATACTGCAACGGTGTGACGCCGCAAAAACTGACGTACTGATGCACCTTGCGCAACTCCGCCGTCAGGGCCGGTGGCGCGACGACATAACCGGTCTTCCAGCCGGTGACGTGGTAGGTCTTGCCAAACGAACTGACCACGAAGGCACGGCGATACAGTTCTTCATGGGCAAGCACGCTGACATGAGCCACGCCGTCGAACACCAGATGCTCATACACCTCATCGCTGATCAGATAGATATCACGGTCGCGGATCAACGCCGCCAATTGGTCCAGCTCGGCGCGGCTGAGCAACGCACCGCTGGGGTTGTGCGGCGTGTTGAGGATGATCATGCGCGTGCGCGGGCTCAGGGCTTCGCCGAGCTTTTCAAAGTCGATGGCGAAATCGCCCAGGCTCAATGGCACATGCACGCAACGCCCGCCGGCCAGTTGCACGGACGGCTCGTAGCTATCGTAGGCGGGGTCAAAGACGATGACCTCATCGCCGCTGTTAACCACCGCCGCGATGGCGCAGAAAATCGCCTGGGTCGCGCCAGGGGTCACGGTGACTTCCTGATCGGCATCGACGGTAGCGCCATAGCCGCGGGCAACTTTGGCCGCAATCTGCTGGCGCAGCGCCGGCAGGCCGGTCATGGGGGAATATTGGTTGTGGCCTTGGGCGATGTGCCGGCCGACCGCATCGCGCAGGGCTTGCGGACCATCGAAATCGGGAAACCCCTGGGACAGGTTCAGCGCGCCGGTCTGTGCGGCGAGTTGGGACATCTGAGTGAAAATCGTGATGCCGACGTTCGGCAACTTGCTGGTGATCATCGAGGGTTCCCTGGGTCTGCACCCGGCTCTGGTGCGGCGCGGGAGAGGTCGAGGATAGCCCAATCGCCGGGCATGAAAAAGGGTGCCCGTGGGCACCCTCTTCAATGCATCTCGTCGCAGAACCTGTGGCGAGGGGATTTATCCCCGCTGGGTTGCGCAGCAGCCCTAAACCCCAACAACTCGGTATATCAGGCGTATTGAATTGCCTGTCTTGGGGCTGCTTCGCAGCCCAGCGGGGATAAATCCCCTCGCCACAGGGTTCGGCGTGCTGCATCGCCAATCAGCGCTTGTCGCGGCGCTTCTTGTCGGCCTTCTTGTGGTGCGACATCAAGCGGCGCTTCTTGTTGACCTGGCGGTCGGTGAGTGTGTTCTTGTTGCCTTCGTACGGGTTCTCACCGCCCTTGAACTCGATGCGGATCGGCGTGCCGACCAGCTTCAGGACTCGGCGATAGGTGTTCTCCAAGTAACGAACGTACGACTTGGGCACCTTTTCGATCTGGTTACCGTGGATCACGATAATCGGCGGGTTGGCACCGCCCAAGTGGGCGTAGCGCAGCTTGATCCGACGGTTGTTGACCATCGGTGGCGCGTGCTCGCCGACCGCATCTTCGAGGATCTGGGTCAGGCGGTTGGTCGGCCAGCGGGTAACCGCCGACTTGAACGAGTTCTGCACCGAAGCGTAGAGGTTGCCCACGCCCGTGCCGTGCAGGGCCGAGATGAAGTGGATGTCGGCGAAGTCGACGAAGAACAACCGACGCTGGAGTTCGACTTTCACAAAGTCGCGCTCGCTCGGCGTCATGCCGTCCCACTTGTTGATCGCGATGACCAGCGCACGACCGGCTTCGAGGGCAAAGCCCAGCAGGTTCAAGTCGTGATCCACCACGCCTTCGCGGGCGTCCATCACGAAGATCACCACGTTGGCGTCCTTGATCGCCTGCAGCGTCTTGACCACGGAGAACTTTTCGACTTCTTCGTGGATCTTGCCGCGCTTGCGCACACCGGCGGTGTCGATCAGCGTGTATTTCTCTTCGTTACGCTCGAAGGGAATATAGATGCTGTCGCGGGTGGTGCCGGGCTGGTCGTACACAATGACCCGGTCTTCGCCGAGCATGCGGTTGACCAGGGTCGACTTGCCCACGTTCGGGCGGCCGATGATTGCGATCTTGATCCCGTCTTTTTCGCTCGGGCCCGGAATGCGCTTGGCTTCCTCGCCTTCGGCAACGACTTCTTCCTCGCCTTCTTCCGGCTCGTCTTCATCGTCCTTGGGGAAACTCTCAAGGGCGATTTCCAGCATCTGGGTGATGCCACGGCCGTGAGCGCCGGCGATCGGGATCGCCTGGCCCATGCCCAACGGTGCAAACTCGGCGCGGGCCATGTCCGGGTCGATGTTGTCGACCTTGTTGGCGACCACGTAAGAACGCTTGTTACGCTTGCGCAAATGCTCGGCGATCATCTGGTCGGCGGCGGTAAAACCGGCCTTGGCGTCTACCAGGAACAGCACCACATCCGCTTCTTCGATGGCGAGCAGCGACTGCTCGGCCATTTTTTCATCCATGCCGTGTTCATCACCGGAGATGCCGCCGGTGTCGACCAGAATATAGGTACGCCCTTGCCACTTGGCCTCACCGTATTGGCGATCACGGGTCAGACCGGACAAGTCGCCAACGATGGCGTCGCGAGTCCTGGTCAGGCGGTTGAACAAGGTGGACTTGCCGACGTTCGGTCGGCCCACCAGGGCGATTACGGGAACCATGCGGCTCTCCACTTCGTTATTTCCAGAAAATACAAAAGCCGCTGCGAGGCAGCGGCTGGTGCTCGGGGCAGCCTGTGCAAGCACTGCAAGCCTCGCGAACAAGGCCGCTTGGGGGATAAGCCCCAAGCATAGTCTTACTTGATGGTCAGGGCTTCCAGTTTGCCGCTGTTGCCATACACATAGATCATGCTGCCCACCACCAGCGGACGGGCACGCAGGCCGTCGCTGTCGATGCGCTCACGGCCGACGAAACGACCGTCCACCTGGCTGAGCAGGTGCAGGTAACCTTCCAGGTCACCCACTGCAACGTAGCTGGAGAAAACTTCCGGGGCCGACAGTTGACGACGGGCCAGGGAATCGTTGCTCCACAATGCGGTGGTGGAACGCTCGTCGACGCCTTCGACGGTGCCCGAGGACAGGCTTACGTAGACGCTGCCAAAGCCTTGGGCGACACCGGCGTAGCTGGACGCATCGCGCTGCCACAACGGACGACCGGTTTCCAGGTCGAGCGCCGCGACGCGGCCCTGGTAGCTGGCGACGTACAGCGTACCGCCGGACAGCAGCAAGCCGCCATCGATGTCGACCACGCGTTCCAGTTCCGAACGGCCTTGAGGGATCGCTACACGCTGCTCCCAGACCGGCACGCCATTGGAAATGTCCAGGGCCACGACTTTACCGGTCGACAGGCCAGCCACCGCGAGGCGGTTGGTAACGATCGGTGCGCTGGTGCCGCGCAGGGTCAGGACCGCCGGGGTACTGTCATACAACCAGCGCTGGTCGCCGGTGGCGGCGTCCAGGCCGATCAGACGGTCGTCCTGGGTCTGGACCACGACCACATCACCGTTGGTGGCAGGCGGCGCGAGGACTTCACTGGTCACGCGGGCGCGCCATTTCTCTTCGCCGCTGCTCGCGTCAAGGGCGACGATCTCGCCCTTGAGCGTGCCGATCATGACCAGCCCGTAACCCACGCCAACGGCGCCGGACACAGGCAGCTCGAGATCTTTTTCCCACTTCACGTCGCCGTTCGTGCGATCCATGGCCATGACGACGCCAGTAACGTCGCCGGCATAGATGGTGTCGCCGTCGATGGCCGGCACCAGCATATTGTAGGTTTCACCCTGGCCGTCACCGATGGAGCGGCTCCATTGCTTCTGCAGCACGACTTCTTCTTTGAAGTCGGTCAGTTCGGCCGGAGGCAGTTCTTTCTTGCTGTTGCTGCTGCAACCCGCGGCCAGAATGGCCAGGGTCAGCAATGCTGCATGTTTCCAACGGATCACGTCACGCATCCCCTTTGGCCAGGTCGTCCAGCTTGATTTGCAGGCCACCGACCGCGGCTTCATCCGACAGCGCAGCCTTGGCTTTTTGGTAGGCCGCATGGGCCTCATCGGCACGACCCAGCTGTACCAGCAGGTCGCCCTTGAGTTCTTCGCGAGTCGCCAGGAACGCCTTGTCGGCGTCGCCGTCGAGCAGCTTCAATGCATCTTCAGCCTTGTTCTGTGCCGCCAGCACCTGTGCCAGGCGCTGACGCGCCACTTCGCCCAGGGTCGGGTTGGCCGGCTTGTCGACGATCGCTTTCAGCTCGGTGGCCGCATCGTCCAGCTTGCCGCTGTCCACCGCGACCTTGGCCACGAAGAGGCTGCCGTACTGGGCATAGGCGGTGCCGCCGAACTCTTTGTTGAGCTTGCCGGCCAGGTCCGCCACGCGGGCCGCGTCAGGCTTGCCGTCCGGGGTCAGGGTGGTTTCCAGCAATTGCTGGTAGAGCATCGAGGCGCCTTGCGACTGGTTGCTCTGGTATTTCTGGTAGGCCTGCCAGCCGAACACGATGACCAGCGCCAACAGGCCGCCAGTGACCAGCGGCTTGCCATTGCGCGTCCACCAGTCCTTCAAATCCGCCAGCTGTTCATCTTCGGTACTCGACACCCCAATACTCCTTAATCGCTAAATCGGCTGTTTGACAGCTTCAACCCTGCACGACGCAGGTGGCCAGGTGCGCGGCAAGCGCATCCCAGGCAATGCTTTGTTGTTCGCCCTGGCCACGCAGGGGTTTGAAACCTACCACTTGTTGGGCCAGTTCGTCGTCACCGAGGATCAATGCGTACAGCGCACCGCTCTTGTCGGCCTTCTTGAATTGGCTCTTGAAGCTGCCGGCGCCGGCATTGATCTGCAAGCGCAGGTTGGGTAGCTGGTCACGGATCCGCTCGCTCAACGACAAGGCGGCCAGTTCGGCGGCCTCGCCAAAGGCGCACAGGTATACGTCGACCTGGCGGGAAAGCTGTTCAGGCACTTTATCCAGAGCTTCAAGCATCAGTACCAAACGTTCGATGCCCATGGCAAAGCCCACGCCCGGGGTCGGCTTGCCGCCCATCTGCTCCACCAGCCCGTCGTAGCGACCACCGGCACACACGGTGCCCTGGGCGCCGAGCTTGTCGGTGACCCACTCGAAGACGGTCTTGCTGTAGTAATCCAGGCCCCGGACCAACTTGGGGTTGATCACATAAGGAATGCCAACGGCGTCCAGGCGTGCCTTCAGCCCTTCGAAATGCGCCCGGGACTCGTCGTCGAGGTAGTCGGCCATTTTCGGCGCGTCCACCAGGATCGCTTGGGTTTCCGGGTTCTTGGTGTCCAGCACGCGCAGCGGGTTGGTCTTGAGGCGGCGCTGGCTGTCTTCGTCGAGCTTGTCGATGTGCGCGGACAGAAACTCCACCAGCGCTTCGCGATAGCGGCCACGGGACTCGCTGGTGCCCAGACTGTTGAGCTCAAGCTTGACTGCGTCGCGCAGCCCCAGCTCGCCCCACAGGCGCCAGGTCATGACGATCAGCTCGGCGTCGATGTCCGGGCCTTCGAGGTTGAACACCTCGAGACCGATCTGGTGGAACTGGCGGTACCGGCCTTTCTGCGGACGCTCGTGGCGGAACATCGGGCCGACGTACCAGAGTTTCTGCACCTGGCCCCCGCCGGTAATGCCATGCTCGAGCACTGCACGCACGCATGCCGCCGTGCCTTCGGGGCGCAAGGTCAGGGAATCGCCGTTGCGGTCGTCGAAGGTGTACATCTCTTTTTCGACGATGTCGGTCACTTCACCGATGGAGCGCTTGAACAGCTCGGTGAACTCGACGATCGGCATGCGGATCTGCCGATAACCGTAGTTATCCAGCAAACGCGCCACGGTGCCCTCGAAATAGCGCCACAGGGGCGTCTGCTCGGGCAGGATGTCGTTCATGCCACGAATGGCTTGCAGAGACTTGCTCACATGTATTCCTTAATCTTGCGACTTAACCGCGCGCGATGACCGCTGCGTCGGCTTCGACCTTTTCGGCCGCTTTCTGGCGGATCAGCTTTTCCAGCTCATCCACCAGATTGTCATTCGTCAGTTTCTGCGACGGCTTGCCATCGATGTAAATCAGGTTCGGTGTGCCGCCAGTGAGGCCGATATGGGCCTCCTTGGCTTCGCCAGGCCCGTTGACCACGCAGCCGATCACCGCGACATCCAGCGGCACCAGCAAATCTTCAAGGCGCCCTTCCAGCTCGTTCATGGTCTTGACCACATCGAAGTTCTGCCGCGAGCAGCTCGGGCAGGCGATGAAGTTGATGCCGCGCGAACGCAGGTGCAGGGACTTGAGGATGTCGTAGCCGACTTTCACTTCCTCGACCGGGTCAGCCGCCAGCGAGATGCGGATGGTATCGCCAATCCCTTCGGCGAGCAGCATACCGAGGCCGACGGCGGATTTCACCGTACCCGAACGCAACCCACCGGCTTCGGTGATGCCCAGGTGCAGCGGCTGGACGATTTCCTTGGCCAGCAGGCGGTAGGCTTCGACGGCCATGAACACGTCGGACGCCTTTACGCTGACCTTGAAGTCCTGGAAATTCAGGCGTTCGAGGTGCTCCACATGGCGCAGGGCCGACTCCACCAGCGCGGCTGGGGTCGGTTCGCCGTATTTTTTCTGCAGGTCTTTTTCCAGGGAGCCAGCGTTGACGCCGATGCGGATCGGAATGCCGCGATCACGGGCGGCATCCACCACGGCCCGCACACGGTCTTCGCGACCGATGTTGCCAGGGTTGATGCGCAGGCAATCGACACCCAATTCGGCCACGCGCAGGGCGATGCGGTAGTCGAAGTGGATATCGGCCACCAAGGGGACCTTGACCAGTTGCTTGATCTTGCCGAATGCCTCGGCGGCGTCCATATCCGGCACGGACACGCGCACGATGTCGACGCCGGCGGCTTCCAGGCGGTTGATCTGCGCGACCGTGGCGGCCACGTCATTGGTGTCGCTGTTGGTCATGCTCTGCACAGCGATTGGCGCATCGCCGCCCACGGGCACGTTACCGACCCAGATTTTCCGGGACTCGCGACGCTTGATTGGAGATTCGCCGTGCATGACTTATTGACCCAATTTCAGGCGAGCGGTCTCGCCACTGGTGAACGGAGCCACATCGACCGGCTGGCCGTTGTAGCTGACCTGCGCGCCACGGGCATAACCCAGGCGTACGGCAAACGGTGGCTTGCCGTTGACTGAGGTGCTGTCGCCCTTGCGCTTGAGGCCACTGAACAACACCTTGCCGTTGCCGTCGGTGATCTGCGTCCAGCAATCGGCGGTGAACTGGATCTGTACCTGGCCGTCGCCCGGTGCGGGGGCCGGAGCGGTTGGAGCAACCGGCGCCGCTGGCACCGTTGGAGCCGCCATGGTCGGCGCGGGCGTGACAGGGGCCGGTGCTGCCGGGGCTGCTGGCGCCACCGGAGCGCTGCCAGCCTGGGCCGGCGCGGTCGGTGCGGGCGCAGTGGCTGGAGCCGTTGGAGCGGCTGATTCGGTACCCGCGGCGGCACCGGCCTCGCCATTATCAGGGCCTTGCGGCAGGGCCAGGGCGGTTTCGCCTTCGGCCTGGCCTTCGACGACGGCCTGGTCTTCCGGTTCGTCCAGCGGATGGATCTGGGTCGTGCCGTCGGCGCCTTCGACTTCGACGTGCTCGGGGTTCATGGCAACCGGCTCCTTGCCACGCAAGGAAGCCTGGTCCTGCCACCAGACAAAACCACCACCAATCACCGCAATCAGCAGCAACAGACTGACGATTCGCAAAATGGTGTGGGAAACGCGAACCGGCTCCTCGATACGACCGAGGCTGTGCACGCTGCTGCCCTGGGCATCGGAACCGGTGTATTGATCGAATTGCTGGACCAGCGTGGTCTGGTCCATGCCAAGCAGTTTGGCATAGGCGCGGATATAGCCCCGGGCAAAGGTATGCCCTGGCAATTTGTCGAACGCGCCTGCTTCCAGGTTGCTCAGGGAAGTCACGGTGAGATTGAGCTTGAGGGCCACTTCGGCCAGCGACCAACCATTGCTTTCGCGGGCTTGACGCAGGGTCTCACCGGGATTTACGCGAGTCGCTGCTACAACTTCGGGATGCGCCGCTTTCATCATTGCTCCGACAGGTATTGCTGATATTCCGGCGTACCGGGATAAAGTCTTTTGAGTTGCAGGCCGTAGCTTGCGGCCTTGTCGCGATCTTCAAACACATGTGCCAGCCGAACGCCGAGCAATAGACTACGTGCATTTTGCTCGCTGAGCAGGCTAAAACGCTCGTAATAGTCGCGCGCGGGCACATAATGCCTGTCTTCGTAGGACAACTCAGCCATTTCCAGCAACGCACGGGGTTGTTGGCGGTTGAGCCGCAGCGCTTTTTCCAACTGCTGGCGGGCCAGGTCGCGCTGGCCGAGTTTCGCGGCGGTCATGCCGAGGTTCTCGAAGACCCGTGAGCGCTCGGGGTAAAGGGTATCGGCGGCCGCTTGCTCGAAGCGTTCGTAGGCGTCCTTGTAGCGGGCCTGTTCGTAGAGAAAACTGCCGTAATTGTTCAGGATCCGGGCATCTTGCGGCTGGGCCGACAGCGCCTTGCGAAAATGCTCGTCAGCCAGTTCCGGCTCCAGCTCCGCCTGGAACACCAACGCCAGCGCCGCGTTGGCATTGGCGTCGGAGCTGTCCAGTTCCAGGGCTTTCTTGAGGGGCACCTTGGCCCGCTCGGTCATGCCCTGCTGCAAGTATCCAATGCCCAACTGCACATAGGCTTCGCGCGCCTCGTCGCGCCCTTTGCTGGTCTTCATCGGGTTGTAGTCACCCGACAGGACACAACCGGAGCAGAGTCCGGCCAACAGCAACAGCAGCGCGAAGCGCAGGGACATAGAGTTCCTCTCTTAGTGACTGTTCGCAGCGTTCTGCGCGACTTCGTCGGCGGCGTTCAATTCGCGCACGGCGATATAGCGTTCGCTGCGACGGGTGCGATCCAGCACCTGTCCAACCAATTGGCCACACGCGGCGTCGATGTCTTCGCCGCGGGTGGTGCGCACGGTGACGTTGAAGCCAGCGTGGTGGAGCTGATCCTGGAAGCGACGAATCGCGTTGTTGCTCGGACGCTCGTAACCGGAATGCGGGAACGGGTTGAAGGGGATCAGGTTGATCTTGCACGGAATGTTCTTGAGCAGCTCGATCATCTCGACCGCGTGTTCTACCTTGTCGTTCACGTCCTTGAGCAGGGTGTACTCGATGGTCAGCACGCGCTTTTCGCCCAGGGACGACATATAACGCTGGCACGACTCGAGCAGCATCTTAAGCGGATATTTCTTGTTGATCGGCACCAATTGGTTACGCAATGCGTCATTGGGTGCGTGCAGCGACAACGCCAGGGAAACGTCGATGTGCTTGGCCAGCTCATCGATCATCGGCACCACGCCGGAGGTGGACAGGGTCACGCGGCGCTTGGAAATGCCGTAGCCCAGGTCATCCATCATCAGGTGCATGGCGGAGACGACGTTGTCGAAGTTCAGCAGCGGCTCTCCCATGCCCATCATCACCACGTTGGTGATGGCACGGTCGACGGTTGCCGGGACGCTGCCAAAGGATTTGTTGGCAATCCACACCTGGCCGATCACTTCGGCGGCGGTGAGGTTGCTGTTGAAGCCTTGCTTGCCGGTGGAGCAGAAACTGCAATCCAGGGCACAGCCTGCCTGGGACGAAACGCACAAGGTGCCGCGCTTGCCCTGGGGAATGTAGACGGTCTCGACGCAGCTGCCGGAAGCCACGCGCACTACCCATTTACGGGTGCCATCGCTGGAGATGTCCTGGCTGACCACTTCGGGACCGCGAATCTCGGCAACAGCCTTGAGCTTTTCGCGCAGGGCCTTGCCGACATTCGTCATGGCGTCGAAATCGTCGACGCCAAAGTGGTGAATCCATTTCATCACCTGGCCGGCACGGAAACGCTTCTCCCCGATCGAGTCGAAGAATTTCTCCATTTCCGGCTGGGTCAGGCCCAACAGGTTGGTTTTGCCGTTCGATGTAGTCATGGATTCACCTTCACTCAAAAGCCTGGGCTTAGCGAGTGGTTACTTCAGTAGCGGAGAAAAAGTAAGCGATTTCGCGAGCAGCGGCAGCTTCGGAGTCCGAACCGTGGACGGCGTTGGCGTCGATGGATTCAGCGAAGTCAGCACGGATGGTGCCGGCAGCAGCTTCTTTAGGGTTGGTAGCGCCCATCAGCTCACGGTTGCGAGCGATGGCGTTTTCGCCTTCCAGCACCTGAACGACAACCGGACCGGAAGTCATGAAAGCAACCAGCTCACCGAAGAAACCGCGCTCGCTGTGCTCAGCGTAGAAGCCTTCGGCTTCGGCTTTGGACAGTTGCTTCATTTTCGAAGCTACAACGCGCAGGCCAGCGTCTTCGAAGCGGGTAACGATCTTGCCGATCACGTTTTTAGCAACGGCGTCAGGCTTGATGATGGAGAAAGTACGTTGAACAGCCATGGTGTAACTCCAGAAACGGTAATTTACGAAAAATTAAACCCGCGAATTATACGCGGGTTCTTAGGTATTGCCTAACCTGCGAAGCGATCAGTCCAATTCGGCGGCCCAGAGCTCCTGAACCGCTTCCAACACCTTCTCGCCGACTCGGCCAGAGGTGGCATCGAAGCCAGGCAGCTCCAGGATCATCTGCTGCAGACGGACGAAACCTACAGAGTACGGATCGAGGCCCTCATGGGCTTCAGCCAATTCTTCTGCGATGCGCTGTACATCATTCCAACCATAGCTCATGACAGTGTCACCATCAGTGCGGCGCTTCGGCCGCATGGTTAAGCGAATATTTCGGGATTTCGACGGTCAGGTCTTCGGTACCGACGATAACCTGGCAACCCAGGCGCGATTGAGCTTCCAGTCCCCAGGCCCGATCAAGGAAGTCTTCCTCCAGTTCGTCCGCCTCTTCCAGCGAGTCGAAGCCTTCGCGAATGATGCAATGGCAGGTCGTGCAAGCACAGACGCCGCCACAGGCACTTTCCATCTCGATATGGTGCTCATGGGCCAGCTCGAGAATGGAGATTCCGGGCTCAGCCTCTACGACCATGCCCTCTGGACAGAACTTCTCGTGGGGCAGAAAAATCACCTGCGGCATCAGTTATTCCTCGATTTCATTCAGGTTGCGCCCCGCCAGGGCGGCTTTCACCGTCGAGTCCAGGCGGCGGGCAGCAAAGGCATCGGTGACTTGCGACAGACGCTTGGTCTGCTGCTCGATGGCATAACCATCGGTGCCCTTGAGCAATTCGGACAATTCCTGCACTTGCAGCTCGATGACCATGCGTTCCTCGGCGTCGAGCAAACGGTCGCCATCCGCTTCAAGGGCCGCTTGCACGGCTTCGATCAGACGCTGGCCGTCGACTTGCTGTTCACGCAACACACGGGCGACCTTGTCGTCGCTGGCGTGCTGGAACGAGTCCTTGAGCATCTTGGCAATTTCACCGTCGGTCAGGCCATAGGACGGCTTGACCTGGATGCTCGCCTCCACGCCCGAACCCAACTCGCGGGCGGAGACGTTGAGCAGACCGTCGGCGTCGACCTGGAAGGTCACGCGGATCTTCGCTGCACCGGCAACCATGGCCGGGATGCCGCGCAATTCGAAGCGGGCCAGGGAACGGCAGTCGCTGATCAGCTCACGCTCGCCTTGCAGCACGTGGATCATCATGGCCGACTGGCCGTCTTTATAAGTGGTGAAGTCCTGGGCGCGGGCAACCGGGATGGTGGTGTTGCGCGGAATCACCTTCTCCATCAGGCCACCCATGGTTTCCAGCCCCAGGGACAGCGGGATTACGTCGAGCAACAGCAGCTCGCCACCGTCGCGCTTGTTGCCGGCCAGGGTGTCGGCCTGGATCGCGGCGCCGATGGCGACTACCTGGTCCGGGTCGATTTCGGTCAGCGGCTGGCGGCCGAAGGCCTCGGCAACGGCTTCACGAACCCGCGGCACTCGGGTCGAACCACCGACCATGACCACCGCTTTCACATCCTCAAGCTCCACGCCGGAATCACGCACGGCACGGCGGCAGGCCTTGAGGCTGCGGGCAACCATGGGTTCGATCAGTGCGTTGAAGGCTTCGCGGGTAAGGGCGGCGCTCCAGCCGCCATAAGCGATTTCAACGGAGGCAGCGTCGGTCAAGGCTTCCTTGGCCGCGCAGGCGGTTTGCAGCAGATGGCGCTGGGCACCCGGGTCGAGGTCAGCGGAGAGGCCGGCCTGCTCGATGATCCAGCCAGCGATCGCGTGGTCGAAATCGTCGCCGCCCAGGGCGCTGTCGCCACCGGTAGCGAGGACTTCGAAGACACCGCCGGTCAGGCGCAGGATCGAAATATCGAAAGTACCGCCACCCAGGTCGTAGATCGCGACCAGGCCTTCGGCGTGCTGGTCCAGGCCGTAGGCAACGGCAGCGGCGGTCGGCTCATTGAGCAGGCGCAACACGTTGAGGCCGGCGAGCCTGGCGGCGTCCTTGGTGGCTTGGCGCTGAGCGTCGTCGAAATACGCCGGGACGGTAATCACTGCGCCCACCAGCTCACCACCCAACGCCGCTTCGGCGCGCTGACGCAGGACCTTGAGGATGTCGGCGGACACTTCTACCGGGCTCTTCGGCCCCTGCACGGTCTCGATGAACGGCATGTGGGACTCACCGCCAACGAAGCGGTACGGCAGCTGCTCGCCCAATTGCTTGACGTCGGACAGACCACGACCCATCAAGCGCTTGACCGACACAATGGTGTTCAGGGGATCGCTGGCGGCGGCCAGCCTGGCCGAATCGCCTACTTCGACGCGATCGGCGTGGTAGCGCACGGCGGACGGCAGGATGACCCGCCCCTGCTCGTCGGCCAGCGGTTCGGAAAGACCGCTGCGCAAGGCAGCGACCAGGGAATTGGTGGTACCCAAGTCGATCCCGACAGCCAGGCGACGCTGGTGCGGTTGTGGACTTTGGCCGGGTTCGGCGATCTGCAGTAGGGCCATCGTAATCAGGACTTATCTGTAATCAGGCGTGCGACCGGAGCGGCACTGGGTTAATCGTCGAGGCGCTCTTCTAACTGGCGCACTTCGTGGGTGAGCTTGTCGAGGAACTGCATGCGCCGCATCAGGCGCTCGGCCTGTTCGCGTTGCGCGGCATCGTTCCAGCAGGCTGCGAAGTCTTCGTTCAGTTCTTGCTGGGCGTCTTTCAAGCGACGCTTGAATACCGCGACACCGGCCAGATCCGCGCTGTCCTGCAGGTCTTCGAGCTCTTCGCGCCATTGCATCTGCTGCAAAAGAAACTCGGGATCATGGACCGTGACCTCCAGCGGCAACTCATGGCCGCTGATGGCCAGCAGGTAGCGCGCGCGCTTGGCCGGGTTCTTGAGCGTCTGGTAAGCCTCGTTGAGGTTCGCCGACTGCTCGAGCGCCCGCCGCTGCTCCGCCTCGGAGGCATCGGCAAAGCGGTCGGGATGAACACCACGGGCCAGTTCCAGGTAACGCGCGGACAACTGATCGAGGTCCAGCTGGAAAGCAGGCTGCAACTGGAACAACGCAAAATGACAAGGAGTACCCACGAGCAGCCTCAGATGTTGAAGCTTTCGCCGCAGCCACACTCACCGCGCACGTTGGGGTTGTTGAACTTGAAGCCTTCGTTCAACCCTTCCTTGACGAAATCCAGCTCGGTGCCGTCCAGGTACGTCAGGCTCTTCGGGTCAATGATCACTTTCTGACCATGACTTTCGAATACCTGGTCCTCTTCGCCCACTTCGTCGACGAATTCCAGCACGTAGGCGAGGCCAGAGCAGCCCGTGGTGCGAACACCCAGGCGGATACCCTCGCCTTTGCCGCGCCCTGCAAGAGAACGCTGCACATGCTTAGCTGCTGCTTCTGTCATCTGGATAGCCATGGAAACTCCTTACCGTAACGCGGATCAGATCAAGCCTTTTTTCTGCTTGTAGTCGCGAACGGCGGCCTTGATGGCGTCTTCAGCGAGTACCGAGCAGTGGATCTTCACTGGCGGCAGGGCCAGTTCTTCGGCCAGCTGGGTGTTCTTGATGGTTTCGGCTTCGTCGAGGGTCTTGCCCTTCATCCACTCAGTAGCCAGGGAGCTGGACGCGATGGCCGAGCCGCAGCCATAGGTCTTGAACTTGGCATCTTCGATGATGCCTTGCTCGTTGACCTTGATCTGCAGGCGCATCACGTCGCCGCACGCCGGGGCACCGACCATGCCGGTGCCGACGTCAGGATCCTGCGCGTCCATCTTGCCGACGTTGCGCGGGTTCTCGTAGTGGTCGATGACCTTTTCGCTATATGCCATTTGCTTCAATCCTCATCAGTGGAGCCGCTCTGGTGGCGACTTCTCAGTGCGCTGCCCATTCGATTTTCGAAATGTCGACGCCGTCTTTGTACATGTCCCACAGCGGCGACAGTGCGCGCAGCTTGGTCACGGCCTCGCAGACTTTCTGCGCGGCATAATCGATTTCTTCTTCGGTGGTGAAGCGGCCGAAGGTGAAGCGGATGGAGCTGTGGGCCAGTTCGTCGTTGCGGCCCAGGGCGCGCAGTACGTACGAAGGCTCCAGCGACGCCGAGGTGCACGCCGAACCGGACGACACGGCCAGATCCTTGAGCGCCATGATCAGCGACTCACCTTCAACGTAGTTGAAGCTCAGGTTCAGGTTGTGCGGGACGCGGGCGGTCATGCTGCCATTGACGTACAGCTCTTCGAGGTGCTCGACCTGCTTGAAGAAGCGGTCGCTCAAGGCCTTGATGCGCACGTTTTCGGCAGCCATGTCTTCCTTGGCAACTCGGAACGCTTCGCCCATGCCGACGATCTGGTGGGTCGCCAGGGTACCGGAACGCATGCCGCGCTCGTGACCACCGCCGTGCATGGTCGCTTCGAGGCGAACACGCGGCTTGCGGCTGACGTACAGGGCGCCGATGCCTTTAGGACCGTAGGTCTTGTGGGCCGAGAACGACATCAGGTCGACTTTCAACTTCGACAGGTCGATGTCGACCTTGCCAGTGGATTGCGCCGCGTCGACGTGGAACAGGACGCCCTTGGAACGGGTCAGCTCGCCGATGGCGGCGATGTCGTTGACGGTGCCGATTTCGTTGTTCACGTGCATGATCGAAACCAGGATGGTGTCGTCGCGCAGGGCGGCTTCGACCATGGCCGGGGTGATCAGGCCGTCTTCACCGGGCTCGATGTAGGTGACTTCGAAGCCTTCACGCTCCAGTTGACGCGTGGTGTCCAGGACAGCCTTGTGCTCGATCTTGGAGGTGATCAAGTGCTTGCCCTTGGTGTGGTAGAAATGCGCGACACCCTTGATTGCCAGGTTGTCGGATTCGGTGGCACCGGAGGTCCAGACGATCTCGCGCGGGTCGGCGTTGACCAGGTCGGCGACCTGGCGACGAGCGTTTTCGACCGATTCTTCGGCTTTCCAGCCAAACACGTGGGAGCGCGAAGCCGGGTTACCGAAGTTTCCGTCGACCAGCAGGCATTCACTCATCTTTTGCGCGACACGCGGATCAACCGGGGTGGTCGCAGAGTAATCAAGGTAAATCGGCAATTTCATGGACTCTCTCCTAAATCAGGCTGGCTGGCGTTCCGCTTGCTCTGCGGCGGTCATTCGACGGCGGACGCTTCGATCTTGTCCAGGTGCGGCGCCTTGCCATTGCAACGGCGCTGATCCTGACGCTGGGCGACTTCTTGCACCTCACGGCGAGTTACAAGGTCGGCCAAGCTGATACCGCTCAGAAACTCGTGGATCTGCAGGCTCAAGTCACACCACAGATGGTGGGTCAGGCATGTATCGCCGCCATGGCAATCGCCCAGCCCCTGGCATTTGGTCGCATCGACCGATTCGTTCACGGCATCGATCACCTGGGCGACCTGGATGCCTTGCATCTCGCGTGACAGCTGGTAGCCGCCACCGGGACCACGAACGCTGGAAACCAGGTTGCTGCGGCGCAGCTTGGCGAACAGCTGTTCGAGGTAAGACAGGGAGATGCCCTGGCGCTCGGAGATATCGGCCAGGGACACCGGCCCGTGCTGCGCATGCAATGCCAGATCCAGCATTGCGGTCACGGCGTATCGGCCTTTTGTAGTCAGTCGCATGGACAATTACCACGGAGTTCGGAATGGGGGCGAGTATGCAATTCCCGAGTATTTAAGTCAAGTATAAGACCTAGTGCTTTACTCGGGATTACCCGCAAAAGAGCGCGCGCATGATAGCAAAGGTAGGCGGCTAACGACCAGCTATACCGCGTTACCGTTCTCCGCGAACAGGCTCGCCCCCACAGGAGATCAGCGCTGTAGGCGTGGGAGCGAGCCTGCTCGCGATGAGGCCAGCAGGGTTTCAGCCAGCCTGGGTCTCATCCTTGTCCTTCACACACGCGAAGTCTTCTTCGCGCAGCTCAGGCAGGTCCTTGGCACAATAATTACTGCCCAGGTCCTTGAGGGCTCCGCACATCCCCTCCAGGCGTCCATCGACGGCCTGCAAATGGTCCAGTAGCTGGTTGATGGCGCGGGCGACCGGGTCGGGCATGTCTTCGCCGACACCGTAGGCGTCGAAGCCGATCTTTTCGGCCATGGCTTTGCGCCGTGCGTCCTGCTCTTCATCCGATTTGACGATGATCCGCCCCGGAATACCCACCACGGTCGCGCCAGGCGGCACGGCCTTGGTGACCACGGCGTTGGAACCGACCTTTGCCCCCGCCCCTACCGTGAACGGCCCGAGCACCTTGGCGCCGGCACCGACGACGACGCCGTCCTCCAGCGTTGGGTGGCGCTTGCCTTTGTTCCAGCTGGTGCCGCCGAGGGTCACACCCTGGTACAGCGTCACGTCGTCGCCGATCTCGGCGGTCTCGCCAATGACGATGCCCATGCCATGGTCGATGAAGAACCGGCGACCGACCTTGGCGCCCGGATGGATCTCGATCCCGGTCAGCCAGCGGCCGAAGTTCGAGACCAGCCGCGCCAGCCATTTCCAGCCCATGTTCCACAGGGCGCCGGACAGGCGATGGATCCAGATGGCGTGCATCCCCGGGTAGCAGGTCAATACTTCAAAGGCATTGCGCGCCGCCGGGTCACGATGAAAGACGCTCTGGATATCTTCACGCAAACGTTTGAACATTTTATTCCTTCCGCTTAATCAGCTCGCCACGGGCCGCTTTCTGGGTTTCCGTGAGGATGCCGCGCAATATATTCATTTCCGCCCGGCTCACCGAGCTTCGTCCGTACAACCGACGCAGGCGCGCCATCAAGTGTCGAGGCTTGTCCGGGTCGAGGAATTCGATGGCCACCAGGGTTTGTTCCAGGTGCTCATAGAATCGCTCCAGTTCGTCCATGGTCGCCAGTGTCTCACTGCGCGGCGACGTCGCCTCGAATTTTTCCACCTTGCTGGGCTGGCCTTCGGCTTGCAGCCAGGCCATGCGCACTTCATAGCTCAACACCTGCACCGCCGCCCCAAGGTTCAGCGAGCTGAATCCAGGGTCGGAAGGGATATGCACGTGATAATGACATCGCTGCAGTTCTTCGTTGGTGAGGCCGGAATCTTCTCGGCCGAACACCAAAGCGATCTGCACGCCCTGCCCCGCCTCCTCGACCACTTTGGTGCCGCATTCGCGGGGATCGAGCAGCGGCCACGGGATACGGCGATCGCGGGCGCTGGTGCCGAGCACCAGGTTGCAACCCACCAGGGCGTCTTCCAACGTGGCGACGACCTCGGCATTGGCCAGGATGTCGTTGGCGCCGGATGCCCGGGCATCGGCTTCGTGATGGGGAAACGAACGGGGCTCGACCAGCACCAGCCGCGACAGGCCCATGTTCTTCATGGCCCGCGCAGCTCCGCCGATATTTCCCGGATGGCTGGTATTGACCAGGACGACACGAATGTTCTGCAACAAGGGAGGCGCTCTCGAACACATAAAAGGGAGCAAATCTTACCTAAGCACCTACCGTTAAGCTATGAATGCGAACACCAACCTTCTCCTGAGAAAACTTTCTGATAGAATGCGCGGCTTTCTTTAACAACCTTAGGTGACACATCCATGCAGCCCATGCTGAATATCGCGCTGCGCGCCGCCCGCAGCGCCAGTGAACTGATCTTCCGCTCCATCGAGCGCCTGGATACCATCAAGGTCGATGAAAAAGACGCCAAGGACTACGTGTCCGAGGTCGATCGCGCCGCCGAACAGAAAATCGTCGACGCCCTGCGCAAGGCTTACCCGAACCACTCTATCCGCGGTGAAGAGACCGGCATGCACGCCGGTACCGGCATCGAAGGCGAAGAGTACCTGTGGATCATCGATCCGCTGGACGGCACCACCAACTTCCTGCGCGGCATCCCCCACTTCGCTGTCAGCATCGCCTGCAAATACCGTGGCCGCCTGGAACACGCCGTCGTGCTGGACCCGGTTCGCCAGGAAGAATTCACCGCCAGCCGTGGCCGTGGCGCCCAATTGAACGGTCGTCGCCTGCGCGTCAGCGGCCGCACCAGCCTGGACGGCGCCCTGCTGGGTACCGGCTTCCCGTTCCGTGACGACCAGATGGACAACCTGGACAACTACCTGGGCATGTTCCGTGCCCTGGTCGGCCAGACCGCCGGCATCCGCCGCGCCGGTGCCGCCAGCCTGGACCTCGCTTATGTCGCGGCCGGTCGTTTCGATGCGTTCTGGGAGTCGGGCCTGTCAGAGTGGGACATGGCAGCAGGCGCTCTGCTGATCCAGGAAGCGGGTGGCTTGGTGAGCGACTTCACTGGCGGCCATGACTTCCTTGAAAAAGGCCACATCGTTGCTGGCAACACCAAATGCTTCAAGGCTGTGCTGACGGCGATCCAGCCACACCTGCCGGCCTCGCTGAAGCGCTAAGCCGCTTGGCTCAAGAGAAGCACCCTTCGGGGTGCTTTTTTTTGCCTGTTCAAACCACTCAGTTCAGATGTGAACACTCCGTGGCGAGGGAGCTTGCTCCCGCTCGGCCGGGCTGGCGCTCCAGTGCGCAGCGACCGCAAGATCTTGGGCCTGCTGCGCAGCCCAGCGGGAGCAAGCTCCCTCGCCACAGGTTTATCTGGAATATGAATACAGCTTTCGCGAGCAGGCTCGCTCCCACAGGGATTCGGGGTGGCGCGTGAACTGTGGGCATGAAAAAAGCACCCCGAAGGGTGCTTTTTCATAGCGGTTGGATCACTGGGCCGGTTCGTTCTGGCCCAGGATCAGTTGGCCTTCCTTGCTAACCGGGATCTGGTTGCCCGGGTCGCGGTCCATGCGGACTTTTCCTTCCCTGCCGTCGAGCATGTAGCGGACGTCGTAGCCGACCACCTTGTCGCTGATGTCATTGACCGTGTTGCAGCGAGTTTGGGTGGTAGTGTACGTGTCGCGTTCTTGCATGCCTTCCTGGATCTTGTTACCGGCATAACCACCGCCGGCCGCACCCGCCACCGTGGCGATTTTCTTGCCGGTGCCGCCGCCGATCTGGTTGCCCAACAGGCCACCGGCCACGGCGCCGAGCACGGTGCCAGCGATCTGGTGTTGGTCCTGGACGGGCTTCTGCCGAGTCACGGTGACGTCCTTGCACACTTCACGCGGAGTCTTGATCTGGGTCTTGACCGGTTCCACGGCCAGTACTTGCGCGTACTCAGGGCCACTTTTTACCAAGCTGTAGGTGGCGACCGCACCACCGGCTGTTACACCGACAGCACCCAATACCGCACCAACCAGCATCGATTTGTTCACTTGAACCTCCTGACCATCACAAGCGGAATAATCCGCGCTTCTCCCAGCCTTGGAGCATAAAAAAAGGCGCGAGTTCAACTCGCGCCTTCTCAGCGGTGACGGACGGAAAACCGAGCCTTACGGGCGGTCGTCCACCTCGGTCTCCGTAGCGGCCGGAGGAATCAGATCCTCGGTGCTCAGGTTCAGCCAGATCAACACCACGTTGGCGATGTAGATCGAGGAGTAGGTACCCGCCATCACACCGATGAACAACGCGATGGAGAAACCGAACAGGTTGTCGCCACCAAAGAACAGCAGCGCGGCAATCGCCAACAAGGTGGAGATCGACGTCGCCATGGTCCGCAACAGGGTCTGGGTGGTCGAGATGTTGATGTTTTCGACCAAGGACGCCTTGCGCAGTACACGGAAGTTTTCACGCACCCGGTCGAACACCACGATGGTGTCGTTGAGCGAGTAACCGATGATCGCCAGCACCGCCGCCAGCACCGTCAAGTCAAAGGTGATCTGGAAGAACGACAGGATGCCCACGGTCACGATCACGTCGTGGATCAGCGAGACAATGGCGCCTACCGCGAACTTCCACTGGAAGCGGAAAGCCAGGTAGAGCATCACGCCGCCCAACGCCAACAGCATGCCGAGGCCGCCCTGGTCGCGCAGTTCTTCACCCACTTGCGGGCCGACGAACTCGACGCGCTTGACCACCGCCGGGTTGTCGCCACCGGCCTTCTGCAAGGCATCCGCTACGCGCTGGCCCAGTTGCGGGTCTTCACCCGGCATGCGCACCAGCAAATCAGTGGTGGCGCCAAAGCTCTGCACCACGGCGTCGCTGTAGCCCGAGGTCGCCAGCTGCTCACGCACCTTGGTGACATCGGCCGGACGTTCGTAGGTCAGCTCGATGAGCGTACCGCCGGTGAAGTCCAAGCCGTAGTTCAGGCCCTTGGTGGCCCAGCTGAACAACGCCAGGGCCGTAAGGAACAATGTGACGCCGAACGCAATGTTGCGGACGCCCATGAAGTTGATTGTACGTAACATGTCAGCCCCTTAAATCCACAACTTCTTGACGTCACGGCCACCATAAATCAGGTTGACCATTGCACGGGTCACCAGAATGGCTGTGAACATCGAGGTAAAGATCCCGAGGGACATGGTCACTGCGAAGCCTTTGACCGGGCCGGTGCCCATGGCAAAGAGAATCCCGCCGACCAGCAACGTGGTCAGGTTGGAGTCGATAATCGCAGTGAATGCGCGGCCGAAGCCTTCGTTGATTGCCCGCTGGATCGACATGCCCGCGGCGATCTCTTCACGTATCCGCGAGAAGATCAGCACGTTGGCGTCCACCGCCATGCCCATGGTCAAGACGATACCGGCGATACCCGGCAGGGTCAGCGTGGCGCCCAGCAAGGACATCAGGGCCAGCAGCAGCACCATGTTCACCGCCAGCGCAACCGTGGCGATCAAGCCGAAGAAGCGGTAGATGGCGATGATGAACAGCGACACGAACAGCATGCCCCACAGGGATGCATCGACACCCTTGGTGATATTGTCGGCACCCAGGCTCGGGCCGATGGTGCGTTCTTCAGCGAAGTACATCGGCGCGGCCAGGCCACCGGCACGCAGCAGCAGGGCCAGTTCCGAGGACTCGCCCTGGCCGTTCAGGCCGGTGATGCGGAATTGGCTGCCCAGCGGCGACTGGATGGTCGCCAGGCTGATGATTTTCTTCTCTTCCTTGAAGGTCTGGACCGGTACGTCTTTTTCGACGCCGTTGACCACTTGCTTGGTGTAGGTGGTGGTCGGCTTCTGCTCGATGAAGATCACCGCCATGCTGCGACCGACGTTGCTGCGCGTGGCCCGGCTCATCAGTTCGCCGCCGTGGCCGTCGAGGCGAATGTTCACCTGCGGACGACCTTGCTCGTCGAAGCCCGCCTGGGCATCGGTCACCTGGTCACCGGTGATGATCAGGCCACGCTCGATCTGCGCCGCCGGACGGCCGCCCTCACGGAACTCGAAGCTTTCGGAAGTGGCCTTGGACGCACCCGGCTCTGCGGCCAGGCGGAATTCCAGGTTGGCGGTCTTGCCGAGGATACGCTTGGCTTCGGCCGTGTCCTGCACGCCTGGCAGCTCAACCACGATGCGGTTGGCGCCCTGGCGCTGCACGATCGGCTCAGCCACACCCAGCTCGTTGACGCGGTTACGGACCGTGGTCAAGTTCTGCTTGATGGAGTATTCGCGGATTTCCGCCAGCTTGGCCGGGGTCATCGCCAGACGCAGCACCGGTTGGCCATTGAGGTCGGCCGGCACAATGTCGAAATCGTTGAAATTCTTGCGGACCAGCGCACGGGCCTGTTCGCGGGTATCTTCATCACTGAAGCCCAGCTGAATGGCACCTTCGAACTGCGGCAGGCTGCGATAGCGCACGCGCTCTTTGCGCAACAGGCTCTTGACGTCGCCTTCGTAGACTTTCAGGCGTGCGTCGAGGGCTTTTTCCATGTCCACTTCCAGCAGGAAGTGCACACCACCGGACAAGTCCAGGCCCAGCTTCATTGGGTGGGCGCCGAGATTGCGCAGCCATTGTGGGGTGGTCTGGGCCAGGTTCAGGGCTACAACGTAATCGTCGCCCAACGCCTTGCGCACCACGTCCTTGGCCGGCAACTGGTCTTCAGACTTGACCAGGCGCAACAGGCCGCCCTTGCCGTTTTCGGCGATGGACGCAGCCTTGACCTCGATATTGGACGCCTTGAGCGCAGCGCTCGCGCGGTCCAGATCGGCCTGGGTGACCTGCAGCGCAGTGCTTGCGCCACTGACCTGAATGGCCGGGTCATCCGGGTAAAGATTGGGAGCGGAATAAATCAGACCGACCGCCAGCACCGCCAGGATCAGTAGGTATTTCCACAGAGGGTATTTGTTCAGCATCACGCCGCCCGCTTATGACGCGGGGCGCCTTGCGCGCCCCGTCGATTGAAGAGAAGTTGTTACTTAGATCGCTTTCAGCGTGCCTTTTGGCAGCGTGGCCGCGATGGCGCCCTTCTGGAACTTCATTTCAACCGTGTCGGACACTTCCAGTACCACGAAGTCATCGGCCACTTTGGTGATCTTGCCGGCGATGCCGCCGGTGGTGACCACTTCATCACCTTTTTGCAGGCTGCTGAGCAGGTTTTTCTGCTCTTTGGCGCGCTTGGCCTGTGGACGCCAGATCATCAGGTAGAAGATGACCAGGAAGCCGACCAGGAAAATCCACTCGAAACCGCCACCCATTGGCGCAGCTGCAGGTGCAGCGGCATCGGCCATGGCGTTAGAGATAAAAAAGCTCATTTAGCACTCCAGTTGCAAGTATTGAATATAGGGATCGGAAAACTCAGTCCAAAGGCGGAACAGGCAACCCGCGCTTGGCATAGAAGGCCTCGACAAAGGCGGCCAATGTACCCTGTTGGATAGCCTCGCGCAAACCAGCCATAAGCACCTGATAATGGCGCAAATTGTGGATGGTATTGAGCATGCTGCCGAGCATTTCGCCGCACTTGTCCAAATGATGCAGATAAGCGCGGGAGAAGTTCTGGCAGGTATAGCAATCGCACGTCGGATCCAGCGGCGAATCATCATGGCGATGGAACGCGTTACGGATCTTCAGCACACCGGTGTCGATAAACAGATGCCCATTGCGGGCATTACGGGTTGGCATCACGCAATCGAACATGTCCACCCCGCGGCGCACACCCTCAACCAGATCTTCCGGTTTGCCAACGCCCATAAGGTAACGAGGTTTGTCAGCGGGCATTTCCCCCGGCAGGTAATCGAGCACCTTGATCATCTCGTGCTTCGGTTCACCCACCGACAGACCGCCAATCGCCAGGCCGTCGAAGCCGATCTTGTCCAGGCCTTCCAGCGAGCGCATGCGCAGGTCGCGGTGCATGCCGCCCTGGACGATGCCGAACAGCGCCGCGGTGTTTTCGCCGTGGGCATTCTTCGAACGCTGGGCCCAGCGCAACGACAGCTCCATGGACACCCGCGCCACGTCTTCATCGGCCGGGTACGGCGTGCATTCGTCGAAAATCATCACGATGTCCGAGCCCAGGTCGCGCTGCACCTGCATCGACTCTTCCGGCCCCATGAACACCTTGGAACCGTCCACTGGAGAGGCGAAGGTCACGCCCTCCTCTTTGATCTTGCGCATCGCGCCCAAGCTGAACACCTGGAAACCGCCAGAGTCGGTCAGAATCGGGCCTTTCCATTGCATGAAATCGTGCAGGTCGCCGTGGGCCTTGATCACTTCCATGCCCGGGCGCAGCCACAGGTGGAAGGTGTTGCCGAGAATGATCTCCGCGCCAATTGCCTCGATATCACGCGGCAGCATGCCCTTGACCGTGCCGTAGGTGCCCACCGGCATGAATGCCGGGGTTTCCACGGTACCGCGGGGGAAGGTCAGGCGTCCGCGACGAGCCTTGCCATCGGTGGCAAGCAACTCGAAGGACATGCGACAGGTGCGACTCATACGGTTTCCTCGGGCCCGCGTGGCGCGGGGTTACGGGTGATGAACATCGCATCACCGTAGCTGAAAAAGCGGTACCCATGCTCGACGGCGGCCTTGTAGGCGGCCATGGCTTCGGGGTAACCGGCGAAGGCCGAAACCAGCATCAACAGCGTGGATTCGGGCAAATGAAAGTTGGTGACCAGGGCATCGACCACATGAAACGGCCGGCCCGGGTAGATGAAGATATCGGTGTCGCCACTGAACGGTTTGAGCACGCCATCGCGCGCGGCGCTTTCCAAAGAGCGCACGCTGGTGGTCCCCACCGCCACCACCCGCCCACCGCGCGCGCGACAGGCCGCCACGGCATCGACCACTTCCTGGCTCACTTCGAGCCATTCGTTGTGCATGTGGTGGTCTTCGATGCGCTCCACCCGCACCGGCTGGAACGTGCCGGCGCCGACGTGCAGCGTCACGAACGCCGTCTCCACGCCCTTGGCGGCGATCGCCTCCAGCAACGGCTGATCAAAATGCAGCCCCGCCGTCGGCGCCGCCACCGCCCCCAGGCGCTCGGCGTATACGGTCTGATAGCGCTCGCGGTCCGAACCTTCGTCCGGGCGGTCTATATAAGGAGGCAACGGCATGTGCCCGACACGGTCGAGCAGCGGCAACACCTCTTCGGCAAATTCCAGCTCGAACAACGCATCGTGCCGCGCCACCATCACCGCCTCACCGCCGCCGTCGATAAAAATCGACGAGCCCGGCTTGGGCGACTTGCTGGACCGCACATGGGCCAGCACGCGATGACTGTCCAGCACCCGCTCCACCAGAATCTCCAGCTTGCCGCCGGAGGCCTTCTGGCCGAACAACCGCGCCGGAATCACCCGGGTATTGTTGAACACCATCAAATCGCCCGGGCGCAAATGCTCGAGCAAATCGGTGAATTGACGGTGAGCCATGGCACCGCTGACCCCGTCCAGGGTCAACAGTCGACTGGCGCGCCGCTCGGCCAGCGGGTGGCGAGCGATCAGCGAATCCGGGAGTTCGAAAGTAAAGTCAGCAACACGCATGATGGGGTTCGTCTAGCAGGGCCGGAAAGTCTAGCGGAAATATTATAAATTCACCATGAAACGTGATTGACCAACGGTAGGCACCTCTCTATACTTCGCCGCCATTGAGCCCTGATGGCGGAATTGGTAGACGCGGCGGATTCAAAATCCGTTTTCGAAAGGAGTGGGAGTTCGAGTCTCCCTCGGGGCACCATCTTAAAAAAAGACCTTGAAATTCAAGGTCTTTTTTTTCGTCTGCAAGAAAGTGGTTTGGCCCATGATCGACGCCACCAGCCCGCTTTTGTGGCGAGGGGATTTATCCCCGCTGGGCTGCAAAGCAGCCCCAAATACCAGCCCAGTGGCAAGAAAGAACCTGCAATAAGGAAGACAGGAAGTAGGGAAAACCCCGTGGCGAGGGAGCTTGCTCCCGCTTGAGCGCAAAGCGCTCACAAAATAGTCACTCCCCACACCGATACTCCGACTAGCACTCGCCAAGCCATGAACCTTCACCCCAACCCTCCTCACCCAGTCACAAAGGATTTCACCCCATGGAATTGCTGCTGGAAACGGTCGCTCTTTACTCCCTCAAGCTGGCTTATGAGACCGAAGGCCACAGCCCGATTCTGCGGGATGATCCGTTGATGGGGGGTTGTGATCGGGAGGTTTTTGGGTTGTTGGTGCGGCGGGGCGATGTAGCTGGAATTCAAGTCGAAATCAGTCGATGCCTGGATTTGGCGTTGGGGGCGATTGGTGGGGTGGATACAGTGCTGGGCCGAGAGCTGCACCGTTTGGCTACGGATTTCATCTCAGCGCAAAAGATAGACGACCTTCACGGTCCGCTCATCGCGCTTAACGCTTATGTGAAAGATATTCTATAAACCCCAGCGCTCGTTCCCACGCTCCGCGTGGGAACGCATAAGGAATTGAGAGCTGCAGGTCTTGGGCAGGTTTATACCGCTCCAAGACCAGACAATCCACCGCACATCAAGGCAAGGAAATCTTGTACTCGGCAAGCTTGGCCTTGTGCTCATCCCGAACGTACTTTTCATCGACGATTTGCGAAAACTTCATGAAGTCGATCTTGGCATCGTCCTTGTCTCCCAAATGATCATAGGCGATCCCGCGCGCATAATAGGCCCAGGCATAGTTCGACTGACGCTCAAGGCCGGTGCTGAATGCTTCAGCGGCCTCTCTGTACTGACCCAGGTCTGTCAGCGCGAGGCCCAGATGATAGTAGGTCGGCATGTGGAAGCCCGAACCCTTTCCGGCTTCTCCCAGCCCGTTGTCGAGGTTGTATTGCACAAGTTCCAGCGCTTTTTTCGGATTGCCAGCGTCGCGATACATACCGCTCAAATCCAGATTGGCGCGTGCATCAGGCTTGGCCGCCAACTGGATGGATTTTTCCTTGGCAGCCACAGCTTCGGGAAAATGCTTGAGGTTGCTGTGGGCGTCAGCCTGCACCGCGTAAATCAGACTTTCCAGCGAGGCAGGCAGCGCATTTTTCTGTAAGCACAAATCACCTTCCTGCAGCACCAGTGGATAGTTTTCGGCTTTAGCCGCCTTGAGCTGATTTGTGCAGTGCGCAAGGTTGGCTTTTTGCGGGTTCTGCATCCCGGTACATCCCATCAGGATGAGGGAGCAAGCGATCAGTGCGGGCCAGCGAGCATTCATGAAGAGCAACCTTGTCAGTCGAAGAGACGAGCGTTGAGGTCAGGGCGATAGGCCTGCAAGAGCGGCGCGGTCACGGTGCCTTGGAGCGAGCAGAACACGGTGGTATGCCCGGCGAGCGGCGGTGTCGTGTCGCCCGTGTCGACCATCAACACACGGTCTACGAAACCAAACGGAGTGGCGACGCCAGGGCCGGTCAATCCTTCGGTGCGCCATTGGCCGATCGGGTCACCGACGCGGCGAATTTCGGCGCGGGCAATGGCTTTGCCCTGACTGACAAAGCGCGCGTTATCGACGATCAACGGCTTTAGTTTCACGGCCACCTCTTGCGGCGAGCCATCGACTACGAACCCCCAGAACAGAAAATTACCGAGATCCTTGATGGTTTGGGCCTGGTTGTAATAGCCGACCATACGCACACCGTTGACGATCAGGGGCGCTTCGAAATGTTGGTAAGTGCCACCCTCCTGGAGCGGATTCATAATGGTCGGTGCCCTGACCGAACCGTAATCACTCAGGCGCACTGTACCTGCCGGCAGGCGGGCGTCACGCAGGCTCTCGAAGAAACGCGCATCGCAACGAGAAAATTCGGTCAGCAGTTGTTCGGGAGTGGTGACGGTCTGGGCCTGGGCCGTGCAGGCAGCGGCGGCAGCGAGCAAAGCAACGCCGGAAAAAACGGAGCGGAACATTAGAATCATCCGTGAGGTGGAAACGAAGGCTGTCGGCTTATGGGTCACGAACTTTAGTAACGGGGGCCTGCGGGAGAAGCCCCGGGCTCCGAAAACCAGAGATCAGACTCATGATCCGCTGAACGCGCTCAGTGATATCTGAAAAATATCCAGTGAACGACGGCGTAATCAAGGGCTGGTATTAGCCGGAAAAGATTAGAGTTAGGATGCAACAAGCCAGCCTCTGAAATCAGTGGCAAACTCTGGAAAGCTATCACAAAAGCGGCCTGAGCTTCACGGGACAGTATCGCTAAGGAATGTCGCATCAATGAGCAAGAAAAACGCCATCGACCGGCTGACAATCAAGGGCTTCAAGTCCATAAAAAATTTGGAGGGCCTGGAGCTTGGCAGCCTGAACGTCCTGCTGGGCGCCAATGGTGCCGGCAAGAGCAGCTTCGTCTCCTACTTTCGCATGCTTGGCGAGATGATGGAACAACGCCTGAAGAAATGGACCGCTCAACAGGGCTCTGCTGATCGCATCCTCAGTTTCGGCGTAAAAGAAACTCAGAAAATCGTGTCCTTCGTCAAATTTGGCCTAAACGGATACCAATTCGAGCTTGAGCCAACAGTGGATGGGGACTTTGTATTTTCGAATGAGAGACTTTTCTTTGATGGCCCTCGGTACGGAGCACAATGGATAGAGCTAGGTTCTGGACATCAAGAAGCGAAACTGAAAGAAACATTCAATTCCAAGCGTTTTTATGCCGATTACAAAAACGATGTGGTCTCCTACTGCTACGAATCGATTTCCAGTTGGAAAGTATTCCACTTCCATGACAGCAGCGATACAGCAAGCGTCAAGCGTCGCGGCCCCGTCCACATCAACGACTACCTGCGCCCAGACGCATCCAACCTGGCAGCCTATCTATATCGGCTCTTTACAGAAGCGCCGGATGTCTACGAACAGATTCGTAAAACAATTCAATTGGCGATTCCGTTTTTTGATGATTTCGTGCTCATTCCTCTTCGCTTAAAGACGGAAGAGGAGCTGATCAACTTGCTGTGGCGACAGAAAGACAGCGATTACGTCTTCTGGCCCAGCCAGCTCTCAGACGGTTCTATCCGCTTCATTTGCCTGGTCACTGCGCTACTACAACCGGAGCCGCCTTCCACAATCATCATTGACGAACCTGAACTGGGTTTGCACCCGTATGCAATTACTTTGTTGGGCTCCCTGCTTCGGTCGGCCTCGACGAGGATGCAAGTGATTGTCTCAACCCAGTCAGTTCCGTTGGTGAATGAGTTTCCCATTAGCGATCTGATCATAGTCGAGCGCGAAGAAGGGGCGACGGTATTCAAACGGCTCGACGAGAACGAGTTTGATATCTGGTTAGAAGATTATTCAGTTGGTGAGCTTTGGGAGAAAAATATCCTTGGCGGGAGGCCGCGTAGATGATTCGAGTACATGTCATCTGCGAGGGTCAGACCGAGGAAATGTTCATTAATGAGGTGCTTGCACCAGCCTTCCATCATTTGAACATTTATCTTGTGCCAGCCTTAATAGGGAAACCGGGGCACAAGGGTGGTAACTTCCGTTTTGAGCGCCTGCTTACTGATGTTGAGAAACGGCTGCTAGGAGACCGTCAGGCCTATTGCACTACCTTCTTCGATTTCTATGGCTTGCCCGAAGCGTTTCCCGGAAAAAATGAAGCCAACAGCAAGGAAACTATGGATGCCAAAGCTGATTGCTTGCTGGAGACCATGACAGAAAAGCTACGAGAAAAGCTCGATGGCGAGGTAATGCGCCGCTTCATTCCTTACGTCCAAATGTATGAATTCGAGGGATTACTGTTCAGCTGTCCCACGCGACTTGCCCAAGGAATCAATCAACCGGCCCTCGAAGCAAAGCTGCTGCGGATCCGAAACGATTTCGATACTCCGGAAGCCATCAACAACAGTCCGTTGACAGCTCCGAGCAAACGAATCCAGAACCTATACCAGGGCTATGACAAACCATGGCATGGCTCGTTGGCAGCAATTGAGATTGGGCTACCGGTGATTCGGTCGCAATGCAACAGATTTGATGCTTGGATCAAATGCATGGAATCCTTGCTACCCATCACATAGAAGAATATTCGACAGCCTTTGCTGACGCTCAGCTACCTTATGGGTCGCCATCATGGGTCAGGGCAAACATGTCTATAAAGCGCACGGGAATCCAAAGCCAATAGCTCGACAGCTTCAGCCCGAGCATGGGCACTCTCAACCCAATAGCTGTCTCAACGTCGTAATAATTGTGCTGAGGTTCGATCCGATCGACGTTTCTTTCTCAAGCTTTTCGAGATTACTGACGGCCTGTGAATCCGCAGCGTATTGCACATTTATCGTATCGACGCGCATGGTTGGTGCAGGCATCTCTTGAGGCGCTTCGACTGCGCTCACGTTTTGGGGCGACGCGCTGTAGCGTAACTTCGATACAAGAAACTCTTCGGTAGGCAAAGCCTCATATGAGTCGTATGCCCCTAGCGAAAACACACGGCGCATCCGGTCGATTTCCGAGTCGATGCGGATGGCTATGGAAGCATAGGTGGTGTGTTCAATTTTTTCCTTTTTGACCTTCACCCGCCAATTGTAAAGATCGACGATATTGTCAAACGGATAAAGGACATCCAGCCCCAGATAACATAGTCGCTTTAGCGCTTTCGGCCCTAACGCGATGGCGCACGAGTGGGCTTCGATCGCAAGCGTAATTAGTTCAGGAGGTCCGAAACCGCCGTTCGGCTCTGCGGTACGAAACGTCGGATAGTGTTCGAGCATAAGATGAAAATACTTATCATGGGCTGCCTCGAATGCATCCAGTATTGCTAGCTTGTCCATGCGCTTTCCATCAGTTATTAGGGTGAGCCCGTCGCTATCCGCCGGGAGTCCGTGGGTCGCTCTGACGACCTTATCGTATGCCTTATCCCGTGCCTACCGCATGCATGCTGGCGAGCCTGTTCCGCACAAGGCTTCAGGTAAAAAACCAACGCTCGCGTGGCGGCGTCATCGATTTTCTTATTGCGGGCAGATGGAGCACGGGAGACGTGTTCGTTTGTATCGGGAGGATTCGGAGTAACTTTCGCCATCATCTTGCTTCCTGTAGTGGGAGCCATCACTGATGAGCATTGACAGGCCCCGAAGTACCGACGCAACCGGAGGCGGACAAGCCGGCGGATTCTGGCGTAGTTGTAGGCAAAGGCGCAAGGCGACGTGGGGCTTGCGGGCTCTGTGAGCCAGGACTGTCAGACCTTTCAAAAGAAGCGTTTTTCCGGCTCATCCCTCCATCCGATCAAACGCCTGGGCCAGATCCGCACACAGATCCGGCGCATGCTCGAGCCCAATGTGTAAACGAACCAGCCGCCCCTCGTCAGGGAGCGTCTTGATCGAGCGCAGTTCGTGTGGAATGGCGGGCATGACCAGACTTTCATACCCGCCCCAACTGGTGCCTAGGCCAAACAATTTCAACGCATTGATGAAGCGTTCAAATGTGGCTTCATTGCAAGGTTGCAGTTCGAAAGTAAAGGGCCCTGCGCCACCGGAGAACTGTCTTTTCCAAAGTGCGTGCCCGGGATCGGAGGCCAATACTGGAAACATCACGCGTTTGACCTTCGAATGTGCACTTAACCATTTAGCCACTTCGATTGCGCTGGCTTGATGCCGGGGCATGCGCACGGCGAGTGTTCTCAATCCGCGCAGGGTGAGCCAGCACGCATCCGGGGAGGCATGCGAGCCGTGGCGGTCACACCATTTGCGCGTCGTGTCCAACGTTGAGTAAGCGCCGGTCACAAGGCCGAGAATGACGTCTGAGTGGCCGTTGATGAACTTGGTAGCCGCATGAATCGAAATATCGATCCCCAGCGCATGGGCGTTGAAGTACATCGGTGAGCCCCACGTTGAGTCGCAGGCAACCGGTATGCCCCGTTCACGGGCCGCCGCGCACACTTGCGTAATGTCCAGCATCTGCAGCGTCAACGACGAAGGCACCTCGACGAAAACAAGGCTCGTATTCTCGTCGATCAGTTGGCCTACTTCGGCGCTGTCGTTGAAGAAGCTGATTTTGGTGCCAAGTGCTGTCAGCGATTGCTCGCAAAATACTCGGGTCGGACCATACACGCCGTTGTAGACCAGAATATGTTTTCCCGGTCCCGCATGTGCGCCTAACACTGCGGCGATAGCGCTCAAACCGCTGGAGGTGGCGATGCAGGTTTCGGCATTTTCAAGGCGTGCCATGGCCTCTTGTAACTCAAACGTGGTGACCGTGCCCGAGCGCCCATAACGTGACGATTCGAAAACCCTGCCCTGGTACGAATGCCGATATTCCTCCAGGGTTTCAAACACTACTGTTGAAGCGCGTACCAAGGGTGGGTTGACCGCATGAACCGCTGCGGCGCTGGTGCGGCCCAGGTGAACAAGAGCAGAGTCACGGTGCATGATGGCCTCGATTCGAGTGGTCAGAGTCCTATAGTATGTTTGGCATGTCAGACTCCATCAGCCAAAAAATATCGCTGACGCGCCATCCCCGAGCCCGCCGAGTTTCGCCTGTTAGCGAAGCGGCATGAGCGCGGCGCTGTGTTGCCTTCGCACGAGCACCAGACCGGGCAATTGGTGTTTGCGTTGCGCGGCACGATGTTGGTTGAAACACAGCAAAGTCGCTGGACGGTTCCACCGCAACGGGCGTTGTGGATACCGCCGCATCAACCCCATGCCATTCAAATCCTGTCGGATGTTGAGATGCGAACGGTGTATTTCCACCCGGCATTGTTCACCGAAGTCGCCCGCTTCGCGCGTTGCAACGAAGTGCACGCGGTCGTGGCATCCAGCCTTATCAGGGAACTGGTACTGGGCTTGTTCGAACAGCCGCGCCAGGGTGAGATGCGCGAATTGATGGTGCAGTTATTACTGCATGCATTGGGTGAAGCGGCCTGCCTACCGACACACTTGCCGATGCCGACTGACGAGCGGCTGCGCGCGGCATTGATGGAGCTGATTTCAGGCAATCAGTGGCATTGGTCGATATCTGAAATTGCGTATCGTGCGGCCATGTCCGAACGCACCTTTACGCGGCGCTTTAGCGCGGAAGTGGGCTTGAACTATCGCACATGGCACCAACGGGCGCGCATCGTTGCCTCGCTGGATCTGCTGGCATCGAATCGGTCCGTCAAATCGGTTGCACATACTTTGCAGTTTGCGAGTGCAGCAGCCTATGTGGCGGCCTTTCGAAAAATAACAGGCAGTACGCCACGGGCCTTTCAGTCCACTCATTTAATGCAAAGCGCGCCTCAGTGATTCCTCGTTACATCATCGCCCAGATCAAAACGACTCTGGTCCTTCCACACACGCTGCAGGTCTTAAGTGTGCTTTGATGCTCCCGTCAGGCGGCAGGAAAGGTCTGCTGCGCAAGGCCTTTCCTGCCGAGGCGAACGCCTCGGCTACCTCACCTCAACAATATCCAACGCCCGATTCGCCAACAGCTCACTTACCTCAATCACCTGCAAAATCCCCAATGCAACACGCCGTCGCGACCCATCCAGATCAAACGCCAAATCACTGATCATCGCGTTCGCCGAAGCCAAATTCTCACTGAGATTCGCAAGCAAACACTCAGAATCCACATTCGGATCAATCCGTAAAATGGAGTCGGTCTTGTCCGATGTTTCGCTCTTAGGCTTGGGTTTCAGATAACAATCCAACGCTCGCGTGGCAGCGTCGTCGATTTTCTTGTTGCGGGCAGACTGAGCACGGGAGACATGCTCGTTCGTATCAGGAGGGTTCGGAGTCTCTTTTGCCATCGTCTTGCTTCCTGTCATTGGAGCCATCACCCGCTCGCTGCTAAACGATGGGAGGCAGCTGTACGCAGGTTAGCAGACCGGGGAAACAAGAAACCGGCGCGTCCGGGGACGCCCTGCGCACAGCCACCATTAAGTGCAGGAAGGAGATTCCTGGCTGGATGACACCTTGCACAAACCTGTTTCACCACGAGCTGCTAAACCCGATCACTGATGAGCAGTGACAGGTCCAAACTACCGACGCAACCCCAGGCGCACAAGCCGGCGGATTCTGGCGTAGTTGTAGGCAAAGGCGCAAGGCGCTGTGGCTTGGCGGGCCTTGTCGCTAGTGTCTGTCGGTCTTTACTGACAGGACGTCACTCGACTGGTCCGAGCAGGTGTCCGATGCCATTCAATTGAGGCTGTCGAAAAATCTGTGGCAAGGCGCTCATGGGAGGGGGCTGCTGCGCAGCCCAGCGGGAGCAAGCTCCCTCGCCACGGGGGGTTGGTGTTTACCCGGTGAACAGCGTGGTGCTAGGCGTCTTCGCCCTTCTGTGCCGATTCAGCGCTGTGCACCACCACCAGCAACTGCGCCTGAACATCACCCACCGAGCGCAGGCGATGGGGTTTTTGCGCGTTGAAATGCAACGCATCGCCGCGATTCAACACGACGCGCTCGTTCATGAAATCCACTTCCACCTGGCCTTCGTGAACGAACAGGAACTCCTCGCCCGTGTGTTCCTTGAACGCATGGTGCGCGGCGAATTCGGCCGGGGGGTAGAGGATGAAGGGCAGCAAGGTTCGCTCGGAAACCTGGTGAGCCAACACGGCGTATTCAGCGCTGCCAGGGTTCGCCGCCAGGGATTGGCGGTCTTCACACCGCACCAGGCTGTAGCTGTCGAGCGAGACGTTTTCCTCGGAGAACAACTCCTCGACGTTCACGTTCAACGCCTTGGACAGCTTGAGCGCCGTGGCGATGGAGGGCGTGCTCAGACCCCGTTCCACCTTGGACAGGTAGCTCTTGGTCATCCCTGTTTTTTCAGCCAGGACGTCCAGCGTCACACCGAGTTTTTTTCTGAGCAATTTCAAGCGAATGGACATAGGTAACCCACATTTCCAGGGAAACGGACAATCTGCGATTGCAAATGACACTTTGTGTCATATAGTCTATTTAGTGTCATTAGCGCCTCCATCCCACAGCTTCCATGACGCGGATCAAGAACGGTCAAAGAACGAATCAGGAGAACTGACATGAGCAAGACACTGGCGACGCCCAAGGACCAATTGGTCCAGCATGCTGTAAACCAGATGCAGAAATCACTGCCGGATAATACGTGGACTGTGCGACAAAAGCTGGCCCTGACCTGTCGCATCTTGTTCGAGAACGGTCACGACTCCGGCCTCGCCGGGCAGATTACCGCACGCGGGCCGCAGCCTGGCACTTACTACACCCAGCAACTGGGCCTGGGGTTTGATGAGATCACCGCCGGCAACCTGCTGTTGATCAACGAAGACCTCGAGGTCCTGGAAGGCCACGGCATTCCCAACCCGGCCAACCGGTTTCACACCTGGGTCTACCGCGCCCGGCCGGATGTGAATTGCATCATCCACACCCACCCGACCCACATCGCCGCACTGTCGATGCTGGAAGTGCCGCTGCAGATTTCCCACATGGACCTCTGCCCGTTGTACGAAGACTGCGCGTTCCTGGAAGGCTGGCCGGGCGTGCCCGTGGGCAACGAGGAAGGCGAATTGATCGCCGGCGCCCTGGGTGACAAGCGGGCGATTCTGCTTTCCCACCACGGTCAATTGTCCACCGGCGAGACCGTGGAAGAAGCCTGCAACATCGCCCAGTTGATCGAGCGCGCCGCGAAGCTGCAATTGCTCGCCATGGCCGCCGGCGAGGTGAAGCCGATCCTGCCGCACCTGGGCCGCGAAGCTCACGACTGGATCGCCCGTCCCAAGCGTCACGCCGCCGCCTTCAACTACTACGCCCGGCAGAACCTGCGCCAACACGCCGATTGCCTGAACTGAACCCAATAGGAGCGACGCCATGTCTACCCCCAACATCCACGGCATCATCGGTTACACCATCACGCCCTTCTCCGCCGACGGCCACGGCTTGGACCTGGACGCATTGGGCCGGTCCATCGACCGCCTGATCGACAGCGGCGTACATGCCATCGCGCCCTTGGGCAGCACCGGCGAAGGCGCCTACCTGAGCGACGCGGAGTGGGACCAGGTCAGCGAATTCAGCATCGCCCGCGTTGCCGGCCGGGTGCCGACCGTGGTCAGCGTGTCTGACTTGACCACCGCCAAAGCGGTGCGCCGCGCGCGTTTTGCCCAGGATCACGGCGCCGATGTGGTGATGGTCTTGCCGGCTTCCTATTGGAAACTGAGCGAGGCGGAAATCCTCAGGCACTACCAGACCATCGGCGCCAGCATCGATGTGCCGATCATGCTTTACAACAACCCGGCCACCAGCGGCATCGACATGTCCGTGGACCTGATCCTGCGGATTTTCAACGCGATGGATAACGTCACCATGGTCAAGGAAAGTACCGGCGATATCCAGCGCATGCACAAGCTGCAACTGCTGGGCGAAGGCCAGGTGCCGTTCTACAACGGCTGCAATCCACTGGCGCTGGAAGCCTTCGCGGCCGGTGCCAAGGGCTGGTGCACCGCCGCGCCGAACCTCATCCCGCAACTCAATCTCGACCTCTACGCCGCCGTGTTGGCCAATGACCTGAGCAAAGCTCGGGCATTGTTTTATCGTCAATTGCCGCTGTTGGATTTCATCCTCAAGGGCGGCTTGCCCGCTACCATCAAGGCGGGGCTGCGCACCCTCGGCCTGGAAGTCGGCGACCCGCGCTTGCCGGTGTTTCCGCTCGATGAGTCGGGGAATGACCGGCTGCAAGCGATGCTGAAGCAACTGCTCTGATTCGCCCTGCCCTGCGACCCGGCGGGTGGCGACTCAAAACGTCAACCTGTCGGTCGCTTCACTTCATTCTCAAACTGCAAAACGGCGAGGCGTGAGATGGACACCTATAAACCGTTGCACTGCGACCTGCACGACTACCTGGAGATTGCCTGCCTGTGCGGCTACACGCTGGACATCGAACTGACTGACGGCCAACGCGTGACGGCTCGGGCGATTACCACGCGGACCGCTTCCACGCGGGAGGAATTTCTTGAGGTCGAAACGGCGGAGGGTCGTCAGGAGATTCGCCTCGATCAGTTATTGGCAATTACGCCGCTGAATGAGAACGCCAGGTTTGGTCGGGTTATGTTGACGGTGGATGACCAGGTTGGTCAGTGAAATGGATCCGCTAACAGACGCACCGCTATCGCGAGCAAGCTCGCTCCCACAAGGAACTGTTGCGCCTGAAACTCAACGGACGTCCAGTTATCCCCGTGGCGAGGTAGCTTGCTCTGTGCAGCCGTAATCATTCAGTCAGTAAAATAGCGGGGCAGGGGCTTTGTCTCATTAAGCTATTTGCGAGGTCCTTTTGCTCTCAGCTTTTGTCACTTTTTTGCCCTTGTGCTCAGACTCCCATCCTTTACAAGCCAGGGCCACATGCTTGGGAATCATTGAGGTTCCACTGCTATAAGCGGTGATAGTGCGACGGGTAAAGCCCAGCTCCTGCGCGGCGGTCGTCAACGAGAGTTTGTTGGCGGCCATCCAGCGTTTGAATGCCTGGGTCGGCATCACCTCACCGGCTTGCTCCAGCGCCAACCGATGCAAAGTGACGGCCGCCAGTTCCAAGTCATCCCCCCAGCTCACATCGAAGCCCCATTCGCCCACTTGGGCGGTGCCGAACAACGACAAGTCCTCCAGGGGCTTGAGCACCGGGAATTGTTGGATGTATTCCCGCAAGTCAACGTCGTAGCGCTTACCGTTAGCAAACTCCACCTGCAAGGCATGTTTGCCGGGGACAGGCTTCACGCTGTTGATTCTGGCTTTGCTGATCATGGGTCAGTGCCTCCGACTCTGTTCATTCCAAACACGTTGCAGTTCAGCCTTGTGACTTGTCGCCCACGCCAAGGCGGCTTTCAAGGCTTTAGGGTTGGCTCCTTTGCCAAGGACCTGGAGCCCATCGATCTCCACCAGCGATTCACCGTCAGGCGTTTGTACCTGAAAATGCGGCGGAGCGTGATCGTCCGGGTAGATTTTTATTTTCCAGTTACGGTCGCTATATACGGCAGCCATGCCAAGCATGGCTAGGGAATTTTTTTCCCTACCGCAAGGACGCCGGACATCCATCCGCCCGCCGGCTGATATCACCCGCCCAAAAATATCTTTCCACTCCATCCCCTCCCGCAAAGCCCCCATCCCCTCCAGCAAACACCCCACCGCCCCCCCACCTCGATAATCCCCCGCTTCACCCACCCCAAGCGCTACAACCGAGCACCGCGTCCCTCCCATGAACCTACACACCTTCATTCGCAGCTATTGCCTGAACTCCAGGCTTGCCACGAATGCCCTGACACGCCTGCACAAATCGCTCTCTTCCCTGGTCCGCTACTTGGCCCTGCAAGGCTTCGATTCCAATACATGGCCCGCCACCCGCGACGAAGCCACCCTGGACCGTCACCTCAACACCCTGTGCCCAGAGCTGGCCACCACCGTGTTCTGCCATGCCCGCGAAGGCATCATCCTCGTTGATCCCTTCGGCCGGGTCATCGCCGTGAACGAGGCCTTCACGCGGCTCACCGGTTATGGCCAGGAAGAGATTCAGGGCCATGAGCTGAACTCCCATCGCATGGTCCGTCGCCTCACCGCGTTTTACGCGCCGATGAAGAACGCGCTGGATTTCCACGGGCATTGGTCCGGTGAGATTCAGACCAACCATAAAGATGGCCGGGAGATGACGTCGAGGATCAGCATCAGTGCGGTGCATGACCGTCACGGCAATGTTCAGCACTACGTGGCGCTGTTCAGCGACATGACGCAGATGAAGCAGCGCTTGCAGTTGCTGGAACGGGATGCGCGGTATGACGCGCTCACGCAGTTGCCCAATCGGTTGTTGTTGGCCGAGCGGATGCGGCAGGCGTTGGGCAAGGCGCGGGTTCATCAGCAGAAGGTGGCGATTGCGTTTATCGACCTGGATGGGTTCAAGGCGCTGAACGACAGTTATGGGCATGACTGGGGGGATCGGGTGTTGCAGATTGTCGCGGCGCGGATCAATGCGACGTTGCGCGAGGGCGATACGTTCGCGCGCCTTGGGGGGGATGAGTTTGTGGCCGGGTTGGTGGGGCTGCAGGAAGTGGAGGATTGCGAGCCGATGCTCAAGCGGATGCTGGCGGCGGCCAATGCGCCGATCCTGATTGGCGCGCAGACGGTGGAGATTGCCGCGAGTATCGGAGTGGCGTTTTTTCCGGAGCATGGGCTTGAGGTGGATGGGCTGATCAGCAAGGCGGACCAGGCCATGTACCTGTCGAAAAAGGCCGGTGGTAATCGCCTGGCGTTTTGTCCGACCCGCTGCCTTTCGGTCAATAACGAAACCTGACGGTGGTGCCGACGGTGCGTTCGCTGCCGGTCATGACGCCGTAGTCGCCGGCACCGAGCAGTGAGTAGACGGCGGTGATGTAGTTGCGATCGAACACGTTGCGCACCCAGCCTTCGACTTCCCAGGCGCGGTCCTGGCTGCGCATGCCCAGGCGCAGGTTGGTGAGACCGTAACTGGGTTGATAGCTGCCTTCGCCGCCTTCGAGGGTGCCGTAGTAACCGGTGCGGAAGCTGTAGTCGACGCCGCTGTAGAGTTCCAGGCCATAGGGCAGCGGGTGGGTGTGGTCGAGGCCGCTGCTCAGGTTCCATTCCGGCGCGTTGTAGAGGCGCTCGCCGCTGAGGTCGCAGGTCCATTGACCCGAGGCCGGTGGGCACGGGGCGTTGGGGAAGCTGCGGTAGCGCGCGTCGCTCCAGGCCACGCCCAGGCGCCCGGTGAGTTGGGAGGTGAGTTGCCACGCGGAATCGAGTTCGATGCCGCGCAAGCGGACTTTGCCGACGTTGATCAGGTTGTCCCGCAGCGGCGGCGCGAACAGCGATGTCGGCGGGCTGTAGGTGAGCGCTTGGTAGTCATCGACGTCGGTCCGGTAGACGGCAAGATTGAGCAATGCGCGCTGATCCCAGAACTGCGTCTTCATGCCCACCTCCAGGGACGTGGCGCGTTCCGGCTCGAAGGTGGGCTCGGTGAACGGGCCGATCACGTCGAAGTTGATGCCGCCGGCCTTGTAGCCCCGCGACCAACTGACGTAGCCCATTACGGCATCGCTGAAGCGATAGCTGGCGCTGAGCAGGCCGGAGACGTTGTTTTCTTTGATGGAGTCTTCACGGTAATAAGTACCGCCGAGGGCGATGTCCCGCAGCAATTGCCCGCCCACCTGGAACACCGGGGGTAAGCCGTTCAGCGGGGCAAGGTTGCTGACGTCGCGGGAGATCCAGCCGTCCTTGCGCTCCTGGCTGTAGCGCAGGCCGCCGGTGAGTTCCAACGGGTCGATCGGACGCCAGGAAAGTTGACCGAACACCGCGCGGCTGTCGCCCTTCTGCTCGCCGTCATAACGCTGCCGAGCGCCATCGAGCAGCACGGAAGGCACCTGACTCGGATCGGTAAACGTGATGCCGAAGATTTTTTGCAGTGCCTCCAGTTGATCGCCAACGAACCAGGGCGCGGCGTCCGGGCCGAATTCGGCGTCGATCTGGCGGTCGAGCTGTTGGCGCAGGTAATAGAGCCCGGCGACATAATCGACGGACGAGCCGGCCGTGCCAGACAGCCGCCATTCCTGGCTGAACTGCCGATGGCCCAACTCGGTTTCGGATTGGGCCACCGCCAGCGCGGTGCTGTCGCCGTCGCGGCCGGCGCGGTAGTCCCAGTCGCGGTAGGCGGTGATGCTGGTGAAGCGCATCGCCTCGTCCAAGTCCCAATTCAATTCCAGTGACACGCCGTTCTGCAGAGTTCGCGGGCGACCCGGCGCGTCGATGCGGTTCTCCCGTTGGTAAGGGTCAGGCTCCGCCAGCGGGTAACCGAAGAACTTGGCGCGCTTGCGGGTTTGCTCGCTGTAATGATTGACCAACAGGACGTTGCCGGCTTCGTTCTGCTCGGCGTAGTCGGCGATCAGGCGGGCGCTGAAGTCGCTGTTCGGCGTCCACAGCAATTGGCCGCGCAGGCCTTGGCTGTCGGCGTCGCCGAGGCGGCTGCCGTCGTGCAGGTTTTCCACGGCGCCCTCGCTGGAGCCGTCGAAGACATTGAGCCGCCCGGCGAGAACGCCGTCTTGCAGCGGCCCGGAGATGGTGCCGCGATATTCCCGCAGACCGCGCTCGCCGTAACTGGCTTCGAGGTTGGCTTCGGGCTGGAAAGTCGGCTGGCGCGTGACGATGTTCAGCGCGCCCGCGGTGGTGTTCTTGCCGAACAAGGTGCCTTGCGGCCCGCGCAACACTTCGATGCGTTCGATGTCCATCAACTCGCTGAAGGCCATGCCCTGGCGTGCCTGGTAAACGCCATCGACGTAGGTGCCGACGCTGCCTTCCAGGCCATCGTTGTAGGCGGTCGCGCCAAAGCCGCGCAGGCCGAAACCGGCATAACGGGCATCGTGGCCGGACACCACCAGGCCCGGCACCCGTTGTTGAATGTCTTGCAGACGATGCAGGCCGGCTTCGTCCAGCTGATCGCCGTAGAGGACGTTGATCGGGATCGGCACGTCTTGCGGGTCTTCCTCGCGGCGGCGAGCGGTGACGGTGGTCTGGTCAAGGACGAGGCCGCCGGAGGTGTCTTGCGCTGCCTTGGCCGACAGCCAAGGCAATACCGTAAGGCTGCCGAGCAAGAGCAGCCGATAACCCATACCCGGCATGCTAGAACTCCCGGGCCATTGCTCGATGCACCGTGTCCGGGCAAACCAGGGTCTTGATCCGCGCCAGCAATTGGCGGCTGTCGGTGGGCTTGAGCAGCACAGCGTCGAAGGCCAGGTCCTCGGGGTAACCCGGCGGCCTGTGTGGCGGGACCGCTGAATAAAGCATCACGGGCAGATCATGCTCACGGGCGCGAACGTGTCGCAGCAGTTCCCAACCGTCCATCCCAGGCATCATCTGATCGCTGATCAGCAGGTCGACTGGCTGTTCCGCCAGGCAAGCCAAGGCATCTTCGCCGCTCGCCGCCATGCTCACATCGAAACCGTAACCGGCCAGCAGGTCATAGAGCCATTCGCTGTTTTGTTCGATGTCGTCCACCAGCAACACGTGTTTGCCCTGGCCATCGAGCGGCGTGATGTTGTTATCGACGATGCCGTTTTCCAGGTCATCTTCCTGGGCGCATTTGAGTTGCAGGCGAAAACTGAAGTGGCTGCCCTGCCCCGTGGCCTGGGGTTCGAGACGGCTGCCCATGCGTTCCAGCAATTGGGTGACGATGGACAGCCCCAGCCCGCTGCCTTCGTAGCGTTGGGCGTTGCGGCCACGGCGGAACGGTTGCAGCAGTTGTTCGAATTCTTGCGGATCGATGCCGATGCCGGTATCGATCACGCTGAAGCGCAGCTCCACGGTGTCAGCGGTTGCTCCCGGACAACAGCCCACTTCGAAACGGATCTGGCCGTTGCGGGTGAATTTCGCCGCGTTCGCCAGAAGGTTCATCAGCACCTGCCGAAGCCGTTTGAAGTCGGCCTCCACCAGGGGCGGCAGGTCCTGGGCCATTACCGCGTTGAAGCTGTTGCCCTGGCGCGCGGCGAGAAAGCCCGCCTCGTCGGCGATTTCCTGGAGAAAGCCGTACAGATAGCCCGGCGCGAGGGTCAGTTGCATCTGCTCCAGCTCGCCCTGGGAGAACTCGAGCATCTCGTCGATCAGCTCCAGTTGTTGACGGGCGTTGCGCTCGATCGTCGCCGGGTAGTCGCGATTCGGCCCGCCGTGTAGCAGGCGCGCATAGTCGATGATGCGCACCAGTGGCGAGCGCAGGTCGTGGCTGATCCGCGCCATCAATGCGCTGCGAGCCGCGAGGGAGTCGCGCAGCTGCGAGGTGCGCAGGGCCACGGTGCTTTCCAGGCGCTCGTGCTCTGCCTGGCGTTGCTGTTCGAGGGTCGACAGCGCGTGCTTTTCCCGGTTGCGGCTGCGGGCCACTTCCATGATCAAGGTGCACACCAGCAACACCACGCCCGCCAAGGTGGAAGACAGGCTGTACTTGCTTTCCGGCGACTGCCAGGGCAATTGTTCCTGGGGGAAGAAAATCCGCATCAGCAGTTGCCCCACCAAGAGCCCAGGCACCAGCCATGCCATCCAGCTATAGCTCAGCCGCCTGCGCCACGCCATGAATAACGTAGCGAACAACACGCCGTAGAAACTCATCAGGAAGACCTGAACGATCTGCGCGCCCTGGACCGCATCGATCTTCAACCACCAAAGTCGGCCGAAGACACAACCTAGCAGCGGCACCCAATAGCTCCAGCCGATGATCCTGGGCAGCTGGGACACCTGCAACAGTACACGGAAGTACGCCAGGAACAGTACGAACGAGAGCGCGCTGGCGCAGGTCAGCAGCTCGCGCATCCAGCCCAGCGCCGACGGCCAGTAGATCAGGTAACCGTTGAGGATGCAGGTCAGCAGGATGTAGCTCAGTACCGCACCCGCGTTCACCATCAGCAGCCGGGAGCGCAGGATCCAGCCGACGATAAAGCCGAACGGCACGACCAGCAGGACAATGCCGAGGGAGAGCCCGTCGCTCAGGTACGTCTGTTGCTGACTGCGCAGCAGCGCCGGTTCGGACCACAGTTCCGGCTCCAGCAGCATCTGGAAGTTGCTCGCCACCCGGACGAACACCGTGGTGCTTTGCCCCGCCGCCAACGACACCGGGAACGCCGGCTGGCGCGCCGCCGGCTGAGGCCATTCGGCCAGGGGATAGGCGCCGCCGCCGTGGGCCTCGTACCCCGGTTGGTAGACGCGGATGTCTTCCAGGCGCGGCGCCCCGACCACCAGCAAGCGCGAACACGCCGCATCGCTCGAATTGGTCAGCCGAAACTTCAACCAGAAGGCGGAGCGGCTGTAGCCCTGCGTCGGCCAGCTTGGGGTGGCGGCTTTGAACTGCGTGTCTGGCAGCCGAGCGACTTCTTCCAGGCTCAGGCGTGCCTGAGTGTCTTCGAGAATCCGCACGACGGACATCAGGTTCAGAGAGTCGGCGCGGCAGATATCCACAGGTGCCGCACGCAGCAGGCCTGTGGATAACAATGTAATGGTCAGCAACAGAAACTGAAGAAGCCGCATCAGGTGCGCCCGGCCGACTCGGTTTCAACGATGCCCAGGGTTTGCTGGCGAAACTGGCTGGGCGTCATGCCGATTCGCTGGCGGAAGGCCGTGGTGAAGTTGCAGGCGCTGCGAAAGCCCACCAGTTCGGCGACATCCTGCACGCTCATGGCGCTTTCGCACAGTAGATCCTGGCCGCGCCGCAATCGCGCGTCGCGAATATAGGCGAACACGGTCAGCCCGAGATGCTCGCGAAAAATGGCGGAGAGGCGTTTCTCATGGGTGCCGACTTTTTGCGCGAGCATGCCCAGGGACGGCATGTCGTCCAACTGGTTTTCTATCAGTCGCATGGCCGCGCGCAGCACGATTTCATCACCCTGCGGCTCCGGATCGGCCGGACTTTCCTGGACGGTCGGTGGTGCGCGCCAAGTCAGCTGCAGGTGGATCTTGATGCGCGCCAGCACTTCTTCGGGGGCGCAGGATTTGGGGATGTAGTCCACGGCGCCCACGGTCAGCCCTTCCAATCGTTCCAATGAGGTATTTGCAGAAGACAGGAACAGAATCGGGATATGCCGGGTGGCCGGTGCCTCGCGCAAGAGCCTGCACAGGCTGAAGCCGTCCATTTGTGGCATGTGCACATCCAGGACGATCAGGTCCGGGCGCAGCGCAAGTGCCCGTTGATAGCCCTGATAGGCGTCGCTGGCCAGGGAAATGCGCCAGGGCTGGGCCTTCAAGAGGATGAGCGTGGCGCGGATGTCTTCGGGGATATCATCGATCAGCAGGATATGCGGCACGGGCTCGGACACCGCCGTGCCCTCCGCCGTCGCTGCCTGCCTTGCGTATCGTCCGTTGTCCATTCGCCAGGTCTCTTGTTGTGTTTAGCCAGCTCTCTGTCGCGAAACTGCCGGCGGAAGATCACCTATCGGGCCGGCAATAAATGGATATAACGGCAGGGCGGGCGAGAACTGAAGCTATCAAATTTTCAACAGACGATAAACGGTCATGCCGTTCGGGGTGGGATGTAGTTGGGGGGGCATAGACATGTGGCGAGGGGATAAATCCCCTCGCCACAAACGAGATATGGTCGACTAACTGTGCCGAACTGCAGGGCCTGCTGCGCAGCCCAGCGGGAGCAAGCTCCCTCGCCACGGGTTTGTTGACTACCTTGAATGAGCGGCGTTTGGTTAGAACTGGTAACCAATCTGGGCCAGCAGTTGTGGGTTTTCCTGACGCGTGTCGCTCTGCGCTTCACCGCCGGAGTGACGCCAGGCGACCGTTGCGTCGAACGAGAGCGGGCCGTACTGAGCGCGCAAACCCACACCGCCGCCGGAGATGCTGCGGGTGTTTTCCTCATCAGCCCACTCGTCGTGGTTGATGCGCACTTTGCCGGCGTCCCAGAACAGGTAAGGCGTCAGCTTGTCGATGGGGTAGCGAAGCTCGATCTGGGTCAGCATGCCTTCGTCGCCCGAGGCTTCGCTTTGTGGATAAGCCCGCACCCCATCGATGCCACCGAGGCTGAAATCTTCGGAGGAATCGAGGTTGTCCTGGCTCCATTGGCCGAGGAACCGGGCGAACAGCGTGAAGTTGGCGGGCAGCGCTTGCAGGCGGGCAAGGTCGACGTTCACCTTGCTGAATTGACCTTCGGTCTGGGCGGTCTGACGGTCGCCCTCGCGCAGGGCGGAATCGAGTTTCAAGTCACCGTAGGTCAGCGTCGCGCCGCCGTAGGTGATGCCGCCGCCGAGCAAGGTGTCCCTTACATCGAACTGCAGGCTGATGGGCAGCGAGTCGCTGCTTTTTTCAAAGCTCAGGCCCAGTACTTCGTACTTATCTTCTAGATCCTTGTGCTGGTACTGCCCGGCCAGCATGAGGTTCGCCTGATTGCTGCGAACGAGCGGATAACTCAAGCCGACGCTGCTGACTTCGGCGGTACCGGTCGCGCCCAGGTCGGCGAATTCAGCGCCCAGGTCATAGGAGCTTTTGGCGTAGCCCACGTTGCCGCGCAGGCCAGAGGTTCCCAATGGCATCGAGTAGCCGAGGCTGCCGAAATACAGCTCCTCATCGGTGGCCATCACGGCGGCGCTCAGCCGGTCGCCCAGCATCATCGGGCTGTTCCAGTCACCTTGTACCGTCAGGCGATTGCGCCCCGAATACCGGTTGCCGTGGTTGTCCAGCGTGGCCTTGCCTTCGAAGGCCTTGGTTTTGCTCACCTGGGCATCGAGGTCGCCCGTACCGAGCTCGTCACCCGGGCGGATGACCGGACGAACCGCCACGCCCGGCAGGTCGGACAGAACCAGAATGCTGCGCTCCAGGCGGTCACGCTCGATCACGTCGCCCGGCTGCAAGTCGTCCAGGAAGGGCTGCGCCTGCGCGGCCAGTTTTGCATCGTCGTTGACGGCAGTGACTTTGCCATAACGCCCTTCGATCACCGCGATGGTCAGCTCGCCGTTGGCCATGCGCTGAGCCGGCAGGTAGGCGCGTGCAAACGGGTAACCGTGCTCACGGTAGTAAAGCGTGACCTGCCGGGCGATTTCCCGCAGCTCGTCCAGATCAAGAGACTTGCCAATGGCCGGCGCGACGACGCGTTGCAGGCTGGCCTCGTCGATACGGGTATTGTCGGTGAAACGCACGGCATTGAGCTGGACCTTGGCGCCGCCGACTTTTTCCTGCGCCGGTTGCGGCGCCTCGACGTCCAGGCGAATGCTTTGCGGCAGTTCCTGTTGAGGAATCGGCAGTTCTTGCAGGATGCGCCCCGCGTCAGGGATTGGGCGTGCCGGTAGGGTCGCCGCCCAGGCCGGGGAAGTGGACAACAGCGCCAGACCAGCGGCGCAATACATCAATTTGTTATGCATTGAATATGTCTCGAATAAAGCGGGTTGCCTGAGCCCATGACCGCGTCCGGGGACGCGGCCAAGGGGCTCCTTCAAAGGGAAAAGTGAGTGTCAGGGGTCAGGGACGCATGGCCAGGCTCGGCAAGCGCACACCGCCGCGCACGACGAAAACAGTCTGTGGCGGGTAGGCCGCACAGGCGGCCCCACCCGATACACCGCCGTCGGCGCAGACAGTCCCGGCCAGTTCCCGCTCGCTGTCGGCGTCCTGGGCCTGGGCAGCCGAATCGCCGTCGCCTTGGGCCAGGGCGTCGCCCGCAGCGTTGCCGCCATTGGCGTTTGCCGGCGCGCCGCTCTGATCCACCAGCAGCAGGCCGCCGTCCTCGACCCCGACGCCGGACCAATCAGTCGGTTTCGGCTGGACCGGATTGAGCTCCGGCGCATGGGGCGAAGTCACTTGCACGACGATGCGCGTTGCATCGGCGACGCTCTGCTGGATGGCCCTGAGATCGATGGACTGCGTCACCGTGAGGTTGGCATTGGCCGGGTCGCTGACGATCAGGTAACCGAGGTCAGCCAGCCCACCGATATTGATCTGGTGGGTGCCAGGGTCTGGGTTCCCTATCGAATACTCCGGCTGGCCGAGCATCTGTTTGGTGTCACCGTTCTGCAGGCCGTTGACGTCGAAACCGGCTGCACCGCCACCGTTGAACGTGGTTTGGCCGTCGAATGGTTTGGTCTGGGTGGTCGTACCGTTCGTGGACACCACCAGCGTCGGTTGCTCGCGGTATATGGCATGAACCCCGGTGTTGCCCAGCGTCCGACCGAAATTGCTCTGCTGCTCGTCGCTGTTGTAGCGGAAGTTGCCGCTGCCACTGCCCACCACATCCACCACGCCGGTGCTGCCGGCGAGGCTGCCGGTGTAGATCACCGCCCGGCCACCCGCGCCGGTGGACACCGTCACGCCCGCGTTGGCTTTCACGTCACCGCCCGAGGCCACGCCCGCCGAAGCGGATTGACCGGCGTTGAGCACGATCGCATCAGCGGCATTGCTGGTGGTGCTGACGTTCTCGGTCAGGGTGATATTACCGGTGGTCGTTACAACCTGGACTTTGCCGGTGTTGCCGATGCCAACGATCTGATCCAGCTGGGTGCCGTCCAGCGCCGTCTCGGTCAGCCTGCCGACGGTGACGTCCGTGCGGTTGACGAAGTTGACGTCCTTCGCCCGGCTGGCGATATCGCCGACCCAGTTGCTGGCATTGCGCAGGTCAAAATCGCCGCCCTTTAGCGCCAGGCCATCGGCGGTGATGGTGCCGTTGGCATCTTGGGTGGTCTTGCCATCGACGTTGAGGAACACGTTGCCGCTGGTGACCAGTTCTTCGTTGATCGCCAGATCGCCGTCGGTGCCGATGCTGACGTCGCCGGTGTTGTTCACCCCGGTGGTGGACTTGACCACGTTGCCGTTGCCGTCGGTTTCAGTCAGCGTGCCGACCTTCAGGTTGCCAGTGTTGTTGAACGCGACCTTGCCCGCCTCGCTGGCGATGTCGCCCACCACGTTGCCGTTGTTGCGCAACTCGAAGTCGCCGCCGTTGAGCGCCAGGCCGTCAGCGGTGATGTTGCCGTTGGCATCTTGGGTGGTCTTGCCATCGACGTTCAGGAACACGTTGCCGCTGGTGACCAGTTCTTCGTTGATCGCCAGATCGCCGTCGGTGCCGATGCTCACGTCGCCGGTGTTGTTCACGCCGGTGGTCGTCTTGACCACGTTGCCGTTGCCGTCGGTTTCAGTCAGCGTGCCGACCTTCAAATTGCCAGTGTTGTTGAACGCGACCTTGCCCGCCTCGCTGGCAATGTCGCCCACCACGTTGCCGTTGTTGCGCAACTCGAAGTCGCCGCCATTGAGCGCCAGGCCGTCAGCGGTGATGTTGCCGTTGGCATCCTGGGTGGTCTTGCCATCGACGTTGAGGAACACGTTGCCGCTGGTGGCCAGCGCTTCGTTGATCGCCAGATCACCGTCGGTGGCGATGCTGACGTCGCCAGTGTTGTTCACACCGGTGACGGTCGTTTGCGTGCCATCGGCATGGGTCGCGGTAAGCGAGCCCACCTTGAGGTTCCCGTTGTTGTTGAACTGGACCTTGCCCGCATCACTGGCGATATCGCCGATCACGTTGCCGCTGTTGCCCAGGGCGTAGTTGCCGCCCAGCAGCACCAGGCCGCTGGCATCGAGCTTGGCCCCGGCGTCACCGGCCTGAGTGGTGTTGCCCGCCACGTCCAGGGTGATGATGTCGTCGGCGCGGGTTTGACCCTGGCCGACGTCATCCCGTGGGCCGTTTTCGATGGTGATGCCTTTTACCAGCGACAGGTCGTGGTCGGTTTTCAGGGTGACCGCTTCGTCGGAGGTAATCCCCACGGTGCCGTCCACGACGCCAACCGTCAGGTTGCCGTTGCCGGCGAATTTCAAGCTGCCGACATCGGCGGCGATCACGCCCACGTCATGCCCCTTGCCCAGGTCGAAATCGCCTTCGCCGCGCAGGGCCAATTCGTCCGCGGTAATGGTCGCGCCCGTTGCCTGGGTCGCCCCTTTGCCGGCGTCGACGGTGAGGGTCAGGCCTTTGCCGGTCGTGCCGTCTTCGTCGTTGCCTTCGGGATCCTCGAGGGCCAGATCGCCCAGCAGGTTCAGGACACCGTTGGCGACCAACGCCAGGTCGTCCATGAGCGTCGCGCCTTCATCGTCGACGGTGATGTTGCGGGTCTTGTCATTGCCGATGACGACCTTGTCGAAACCGTCCTGGATGTTGGCCAGGTCAGCGTCGGACAGCACCAGCGGATCGTTTGGCCCGGTCACCTCTGGGTCATCACTGCCGCCCACGTGGATATCCAGGCCTGGGGTCTTCTGCTGCAAGGTGAGACTGCCGCCACCGGCAACGCTCGCGGCGAGATCGATTTCGTCGGCGGTCAGGCTCGTATTGCCCTGGGTCGCCAATGCCTGGCCGACCGTGAGCGTGTCGGCGATAAGGTTCAGGTCGCCGGTCTGAGTCATGCCGGCCACCGGCACACCTTGCGGGTTCGCCGGGGTCTGGCTGTCAGGAACGGTGACGACGCCGACGGTCAGGTCATCGACATCGGCAAAGCTGACGGTGCCGGTGTCGCTGGCAATCGTGTCGACGTCGTTGGCGGCGTTGTCCAGGTCATGGACGGCGCCGTCACCCAGCAACACCAGGCCATCGGCGACAATGGCGCCGCCAGCGGTCTGGTCGATCTTGCCGCCATTGCTTTGCAATGCCAGGACCGGAGCCGGTTTGTTGTCGTCGTTGCCGGCGCCCGGTGCGTCCGCCACGGTCAACTGGTCGTTGATGTGGATATCGCCGGTGCCGGCATCGAGGATAAGGTTGTCGTTGATGCGGGTGGCTTCGATGATGCTGATGTCACCGGTCATGTCCGCGCCACCGATCTTGACGGAAGTGAACCCGTCGCCCAGGGCGCTGATGTCGGTGCCGGTCAGTTCCAACGAACCGGCGGCGTCGCCGGTGCTGCCGCCCACGGCAATGTTTTTGCTCGGGGTGTTGGTTTCAAGGGCAATGGAGCCATTGCCGGTAACGCTGCCGGCGCCGCCGTTGAAGTTGATATCGTCGGCCTTGATGGCCAGGTTGTTGTCGGTGCCGTTGAGGCTGCCGTTGAACGTAATCGAACTGCCTTGCAGGCCCTTGCTGCCAGAGGTGTTGGTCTTGATGTTGTCGACGTACAGCGAGCCGCCAACCTGCTTGCCGGCGGTCTGGTCGAAACTGCCCGAAACGAACACGAATTTGTACGTGCCGGCCTTGTCAGCGGTCGCCGTATGGCTTTTCCAATCCACCGCGCCCGTGCCGTTCCCCGTTTCGTTCAGGATGATCTGGTATTCACCGGTGTTGACGTTCAACAGATAGCCGAAGACGTCATAGGTGTCGCCGCCCGCAACCGGTTTGTAATCGAAACTGACCGCTTCCCCCGCCGCCAGGGAGACCGTGCCCTCGCTCACTACCGACGGACCGCGCATGATGCAACCGGCGGGTGCGTTCTGGCAGTTGGAGTTGTTCTCGGTGCCCAGCAGCAGCGCAGCGCCACCGTCCTGGCCCTGGCCAGCCGCGACGACCGGTGTGAGGGGCTTGTAGTTCATGTCGCCCTGGTCGCCAGGCGAAACGCTCGGCGGGTTGCCATTGGTCGGCGATGTGGTTGGCAGCGTCGGGTCATCGGGAGATACCACGCCCTCCACCACGGTCACACCAGTGAAGAACTGGTCGATGGAGGTCTTCCAGCCGACCAGGCCGTTTTCGAAGTCTGCGTTCAGGAACTGCGAGGTGCCCATCTCAACCGCACCGTTGTAGACCTGCTCGCCGCTGGTGAAGACTTTTGCACCGTTGATATACGTCTTGCCGGCGCCACTGGTGGTCGCGTACAGGGCGCCCAGGGCGCTGTTACCGCCGACCATGTCGCTGAAGATGATCGAGCCTGAACCTGCGTCCACGCGCAGCTCGCGCTTGTTGGCCACCGCATCGGAATCCACCACGCCGGCAAACACGATGTTGCCGCCGTTGCTCTTCAGGCTGACGTCGGTGTTGAGCGCCATCTTGCCATTGAAGATCAACGCCAAACTGTTGCCATTGCCCGCGCCGCTGGCATCGATATCACCGTTGAGGAAGATATTGCCGAAGACGTAGCGGCCCGTGCCGACGTCGTTGTGCCCGGACTGCAAGGTCAGCGTCCGATCGCCGCTGATGTTCGTCGGGGTGTAGTCGCCGTTCCAGTGGATGCTGTTGTCGGCTTTGATCGCCACATCGGTGCCGCCGGCCAGGGCCGTATCGATCGCGTTGAAACCGACCGTGGCCTCTGTCCCGTTGGCGCCGCCCGTCAACCCGCCGTTGCCCGGTCCCACCGTGACGCTGTCCGGATCGAGCAACCACAAGCCGCCCTTGCCGTTTTTGGCCGAGGCATCGGCGGCTTTGCTCACCGCCAGCTTGGCGCCGCTGGTTTCGATCTTGCCGCCGTCACCGCCCTTGGCGCCGCCGGTGGCTTTCAAGGTGCCGTCCACGCGCGTCACGCTGCCAGGCTTCTTCACATCCGACCAGGCCACCACGGTGCCGCCTTTGCCGTTATCGGTGGCCGATGCATCGAGCACGGCGCCAGCGGCGATAGTGGTCTGGCTGGCCTGCTTGATCGAAGCGTCCTTGCCTTGCCAGCTCCCGCCCACGTAAATCTCGCCGCCGCCCTTGGCGCCGGTGGCGTCGAGCGCAGCGCCGCCGTTGATGGCCACGCGATCCCCGGTCACGACAATCTTGCCGCCCTTGGCGGTGTCGGAAGACACATCGATGCGCCCGGCCACTTGTACGTCGCCCCGGTCGCCCATCAACGTGACCACGCCGTTTTCACCGACATCCAGGGAACGGGCTTCGATCAGGCCGGTGTTGTTGATCACGGTGCTCGCCAGGGTTTCCGCCGCACGGGCGGTCAGCAGGATTTTCCCGGCATCGGCACGAATGGCACCGCCGTTTTCAATCAACGCCTGCAACGCGCCTTCCTGGACTTCCAACTGCACCGGCCCACCCAAGTCGAGCGTCACGACGCTGCCGGCGCCCAGCACCACGTTGCCCTTGTGCGCGGTGATGTTGCCTTCGTTGACGATTTTCGCAGCGATCAGGGCAACAGTGCCGCCCTGCGCTGCGTTGATGTTGCCCTGGTTGACCACCGACGCGGCGCTGTCGCCACTGAAACGGTAATTGCCGGCAAGGAAATCTTCGGTGGATAGATTAAGCGTGGAGGCCACCAGACCGCCCACATCCACTTGCGCGCCGGGGGTGAACAATACGCCGTTGGGGTTGACCAGGAACACCTGGCCGTTGGCTTTCAGCGCGCCCTGGATCACCGACACATCCGAGCCCAATACCCGGTTCAATGCGACAGAATTCGCGCCAGGCTGGACGAACTGGACGGTGTTGCCCTTGCCGATGGAAAAGCTCTGCCAGTCAATCGCAAGCTTGTCGCTGCCCTGATGAATGACCATGCCCGTGCCGCCCTGGTGGATGCTGCCGTTACCCGCCACGATATTGCCGCCGGACGGCAAAGGCCCCGCCGTGGCAAACGAGGCGAATACACCGCCGCCCACGCCCATGACGAGGCTCAGCCTGAGGTTGAGGGATTGACGGCTTTTGTCCTTGCCTTGGCTTTTGACCAACTCGGATGCCACCTGCCATGCGCCCATCACGGCATTCCAGACGACTCGGTAACTTCTATTCATTGTGTTCACTCATTCCTGATACAGCGGGTCACGCCAAGACGACCCGACGGTTCCTGTCGACAAATCAAACGGAGAAACCGAATCCGGGGCGGATTGCGGCTCGAAAAATCCCACAGTGCTGCGCCCATCATGTCCGCCGCGCTGGGGGCAGTGCCTTTGCTTGAGCGCCCATGGCTTTTGAATGAGGGGATGGAATTCCAATTTTCCGATGGGTGGCTCGCTGGTCACCTCCTCGTCGGCGACCTATGCTCAGTCGGTCCAGTTTCCACAGGCGGGCCCTGATGATCCGATGCAAACGCGCCTACGAAACCGCCACCGCCGAGGATGGCGTGCGGGTGCTGGTGGACCGCTTGTGGCCGCGTAACTGCCCCAAGGATGCCTTGGCGATCACCGAGTGGCTGCCGCAGCTCGGGCCTTCCCACCCATTGCGCAAGGCGTTCAAGGCGGGCGCGGTTTCGTTCGAGCAGTTCCGCGAGGCGTATCGCAAGGAATTGGCGGCGCGGCCGGAGCATTGGTGGAAGCTGGTGGACCTTGCGCGGGATGGAACGCTTACCCTGGTGTATGCGGCCAAATCGACGGATGAAAATAACGCGGTGGTGCTGGCGCAGTGGTTGGAGGATGAGGTGGAGAAACGCACGGAGTCGAGCTCACCGGTGTGTTATCTGGATGAGTTTCCAGAGCTTTGAAAGGGGCTTGCTGTAACACCGTGGCGAGGGACCTTGCGCCCTCGCCACGGGTTATCGATTTGCCTAAGATCGGCGCAGAGAATTCACCGGGAGGACAGCCGTGACGCCATCGCCCTTTGATCCGTTGGTTCATATCGATTGGAAAACACCCGGCAGCGACTTGCTTGGGCTGCTGCAGCATTACTACCCCGACATCGGGGTGTTCGCCGGCCCGGGGTTCGAGACGTTATTGGATGAGCTGTCCAACGAGATGCCCGAGGTCTGCTTCGAGGCGCTGGCGGCGCTGTTGTCGCACCAGGGTTACGACCTGTGGAACCTGGACGCCGGCGGCGATGATTATCGGCCGGTTATTTTCCCCTCCGACCAACGCGAGGCGTTTGCCCAGCATTGGCAAAGCCCACGTGGCGAACCCAGATTCACGCCGAGATTGATCGAGCCGCCCAAGCCCATGGTGACCGAACACAAACCGGCCAAGACCAAGCGCGGCAAGGTGAACTGGCTGCAGGAAGTCCATGACTACCCCGGCCCCACTCACGTGCATGAATACAACTATCGCAATGGCTGGGCTGCCATCACCGAGCAGGACGAAGACCGGTGGTTGTGCTTTTTGATCGACTACAACCAGTGGCCGCCTGTCGAGCTGGACATGCTCGAACAACGCACCGATGAGGTGGATGGCGGGGACCTGCGGCTGATCGACGCCAACGCCCAGCGCAGCCTGTGGCGACGCCAGGTCAAACGCGGCGATTACAGCGCGGATGATCGGTTCAAATATGAGATTCGCCGGGGCGATACCATCGAGGACTTCGGACCTGCCGGCCAGGAGTGGCAGGCATTCGAAGAACCCTGCGTTGTGGCAGACGACACGATATTCGAGCGCCAGCGCATTTACGAGCCCAAGCACCTGACGAGGATCTGGCGGACCACGGCGGACAGCAGCGAGGTGATTTTCGAGGACTCGGATGAGCTGACCATCCTGCCCGTCGGCCCGCGCCGATTGCTGTTCATGCAACACAACGGCAAGCGCTGCTGGGTCTGGAACCAGGACCCGCCGCACCAGGCCGTCGCCGCCAAGCCAATGCCCGCCGAGGCTTATAAGCTGCGCGCATCGACCGCGTACCTGGGCGGTGACGAGATTTTGCTGTTCAGCGAAGGCGCGCGGCCGAACGTCGAGCACTCGGGTTATCAAGAGACGGTGCTGTTGGCGTGGCGCTTCAATTTCATCACCGGTGCCAAGGCGAAGGCGACGTTGGACGGCTTCGGCAGCGAGCTGCGCCAGGACACCCGCCTGCTGGTCACCCAGCCCAAGCAGGTGATCACGCTGCGCACGTTCCATGGACAGCTTCATGTGTCCCGTGGGCATGGTGATTGGTGGGTGTGGCGTTATCGCGCCAACACCTTCGGCACCCAGACCCTGGCATGGTTTTGGAATCAACGCAGCAATGAGGTAGTGAAGCTCTCGACCAAGGATATCCCGCGCGTCAAGCCTGAGATTCGTTACGTGCCGGCGCAGGAACGGTATCTGGCGTTCGAGACGGATTTTGTGGCGCGGTTGCCGGGCTTCGCGCAGATCCTTGAGGCCAAGGGATGTGAGGTTCTGACTTTTCAGTGAGGCGATTTCGCGGCGGCGACCTCCGCGGCGAGGGAGCTTGCTCCCGCTCGACTGCGCAGCAGTCGCAAAACCTGCCAACCGTTTTCCCCTGCCATGCCGCCGGGGGCTGCTGCGCAACCCGGCGCGAGCAAGCTCCCTCGCCATGGGTTTGTCTTAAACCTGCAGCACCCCACGAAACCCACGCGCCGCGTAATACGACTGCACCCCATTGTGGTAAACGAACACCGCTTCGGCCAATTCCAAGGCACTGCCTTTGGGTTTGTTCTCCTTGCGCGCATCCGGGGCCGCACGGTCGTATCAGAGGCTGCGGAGCGCTTAATAGCGATATGCAGCAAAGTCACGGCTTGGATATTTCTATTTGATATTGGCTACTGTCGACTCTGACAGTAGTTGCGCGGCGGCGTTGGCTCTTAACCTGCTACAGGTTCGCGAGCAGGAGCCTAGGGTGAATACAACGATAAGCTGCATCAGAGCGCTCCCACTTATCCTGCCTATTACATTGGCCGGCACCTGTTTCCCGGCGCTGGCGACCGAGGACTGCAATATTCAGAAAGTCGGGCTGGCGATGATTCTGGAACCTGGAGGTATAGCTCAAAAAGCCTTGTCCAAAGCCCAGTACAGGGAAAAACTGGATGTGAAGCGCGTGCGGATCACCCACTCGGAACGGGCCAAGCACCCGGATAAATCTCGCCTCACTGTGGTGATCGACAAAAAAAGAAAAGTGAAGCACATCTATTGCGAATGAACACCCGCTGCTGGTGAGCCCGTGACGCGGACAAGGCACAGCGTTGGAATCGCATGCACCCCGGGATGCCAAGACGATCGTCGCATCTGCTCGACTGCCTGGGCCCCTCGGACAATCCGGTCGTCGCGGTGACGGGTTACGCGCAGCACGTCGCCGAGCAGATCGGCAGCCACATCGGCTCACGGTTCGTGGCCCTCGGCGCCGACTCTATCGGTGCCGCTTGCGCAGCGGTGGATAAACACTGGATCGTGGTGTCGTCGTTGCAGGCCCTGGCTCAGGATGGGCTTATCGACCGAGCGCTGGTCGAGCAGGCGATGAGCCAATACCTGTTGCAATGACACACATCGCTCATCCCGCTCGCCCACTGGAGCGCGCCGCTTTGGCCGCACGTTCCAATGCTTCGCTGAAGACTCGTTGCTGGTCGTCATCGAACTGCGACAGGAACAGTTCGTCCACCGCGCCTTCATAGACCTTCCACATCTTCTTGCGCAGCGCTTTCCCGCTCTCGGTGATGGCCGCGTACGCGCCTCGACCGTCGTCGCTGGCGCGGCTGCGGGTGACCAGGCCTTCAGCCTCCAGGCGGTCGACCAGGCGCGTGAGATTGTAGCGTTCGATGGCCATGACATCGGCCAATTCGCTCATGCGCCGCGCGCCGTCAGGGCCACTTTCCAAGCCCCATAACGCGTCGTACCAAGCATAGGCAGGCAGCCCCTCAGCCGCCAGGCGACGCTCTATTTCGCGGATCAGGCAGCGGTGGGCCCGGACGAATCTGAACCAGGTGTCCGGCTCGTTTGAAGACATGCAGCACCTTTTTGATGAGATCGATTTAGTTGCAATTGTAGCGCGTGGCAGGATAAGTTCTCGCTCGTAGTTGCAAATGCAACTACAAAATTCCAGAAGGTTGGCGTCCACCCACGCCCCTTAGTCAGGCACCAAACGACTCGGTGCTGCAGCACTGTCCAGGAGACGACAACGATGGCACAACAATCCATGTTTCTCGACGAGGATCCACAAGAGACTCGCGAATGGCTCGAATCCATTGAGTCGGTGGCAAGCGTCGAAGGGCGCCCTCGCGCTCACTACCTGATCGACCAGATGCTTGATTTCGACGCCAACCGCCACGGCGATTTCTACGGCCGAGTGACGACCCCCTACGTCAATACGATCCCGGTCGACCGCCAGCAGCCCTACCCTGGCGACCTGGCCGTCGAGCGCCGGATCAACGCCTATATCCGTTGGAATGCACTGGCCATGGTGCTGCGCGCCGGCAAACATTCAAACGTGGGCGGGCACATCGCGTCCTATGCATCGGCGGCCGTTTTGTATGACGTCGGCTTCGAGCATTTTTTCCGTGGCCGCACCGAGCAATTCGCTGGCGACATGGTGTACATCCAAGGCCATTCTTCACCCGGCATCTATGGACGCGCCTATCTGGAAGGTCGCCTGAGCGAAGAGCAGCTGGACAACTTCCGCCGCGAGACTGACCGCGACGGTGTTTCGTCCTATCCGCATCCACGGCTGATGCCAGACTTCTGGCAGTTTCCAACGGTCTCCATGGGGCTCGGACCGATCACCGCCGCGTATCAGGCCCGGTTCATGCGCTACCTTGAAGATCGTGGCCTGAAAGAACACCAAGGCCGCAAAGTCTGGGCGTTTCTCGGTGACGGTGAAATGGATCAGCCGGAATCGCTGGCGGCCATTTCCCTGGCGGGCCGGGAGAAGCTCGACAACATCATTTTTGTCGTCAACTGCAACCTGCAACGCCTGGACGGTCCGGTGCGTGGCAACAGCAAGGTGATCCAGGAGTTCGAAAGCCTGTACCGGGCGGCTGGCTGGAATGTCATCAAGGTGATCTGGGGCAGTGGCTGGGATGCCCTGCTGGAAAAGGACAAAAGCGGCCTGCTGCGCCAACGGATGATGGAATGCGTTGACGGCGACTACCAGAACTACAAATCCCAGAACGGCGCCTATGTGCGTGAACATTTCTTCGGCAAATATCCCCAGTTGCTGGAGCTGGTCAGCGACCTGAGCGACGACGACATCTGGAAGTTGTCTCGCGGTGGCCACGATCCGGAAAAAGTCTACAACGCCTATGCCGCTGCCATGCGCCACACTGGCGGGCCGACAGTCATTCTGGCCAAGACCGTGAAAGGCTTCGGCATGGGCGAAGCGGGTGAAGGCCAGAACATCAATCATCAACTCAAGAAAATGGGCGACGAGGCGGTCAAGGCGTTCCGTGACCGGTTCGCACTGGCGCTCACCGACGACCAGTTGGGTGACATGCCTTATCTCAAACCCGCCGCGGACAGCGTCGAAGCCCTCTACCTGCAAGCCAGGCGGACCCAGTTGGGCGGCTATATCCCGGCGCGTTTCAACGCCGTGGCGCCATTGCAGGTGCCACCCTTATCAGCGCTGGATACACAGCTCAAAGGCACGGGCGAACGGGCGATTTCCACCACCATGGCGTTCGTGCGCATCCTCGGCACGCTGCTCAAGGACCCGAACATCGGCAAGCTGATCGTGCCCATTGTGCCGGACGAATCTCGCACCTTTGGCATGGAAAGCCTGTTCCGCCAGATCGGCATTCACTCCCATGTCGGCCAGTTGTATACCCCACAAGACGCCGGCCAGTTGAGCTACTACAAAGAAGCCCGGGACGGCCAGATCATGCAGGAGGGGCTGAACGAGTCCGGCGGGATATCTTCGTGGATCGCCGCAAGCACGTCCTACAGCACCCATGGCGTGATGACGGTGCCGTTCTACATCTTTTACTCGATGTTCGGCTTCCAGCGCGTTGGCGACCTGGCCTGGGCGGCGGGCGATGCACGCGCTCGCGGCTTCCTGCTCGGGGCGACTTCCGGCAGGACGACGCTCATGGGTGAAGGCCTGCAACACGACGACGGCCATAGCCACGTGCTGTCCTCGACCATCCCGTGTTGCGTATCCTACGACCCGACCTACGCCTACGAACTGGCGGTGATCATCCAAGACGGTATGCAGCGGATGTACGCTGAAAACGAAGACATCTTCTATTACATCACCGTACTGAACGAAAACTACGCCCACCCACCGATGCCCGAAGGTGTCGAGGAAGGCATTCTCAAGGGCATGTACCGCCTCTCGGCGTCGGAAAAACCTGTCGAAGGCAAGCATGTGCAGCTGATGGGTTGCGGTTCAATCCTTCAGGAAGTCGTTGCGGCGGCCCAATTGCTGGAACAGGATTTTGCTGTCAGCAGCGAAGTCTGGAGCGTGACCAGCCTGACCGAACTGCGCCGTGACGGCCAGGAAGCCGAACGCTGGAACCTGCTGCATCCCGAGCACGCGCCGCGCGTCGGTTATGTGGAAAGTTGTCTGCACGACAAACAGGGCCCGGTGGTGGTCGCGACGGACTACATGAAGATTTTCGCCGACCAGATCCGCCCGTTCGTACCCAAGCGCCGCTTCGTGGCCCTGGGCACGGATGGTTTCGGTCAATCGGACACTCGCGAGTCGCTGCGCAGATTCTTTGAGGTGGACCGTCACTTCATCGCCCTCGCGGCGTTGAAGGCCCTGGCCGACGACGGGCAAATCCCAAGGGAAAAAGTCGCTGAGGCGATCACACTTTATGGGATCGATCCGCAAAAGCAGAACCCTGCGAAAGTTTGACCCCCACGATCAACCTGTGGGAGCGAGCTCGCTCCCACAGTGGATGGTGATGCAGGTCATTGCGCCTTCAGTTCGACCACACCCCGGACTCGCTGCAACATATTGATCAAATGCAACCGCATCGAAGCCCGTGCTGCTTGCGCATCGTGCCGCGCCAACGCCGCGTAGATCTGCTCCCGCTCGCGCACCACCAGTGCCCGGTTCTGGCCTGTCACCGACGGCCCGGCCTGTTGCACTACCTCGATCAACGTGTTGCCCACATGGGCCATGGCATCGATGAAAAAGCTGTTGCCGGTGCACTGGGCGACCTGCCGATGAAACTCGAAATCGACCCGGGCGCTTTCCTCATCCGTTGGATCAAGCGCATTCGCCGCATCGAGCGCCTCACGCATCGTTAGCAACTGATCCGGCGTGGCGCGTTGCGCAGCGATACCCGCAGCTTCCACTTCCAGGCTCAGGCGCAGTTCGATCACGGCCAGCGCGTCATAAGCGTCACCCTTGACATGTTTGCCGCCCTGGAAATCTCCCGGGCGCGCGGTGTCCACCACGAACGTGCCGATGCCATGTCGGGTTTCCACCAAGCCTTCAGCCTGGAGCCGGGACATGGCTTCACGGACGACGGTCCGACTGACGCCACGCTCCTTGATGATCACCTGTTCCGTTGGCAACTTGCTGCCCGCAGGCAGGTCGCCCGCGAGTATCTGCTGCGTCAGGTCGACCACCAGTTGCTGAGTCATGCTCAGGCGTCGATCGGTTGTGACACGCTCCATTGCACCTATCCATCAAGCCAGACGATCGCGGCATTATAGCCGCGACCTTGCCTCAAAACTCACTATAATGCCCGCTGATCTCACTAGAGCACGCCGATGACGGACCAAGCGTTATCTCCATTGAACAAGCCGCGCCGCCTGGCCGAAACACTGGTCGACCGTTTTGCCCAGCGCATGCGCGACGGCATCCTGAAATGTGGCGAAAAGCTGCCTACCGAAGTGCACATCATGGAAGCCGAAGGCGTCAGCCGTTCGGTGGTGCGCGAGGCATTGTCGCGTTTGCAGGCGGCGGGGTTGGTGGAGACGCGCCACGGCGTCGGCACGTTTGTTCTGGATATGCCGGCACCGGAAGGGTTTACCCTCGGGCCGGCGACGATTGCCACATTGTCCGACGTGCTCAACTTGCTGGAGTTTCGCCTGAGCCTCGAAGTGCAGGCCGCCGGCATGGCCGCCGAACGCGCCACGCCCGAAGCCCTGGCCGAACTGGCCCAGGCGTTGGATGCGTTGTTGCAAGGGCCGGAAAAATCCGGCACCACCATCAACGCCGACTTTCAGTTCCACTTGAAAATCGCCAAGGCGGCCGGCAATTACTACCTGATCGACATCATGAAGCACCTGGGTACGAAGCTGATCCCGCGCACCCGGATGAACTCCGCCTACTCAGGGCAAAGTGATCGCAGCGCCTACCTGCATGGGATCAATGCCGAGCACCAGCAAATCTTCGATGCCATCGCCAGTCGCAATGTCGATGCGGCGCGGGCGGCCATGTACCTGCATTTGAGCAACAGCCGCATGCGCCTGTGTGAAACCCAACAACGCCAGGCGTTCTACAACGAATAACCCCCCAGTTTTGTGGCTGCAGTGACCACCGCATTTTTATTCTCCACCGCCCCCTGTGGGAGCGAGCTTGCTCGCGAAGGCGGCGGAACATCCAATATCACCGGCACAGGCAGGCCGCTATCGCGAGCAAGCTCGCTCCCACAGTTTTAATTCAGTGTTGACTACCTCTCCCACCACTCAGAAAAAGTTGTACTGGATCCCCACCCGCAACCGCAGTTGGCGATCACTGTCCACCGAGTTGACCTTGATATCACCCACTTCAAAGAACGGTGCCCAGCGCTTGTCCCACTTGTACTTGACCACGGCATTCTGCTCATAGTCGTCAGTACCGCCGTTGTAGCGGATGTAATCGGCATCAAAGTACGTCAGTTGATATTCATACGCCCAAGGCCCTTGATCCGCGTAGTTGAGGTACACGTCATAGCGATGGATCGTCTGGTCGTCCTGGCCGTTGTCCGGCACGTCGCGATCGACTTTGTCGCGGTCCAGCTTGGAGGAATCGTAACGGTAGCGACCGGCGATGCTCAGTTCTTTGGTGATCTTGTAACCCAGGCGCATGCCCATTTTGTAGGTCGTGGATTCCTCGTCGCTCTCCATGGCGAACGAAGGCGTCAGCGTCCAGCGATCATCGATCTTATGCTGGTAGTTGACGGTAAATTCATGGCCGCTGCCGACGGTATTGTCGAAGGCGACGTCTTTCCGGTCACCGGCGGTCTTGTATTTGAGTTCACCTTCCAGGCCCACGCCGTTATCCAGCCTGATGCCGAACTTGGCGCGGTCGGCATGCATTCGAGTCTTTTCAGCATATTGATGCCGGACATTGATATAACCGGTATCCGCCTGAGCGACAACCGAGGTGAACAACGAAGCGATCGACAAAACTACGAGGGTCTTTTTCATATTTTTTATTCTTGTAAGTTGAAATCATTAGTTGGGTTGAACGCCAAATCGCAGGCGAGCGCGTACGCGCATTGAAACGTGCGGTTCAACGTGTTCTGCGGTTTAAAACAGGTACAGCGGGTCAGTTACTTCAAACGGCAATAGGTACGCGTTGAATATCGCGACTGGCTTGCACCAACAGGCGCGTGTATTCATGGTCGGCGCCATTGTTCGCGAGCAAGTGACTGTCGAGTGTCTCCACTACCCTGCCCTGCTGCATCACCGCCAGCCGATCGCACAAATGCGCAACGACCGCCAAGTCGTGGGTGACCATCAAATAGGTCAGCCCTTCCTGGCGACGCAGATCGGCCAACAGATTGAGGATTTCCGCCTGCACCGAGACATCCAGCGCCGAGGTCGGCTCGTCCAGCAGCAACACCCGAGGGCGCAGGATCAGCGCACGGGCAATCGCCACGCGTTGGCGCTGGCCGCCGGATAATTGATGCGGGTAACGAAAGCGAAAGCTGTCGTTCAAACCAACCTTGCGCAGGATCTCGCTGACCTTCGGCCCACGCCCGTCGATACCGTGGATACGCAGTGGCTCCTGCAGCGCGGCGTCGATGGTGTAGCGCGGATGCAGCGAGGCGTACGGGTCCTGGAAAACCATCTGCACGGTACGGTAGTGGTCCAGCGGCAGCTTGCGCGTCACTGCCCTGCCGGCGATTTGCAGTTGACCAGTCCAGTGCTGGTATTGTCCGGCCAGGCAACGCAGCACGGTGGTCTTGCCCGAACCGGACTCCCCCACCAGGCCAAACGCCTCACCTTCGCCAACGCTCAGGCCCACGTCGTGCAGTACCGCGTTCAGTGCCGCGCCGGTGCCGAAACTGAGGTTCAGGCCGGTGATTTCGATCATGCTCATGACAGGCTCCTCAAGGATTCAACCAGTGCGGGTCGCGCTGCAACACCGGCAGCGTGGCGCGCGGATGGTCCAGGCTGGGCAATGCAGCCAACAGGCCTTGGGTGTAGGGATGGGTGGCGTTATCCAGGTCGGCGGCGGCAATCGACTCGACCACGCGGCCGGCGTACATCACCAGCACGCGGTCGCAGAAATGCCGTACCAGGTTCAAATCGTGGCTGATGAAAATCAGTCCAAGGTCACGCTCGCTGACCAGCTCTTCCAGCACGTTGAGCACCTGCCGGCGCACCGATACGTCCAAGGCCGAGGTGGGTTCGTCGGCGATGATCACCTGGGGATCGGTGATGACCATCATGGCGATCATGATCCGCTGGCCCATGCCGCCAGAGACTTCGTGGGGGTGCAGGTCATAGACCCGACGAGGGTCACGAATGTGCACCTTTGCGAGCATGTCCAAGGCCCGTTCCCGCGCTTGGCGATGGGGCACTTTGTGATGGGCAAGATAGGCTTCGGCGATTTGCTCGCCAACGCGCACCACCGGGTTCAGTGAATATTTCGGGTCTTGCATGATCATCGACATGCGCGCGCCGCGAATCGCCTGGATCTGCTTTTCGCTCGCGCTCAGCAAGTCGATATCGGCGAAGCGCAGGGTCTTGGCGGTGACCCGCGCCGTCGGCGGATGCAGACGCAAAAGGCTGCGGCCGACGGTGGATTTGCCCGAGCCGGATTCGCCGACAATGGCGAGTTTTTCCCGGCCCAGGTTGAACGACACATCACGCACCGCCAGCGAGGTTTTGCCCGCGTTGCGAAACTCCACGCACAAATCCTGTACCGCAAGTTTTATCTCAGTCATGACTTGTTCCTCAGGATTGGCTGCGGGGATCAAGGACGTCGCGCAAGCCGTCGCCCAACAGGTTGAAGGCCAGGCTGACCAGCATGATCGCCGCACCGGGCGCCGCCACCAGCCACCAGCTTTCGAGCATGTAGCGCCGCCCGGTGGAGATCATCGCCCCCCACTCCGGCAAGGGTGCCTGAGCGCCGAGGCCGAGAAAGCCCAGGGCGGCGGCGGTGAGGATGATGCTCGCCATGTTCATGGTCAGGCGGATGATCACTGACGACAGGCACATCGGAATGATGTGGCGCAGGATGATCCGGGGACTCGACGCGCCCTGGAGCTGGACCGCCACGACAAAGTCAGCGTTGCGCAGCGGCAGGGTTTCAGCGCGTGCCAATCGGGCTATCGGCGGCCACGCCGTCAGCGCGATGGCGATCACCGCGTGCTCCAGGCCCGGGCCGAGGGCAGCGATGAAAGCCAGCGCCAACACCAGGCTGGGGAACGAGATGAAGATGTCAGTGATGCGCATGAACAGGCTGTCGACCCAACCGCCGAAGTAACCGGAAACCGTGCCGACCAACAGGCCGATAGGGCCGACGATCACCGTCACCAGCAAGACGATGTACAGCGTGATGCGCGAGCCATACACCAGCCGGGCGAACACATCGCGACCGTACTCGTCAGTGCCGAACCAGTGCTCGCTGCTGGGCGCATGCAACGCGCCAGCAAGGTTCTGCGCCAAGGGATCGTGACCGGCGATCCAGGGCGCGAAGGCCGCGACCAGGATCAGGGTCGAGACGACGACCAGGCCGGCGAACGTCATCGGGTTGCGCAGCAGAAATCGCAGCAGCCGGGTGGCGCTGGCGACCAGCGCAGCCGTACTCGAAGCAGGCAGCGCGGCACTGCCGGCTGCGCTGGAAGCAAGGGGCAGGTTCATTAGCGAGTCCTCGGGTCGAAGATCTTGTAGAGCGCATCGCTGATCAGGTTCAGCGTCACGAAGATGAGGCCGATCAACAGAACGCAAGCCATCACCGCGTTCATGTCACCGAGCAACAGACTGCTCGTCAGGTACTGCCCGAAGCCCGGCCAGGCAAACACGGTTTCGATCAGCACCGCGCCTTCGAGCAACCCGCCGTAGGCCAGCGCGACAATGGTCAACAGCTGCACGCGAATGTTGCCGAAGGCATGGCCCCAGACGATCTTGCGCTGGGACAGCCCCTTGACCCGGGCCGTGATGATGTACTCCTGGGACAGCTGTTCGAGCATGAAGCTGCGGGTCATGCGGCTGATGTAGGCGACCGAGTTGAAGCTGAGGATCACCGCCGGCAGCAGGATGTGCCGCAGTGCGCTGCGAAAGGCCTCCCAATCGCCGGACCAAGCCGTGTCGATCAACAACAATCCGGTGTGACTGGGGATCAGCCCGTCATAGGCCAGGCCGATCCGCCCGACGCCGCCGGCCCAACCCAGCCAGGCGTAGAACACCAAAAAAGCCATCATGCCGATCCAGAAAATCGGCGTGGAATAACCGAACAGTGTGATCAGCCGTGCGATATGGTCACCGGCACGGCCCTGATGGGTCGCCGCGTAGACACCCAGCGGCAGGCCCGCCAGCACGCCGAACAGAATGGCCAGGGTCGCCAGTTCCAATGTCGCCGGGAATACTCGGGCGATGTCAGTGATGACTGGGTTGCCCGTCAGCAACGCCATGCCGAAATCACCGTGAACCAGATCGCCGAGATAGATAGCGAACTGGGTCCACAATGGCTTGTCCAGGCCGAGCTCTTTATATACCTGGGCATACGCCGAAGCGTCGGCGTCCGGGCCGACGATGGCCAGCACCGGGTCCAGCGGCATCACGCGCCCGATAAAGAAAGTCAGCAGCAGCAACCCCAGCAGCGTCACCGCCACCGAGCCGCCGCGCCGGGTCGCCGAAACGGCCCGGGTGGTCCAGATTGAAAAGGATGCAGTCGACATATTCATTCCTGCCTTGGCCTGCGGCCGTCGATTTCAGCGCTGCTTGTAGACGTCCCGAAGGCGCGTGGTAGCGGCGGTGTGTCCGATGTAGTTGCGCACGTCAGCGTGGATCACCACCTCATCGACCATCTGCGAGACCGGCATGATTGCCCCGGCCTGTTGGTCATAAAGGGTCTGGACCTGGGCGTACATTTGCCGCTGACGCTCGGGGTCGCGCTCGCTCTCGGCCTGTTCGATCAACTGGTTGAGCTGCTGGTTGAAGAACGAGGTGCGCCAGCCCTGGAAGTTGCTCAACTTGGCTTCGGTGCGGTTGTCCGGGTTGTACACCAGAGCGCGCAGGCTCGAATGCGGATGGCGCTCAGCCCCGCCACCACCACGCCCCACGAGGATGTCGAACTGTCGGTCGCGCATCGCCCCGTAAATCTGGTTGCCGGTGCCGGTGATGATCGTCGCCTGGATGCCCGCCTGGGCCAGCGTCGCTTGCAGGCTGGTGGCGATGTTGATGAACGGCGGGTCGGTCAGCGAGCGAATGCTCACCTTGAAGCCTTCGGCGTGTCCGGCCTCCGCCAGCAGCCGCTTGGCCTTGGCCACGTCCAAGCGATAACCCGGATCCTCCAGGCGCGCCGGCAAGCCCAATTGCATCGGCCGCTGGTTGATCACGCCGTAATGCGGCATCACCACATCGTTGATGCCCTGGTAGTCGATCAACAGACGGATCGCCTGGCGCACGCGGATGTCCTGGAACAGCGGTTGCTGCATGCTCATCGCCACGTAGTACAGCGTTCCGCGGGCGATGCTCTGAATGCGCACCTCGTCGACCTTGCCCAGCGCCTTGATGTCGGTGGCGGCCATGCCGCGCGCTACGTCCAGGTCACCCCGCTCGACCATCAGGCGCAACGCCTGTGACTCGGTCATGTTGCGCATGATCACCCGGCGCAACTTCGGCGCGCCGCGCCAATAGTCGTCATTGCGACTCATCAGGATCACATCGTTGGCCCGCCATATGTCGAGCTTGAATGCGCCTGACCCGGCCGTATGCGTAGCCAGCCAGGCCGCGCCCTGATCGTCACCGACCTGATGCTGCAAGGCCACCGAGCGGTCGACGATGAAGGCACTGGGCGAAGTTGCCAAGGTATTGAGCACCAGCAGCGGATCGGTGCTGCGCGCCAGCTCCATGACAAAGGTGTGCGGCCCTTCTGCCCGCATCAGTTTGACGACATTTTCGGCTGTGAAACCGTAAGCTTTCCAAGTCGAAGCCAAGGCGCGGTTGAGGATGACAACGCGCTGCAAGGACCAGGCGACATCCTGCGCAGTGAGCGGAGCGCCGGAGTGAAAGCGTACGTCGTCGCGCAATTGAAACGTCAGGCGCATCCGGTCCGGGCTGATTTCCCAGCTCTTGGCCAGGGCCGGAACCAGCGTGTCCGGCTGCGCCGCGTCTTGCTCCAGGAGCATGTCGTAGACGTTGGCGTTGACCTCGGCAACCTCCAGGCCCGTCGCGGCGGCCGGGTCCAGGGACAACAGGTTGATCATGCTCATGCCCACCACCAATTGGTCGGCGGGCGTTTCGCCTTTGGCCAGGCTGACGGGCACCTGCACTGTGCACAGCGCCACGATGACACACAGCAGCCTGGACAGGCGCTTGGGCCAGAGTTTCATGGTTCAGTCCTTTTTTATATTTATATAGACTTGCCGTCCGGGCCATTCAGCCCCGGACGCAGTGCGCCATCAATGTCGGGATAATGTGTTGGCTTCGATATAGGCGAAGTTGATGTCCTCGCCCAACCCCGGCCGATCAGACAGGTGCACATAACCGTCGGCGTCCATCGGATCGACGATGCTGTTGAGATGCGCCGGCACTTGCTCGTAATCGAGGAACGGGTGCAGCAGGCCACGCTCGTACCAACGACAATTGCTGATCGCCCCCACCACGGCGAGGTTCGCCGCGCCGTTGCCGTGGACTTCGCAATCCATGCCGAACGACTCGGCCAGGTGCGCCACTTTCAGGCAGGGCCCGATGCCACCGACGCCGGCCACGCCGGCGCGCAGGATGTCACAGGATTTGTGCGTGACCCAACTGGCGCGGCTGTGGAATTTGCCGGCGATGCTTTCGGGGCCCAGCACCGGAATATCCAGGTTGGCCGCCAGCCAGGCGTAGGACTCGGCGGAGTCTTCCATCATCGGCTCTTCGAACCAGGCGAAATTCAACTTTTCCAGGGCCTTGCCGATGGTCAGCGCGTCCATGCGGCTGTACCAGTGGTAGCCGTCGAGCATCAGCGCGATGTCCGGGCCAACCGCTTCGCGCACGGCGGCGCAGGCCTGGATATCCATTTGCGGATTTGGCGCGAAGGAAATCGGCGGCATCCATGTGTGCAGCTTGATTGCCTTGTAGCCGCGCTCGACGAGCTTTTCGGCAAACTGGCCGTACTCATCCGGCGTCGATAGACCGCCCGGCAGATCATCGCCGCACATCGTCGAGCCGTAGGCCAGGACTTTGTCGCGGTAACCGCCGATAAGCTTGTGCACCGGCAGCTTCAGCTTGCGCCCGGCCAGATCCCACAAGGCTTGTTCCACCAGGGCCAGCGCCCGGTCGGTGAACTGCCCTGCGCTACCGCGCTGCCAATGCGCCAGGTCCTGCCAGATGCGCTCACGGTCCATCGGGTCGCGACCGATCAGCACCTTGCGCACGAAGGATTCGATGATGTGCGGTCGAATCAATTCAGGCGTACCGAACGCATAACCCTCCGATCCATCGTCGCAGCTGATCCGCAGCAGGGCCATCTTGATCATGACTTCGTCGCCGGGATGAGCGTGGCCGGCGCTGTCCTGGGCGCGACGCGACGGAGTGGAAAATATTTCGACGTGAACGCCTGTGATTCTCATAGGGAGGGCACCGTGTTGTTATTTATATTTGTATGTCGTCATACAACATGTCCGATTATTTGAGCACTTTGGCCGACCTGTCAACCCATCAAATCAACGAAATAAGAGATTTATCTTGTCCGGACAGCTTTTTACAACCATGACATCTTAAGAAGTCGTCATACCACAAGCCACTTCCTCGCCACGAATCAGCCCGTGCCCGTTGCGGGAATCATTGGCTACAGTGACTGGACTCATTGGCGCCAGAACTCATGCGGAGGCCGACATGAAGAACTTCAGCATCGAGCGCATCGACCACATCGTCTTGCGCGTGAAAGACATCGAACGCAGCCTCGCCTTCTACACATCGGTATTGGGTTGCGAGCTCAGGAAACGTCGGGACGAGCTGGGACTGATCCACCTCGGCGCCGGTGCATCGATGATCGATCTGGTGGACGTCGACGGGCCACTTGGCCGTCAGGGTGGCGAAGCAGCCGGCGAACACGGCCATAACGTCGACCATTTCTGCCTGCGCATCGAACCGTTCGACGAACCAGCGCTGCTCGCTCATCTACACGCAGCAGGCCTGGAGGTCGAGAAAGCGCAAATGCGCTTCGGGGCGGAGGGTAAGGGCTTATCGATCTACTGCTGCGATCCGGATGGCAACCAGATCGAGTTGAAGGGGCCGTCGCTGGAGCCCTGAGCTCCAGCCGGCCTGCTGGGATCAGGCCAAGAGGTGCCTGGAGATGACCTTGGAGATTTCAACGATACCGGTCTTGCCGGTGAATTCGAACTTCACCTTGCCCAGGGACGAAAAGTAAATCTCCAGTTCAGAATCCAGGTCGAAGGTGCCGGAGGTTTCCACCGAGTACGCGACGATGTTTTTATAGGGCAGCGAAGTGAAGTCCTTCTTGCTGCCGGTGATGCCCTGCACGTTCACGGCAATGATGCGTTTGTTGGTAAAGACCACCCCATCGCGCATGGACTTGTAGGCGTCGATGACTTGTTCGCCGTCCAGCAAGAGGGCTGTGACGCGTTCGGCGTACTCATCGTTTTGCTTGAGCTTGAAGAAACCTTTGTTGTTGAAATCGATCATGGAGCGAAGTCCTTGCTGGTATTTGAGAACATCCTGCTTGCTTGATTCTGAAGGCCAGTCCCGGCAGGTGCCAAGCGATTTTACCCACCACGCCAAAACAGCCCGGCGGCCCGCATTTTATCTCCTAGACTTGCCATTGTTTGCTGTTCGCAGGGACATCGAAGGTGTCCGTACGATAAACATAATTCCAAGAGATCCGCCATGCTCAAATCCTTGTGGAAAGCGCTCGCCTGTACATTGGCCATTACCGCATCGGGCGCCGCCATGGCAGCCGATCCCATCGTCATCAAGTTCTCCCACGTAGTCGCCGAGCAGACGCCGAAGGGCCAAGGCGCGCTGATGTTCAAGAAACTGGCGGAAGAACGCTTGGCGGGCAAGGTGAAGGTCGAGGTTTACCCCAACTCCACGCTGTTGGGCGATGACAAGGAGATGGAAGGCTTGCTGCTGGGAGACGTGCAGATCATTGCCAGGTCACTGGCGAAGTTCGAGCAGTACACCCGCAAAGTCCAACTGTTCGACCTGCCGTTTCTGTTCGATGACATCGCGGCGGTAGATCGCTTCCAACAAAGCCCCCAGGGCCAGCAATTGCTCAAGTCCATGGAGAGCAAGAACATCACTGGCCTGGCCTATTGGCACAACGGCATGAAACAGCTTTCGGCGAACAAACCGCTGCGCATGCCCAGCGATGCGCAGGGCCTGGTGTTTCGTGTGCAGACTTCCGCCGTGCTGGAGGAGCAGTTCAAGGCGGTAGGCGCCAAAGGGCAACCGATGATTTTTTCGGTGGTGTATCAGGCCCTGCGCGCGGGTGTGGTCAATGGCGCGGAGAACCCCTATTCGAACTTTTACAACCAGAAACTGAACGAGGTGCAGAAGTACGTCACCGAGACGGACCACGGCATTCTCGACTACATGCTCATTACCACGTCCGATTTCTGGAACGGCCTGCCAGCGGACATTCGCGTCGAACTGGACAAGATCGTGGTCGAGGCAACCGCCCATGCCAACAAAGAGGCGCAGCGGCTCAATGAACAGGACCGGCAACGGGTGCTCGATGCCAAGACCACTCAAATCACCACCCTCACGGCGGACGAGCGCAACGCATGGCGTGACAAGATGAAACCGGTGTGGGCGAAGTTTGAAAAAGATATCGGCCCGGACCTGATCAAGGCCGCCGAAGCGTCCAACAAGACGCAGTAAAGCCCCGCACTTGATGTCACAATGCCCAGGCAAGCTATTTTCTGCCTAGACTTGCAACTGTCCTACCGTGCGTTGTGTTTTGAATGAGCCCGCACGGGCGAAACTAAAAATAAAAGGAAAGCCCAATGTTTAAACCTATGTGGAAAGCACTCGTCTGCACACTGGCCCTCAGCGCGCTGAGCACCGCCATGGCGGCTGATCCGGTGGTCATCAAGTTCTCGCACGTGGTGGCTGAGCAAACGCCGAAGGGCCAGGGTGCGCTGCTGTTCAAGAAGTTGGTGGAAGAACGCCTGCCAGGCAAAGTGAAAGTCGAGGTGTACCCTAACTCCTCGCTGTTCGGCGACGGCAAGGAAATGGAAGCCCTGCTGTTGGGCGATGTGCAGATGATCGCCCCGTCCCTGGCCAAGTTCGAGCAATACACCAAGACGGTGCAGTTGTTCGACTTGCCCTTCCTGTTCGATGACATCTCCGCCGTGGACCGCTTCCAGCTGAGCCCCGAAGGCCAGAAACTGCTCAAGTCCATGGAAAGCAAGAACATCACCGGCCTGGCATATTGGCACAACGGCATGAAGCAATTGTCCGCCAACAAGCCACTGCGCGAACCCAAGGACGCCCGTGGCCTGAAGTTCCGCGTACAAGCCTCCGCCGTGCTCGAAGAGCAGTTCAAGGCGGTGAACGCCAACCCGCGCAAGATGAGCTTCGCCGAGGTGTACCAAGGCCTGCAGACTGGCGTGGTCAACGGTGCGGAAAACCCGTACTCGAACATCTACAGCCAGAAAATGCATGAAGTTCAGAAGTACATCACCGAATCCAACCACGGTGTACTCGACTACATGCTGATCACCAACACCAAGTTCTGGAGCGGCCTGCCGCCAGATGTACGTAGCGAACTGGACAAGATCCTGGTTGAAGTGACCGCGCACGTGAACAAAGAAGCGGCGCAACTGAACCAGAACGACAAGCAGCGCATTATCGACGCCAAGACCACCGAGATCATTACGCTCACGCCTGAAGAGCGCAACGAATGGCGCGAGAAGATGAAACCGGTGTGGAAGAAGTTCGAAGGTGACATCGGTGCCGACCTGATCAAGGCCGCCGAAGCCTCCAACAAGGCTCAGTAATGGGTTGGCCGGCGCTGCCGTCATGGCAGCGCCGACCTGTCGTCCTCCCTGCAGGAGATGCCATCCATGAACGCCCTTCGGCGCACTTGGGAACATTTCGAGGAAGCTTTCATTGCCTTCCTTTTGGCCGCCATGACGTTGGTCACCTTCGTCTACGTGGTCCTCAACAACCTTTATGCGGTGTTCTACAGCCTTGGCGACAACTGGCCGGCCGCCAGCGAGCCCATGTTCGCCATCGGCGACGGCATCATGGGCATGGCCCAGGCCATGACCTGGAGCAGCTCCTTGACCAAGGCGCTGTTCGGCTGGTTGATTTTCTTTGGCCTGTCCTACGGCGTGCGCACCGCCGGGCACATCGGTGTCGATGCGCTGGTGAAACTGGCGAGCAAACCGGTGCAACGCTACATCGGCGTGATCGCCTGCCTGTGCTGCCTGGGTTATGCCGGGTTGCTCGCGGTGGCGAGTTTCGAGTGGATCAACACCTTGATGATTGCCGAGATCGGCGCCGAAGACCTCGGCCACTTCGGCATCATGCAATGGCATATCGGGCTGATCGTGCCCGTAGGATTCGCGTTGGTATTCATCCGCTTTGCGGAAATTCTCGTACGCATCCTGATGAATCGTCAGACCGGCCTGGGCCTGGCCGATGAAGCGGCGGAAGCGATCAAACTGACCGATATCGAGGAAGACAAGCCATGACCATTGCCTTCCTGTTCCTCGCGTTGTTCGTGCTGATGTTTATCGGCGTGCCGATCGCGATTTCCCTGGGCCTGGCCGGATCGCTGACGATCATTTTCTTCAGCCCCGACTCGGTACGTTCCCTGGCGATCAAGCTGTTCGAAACCAGCGAACACTACACCCTGCTGGCGATTCCGTTCTTCCTGCTGGCCGGTGCGTTCATGACCACGGGCGGCGTGGCGCGACGGCTGATCGACTTTGCCAACGCCTGCGTCGGCCACATCCGTGGCGGCCTGGCGATTGCGGCGGTGCTGGCGTGCATGCTGTTTGCCGCCTTGTCCGGCTCCAGCCCCGCGACGGTAGCGGCGGTGGGTTCCATTGCCATCGCCGGCATGGTGCGTTCGGGTTACCCACAGGCGTTTGGTGCGGGCATTGTCTGTAACGCCGGCACCCTGGGCATCTTGATACCACCGTCGATCGTCATGGTGGTGTACGCCGCCGCGACCGAAACCTCGGTGGGCAAGTTGTTCATGGCCGGTGTGATACCGGGCCTGCTGCTTGGGACCGCCTTGATGGTGGTGATCTACATTGTCGCGGTGAAGAAAAACCTGCCGGCCATGCCCAGGGCAACCTTGCGTGAATGGCTGACGGCAGCGCGCAAGGCAGGCTGGGGCCTGCTGCTCATGGTGATCATCCTCGGCGGGATTTATTCGGGGATGTTCACACCCACCGAAGCAGCAGCCGTGGCGGCGGTCTACTCAGCGTTTATCGCACTGTTCGTCTACAAGGACCTGACGTTCCGCGAAACGCCCAAGGTGCTGTTGGAGTCGGCCAAGTTGAGCATCATGCTGATGTTCATCATCGCCAACGCCATGCTCTTCGCCCACGTGCTGACCACCGAGCAACTGCCGCAGCAGATCACTGCGTGGGTGATCGAAGCCGGGCTGACGCCGGTGACCTTCCTGCTGGTGGTGAACATCGTGCTGCTGATTGCCGGTGCGTTCATGGAGCCGTCGGCGATCATCCTGATCCTGGCGCCTATCCTGTTCCCCATCGCCATGAAACTGGGCATCGACCCGATCCACCTGGGCATCATCATGGTGGTGAACCTGGAGATCGGCCTGATCACACCGCCGGTGGGGCTGAACCTGTTCGTCACCTCGGCGGTGACCGGCATGTCGTTGACAGCGACCATCCGCGCGGCCATGCCGTGGCTGATGATCCTGCTGGCGTTCCTGGTGCTGATTACCTATGTGCCATGGATCTCGTTGGCATTGCCGAACTGGCTGGGCATGAGCTAAGTCTTGTGGCGAGGGAGCTTGCTCCCTCGCCACACCAGTGCAGCCTCCACAGCCCTCGGGCACATTGCGTTATGATCCTCGCTTTCCTTTGAAAGCAGAGCTTTTCCACGCATGTTGCCGTCCTCTTCCGACACCTCTTGCACCCTGCCCTCCGTCCTTGTAGGCCCGCTGCTGCGGCGGCTGGAGCCCCGGCGGCTGGTGATGTGGCTGGTGGGCTCGCGGCCGTTGGCGTTGACCTTGCGGCTGGACGGCGCAGCCGATCTGCAACTCGACGCCCTGCATTGCACGGTGGTGCCGGTGGGCCGCCACGCGTTTGTGCATTTGATCGATGTGCAACTCGATACCACCCTGTCGCTGGACGCGGCGATTGGCTACGACCTGCTGGTGGACGGTGCCGGCATCGCCGAATGGGCGCCGCATCTGGTGTATGGCGATGCACGGTGTCCAAGTTTCATGGTGCATTCGCGCATCGACCAACTGGTCCACGGCTCCTGCCGCAAACCCCATTTCCCCGCCAACGACGGATTGCTCTGCGTCGACCGGTTGTTGGCGCAATCCCCCGAACAACGGCCGGCGCTGCTGATGATGAGCGGCGACCAGGTGTATGCCGATGATGTGGCGGGCCCGATGCTGCGGGCGATCCATGCCTTGATCGAGCGCCTTGGGCTGTTTGAAGAGTGCCTTGAAGGCGCGGTGGTGCAAGACAGCGCCAAGCTTTACCAACACCCGGCCAGTTACTACCACCGCGCCGATCTGCTGCCGGCACTGGAAAGCAACGAAACCCTGCGGGAACGATTTTTCGGCGGGGCGCGCAAGCCGATCTTTACCAGCAGCAGCGCCGATAATCACTTAGTGACCTTCGCTGAAGTCATGGCGATGTATTTGCTGGTGTGGTCACCCGTGCCGTGGACGCTGATCGATCCGCAACCGCCGGAACTGACCGTCGAACGGCGCCAGCGCTACGAGCTGGAACACCAACGGATCGAGGCCTTCAAGACCGGGCTGGACGGCGTGGCGCGGGTATTTGCTCACCTGTCCTGCCTGATGATCTTCGATGATCACGACATCACGGACGACTGGAACCTGTCCGCCCAATGGGAAGAAACCGCCTACGGTCATCCCTTCTCCAAGCGCATCATCGGCAATGCATTGATCGCCTACATGCTCTGCCAGGGCTGGGGCAACAACCCGGATGCCTTTGGTGAGGTCATCCAGCAAACCGTGGCCTTGAGCGGAACCGCCCAGGACCGCTACATCGACAGCGCCCCCCAGGATGCGTTGATCGATAGATTGCTCAGTTTCCAACAATGGCATTACGTGTTGCCGACGACCCCGGCGCTGGTGGTCCTCGACACCCGTACTCGCCGTTGGCGCAGCGAGAACAGTCTCAAGCAGCCGTCGGGCCTGCTGGATTGGGAGGCCCTGAGCGAACTGCAACAAGAATTGCTCGACCACCCTTCGGCGATCATCGTCTCGCCGGCGCCGATTTTTGGCGTCAAGCTGATCGAGACCGTACAACGGGTGTTCAGCTGGTGCGGCTACCCGCTGCTGGTGGACGCGGAAAACTGGATGGCCCACCGTGGCGCGGCCCAGGTGATCCTGAATATCTTCCGACACTCGCGCACGCCGGGCAGCTACGTGGTGCTGTCCGGCGACGTGCATTATTCGTTCGTCTACGAGGTATTGATCCCACATCGCAAGGGTGGCCCGCGCGTCTGGCAGATCACCAGCAGCGGCATCAAGAATGAATTTCCGCCGGCGTTGCTGGAGTGGTTCGACCGCCTGAACCGCTGGCTCTATTCACCCCGTTCGCCGTTGAACTGGTTCACTAAGCGCCGCAGCATGCGCATCGTTCCCCATGTCCCGGAACACGCCGAGGCCGGGGAACGGTTATGGAACTCGGCCGGGATCGGCCAGGTATTTTTCAACGAACAGGGGCAACCGGCGCGAATCTATCAACACAATGCCGATGGCAAGCCGCCAACGCGCATGCTGTCGCCAAAAAACCCCATGAGCTGATCACTTGCTGTCAGAGGTCATCAACGCCTATGCAACTGAACGACCGCTTTCGCGAGCAAGCTCGCTCCCATAGAGGGTGGGGCCAGGTCAGAATGCCAATTGCAGGCTCTGCTGGCCTTCAAGGCTGAGCAAATACTGTTTGGCGGCGAGGCCGCCGGCGAAACCGGTGAGGCTGCCTGATGTACCGATGACCCGATGACACGGGGCGATGATCGAGATCGGATTGCGGCCGTTGGCCGCCCCTACCGCCCGGGTCGCGGTCGGTTGGCCGATCTGGATGGCGATGTCGCGATAACTGCGGGTTTCGCCGAACGGGATGGTCAGCAACGCCTGCCAGACCCGCACCTGGAAGTCAGTGCCGGCGAAGTCCAGTACCAGCTCGAACTGGCGGCGCTGACCGGCGAAATATTCAAGCAACTGGCGCTCGGCCTCCTTGAGGGTCGGGTGATCGCTGTCGAGCTCCAGCGGTCCGAGGCGCACCCGGTTGAGCCGTTCGTTTTCCCACAGGATGGCTGCCAGCTTGGCGTCGCGAGCAACGAGGATCAGCTCGCCGACCGGGGATGGGATGGTTTTGTACAACGGCAACATTCGAGTGATTCCTTGGCTCAAACCCAATAGGTGCTTGTGGCGAGGGAGCTTGCTCCCGCTGGCATGAAGCAGCCCCATGCAAAGCCTGATACACCGCGGCGCTTGATGTTGCGGTCCGCTTCGCAACCCAGCGGGAGCAAGCTCCCTCGCCACAGGTTTCTCACAGCATCGTCATCCCAACAATCCCAACGCCTTGGCCCGAGCCACGGCCTGGGTGCGGCGCTCGACGCCGAGCTTGCTGTTGATATGGCTGGCGTGGGTCTTCACCGTGTGCAGCGAGATGAACAGTTGCTCGCTGATCTCCTGATTGGAACATCCCTGGGCGATCAGTTGCAGCACCGCTCGCTCCCGGCTGCTGAGGGTCTCCACCGATGGCGCGGGCTCGACAGGCAGTACCGTCGACGGTAAACGATCGAGCAACTGTTGACGCAACTCGCTGTGCGGCGCTTGCAGCAGTTGCTCACGCAACCATTCGGGACGCTCCTTGAGCAACCATTCAAATGGCTGCAGCGCCCCCCCGATGGCGGCTTCGAAAGCCTCGGCCAATGTGCCGCGCGCATCGGGTTCGCGGCCCACGCTCAGCAGCAAGGCGACTTTCTGGTTGAGCACCATCACGGCGAGCATCTGCCGTCCGGTTTGCTGGGCGTGCTGGAGCAATGCATCGAGCCGCCCTTCAGCCTGCATCGGCTGGCCGCGGATGGACTCCAGCAGGGCTTGTTGCAGCTCGACATGCAGCGGCAGTTGCGGATGGAACTCCGGTGGCGCGGCGGCGCGTTCGCCGGTATAGGTCTGCCCCAGCCGCGCCAGCCAGGCTTCGGCCAGTTCAGTGCGGCCCTGGGCCAACCAGAGCTCGCATTTGACCAGGGTGATCATCGCCAGGTAGTACACCGGCGGAACATCCCAGATATGCATCAGGCGCTCGGCTTCGGCCAGTTCGGCAAAGGCTCGGGCAAATTCGCCCGCGTGGCCTTCGACGCGGGCGATCACGCAATGGCCGATCAACACGCTGATATCCCGGCAGGCACGGGCTTCAGTGAGGCCTGCCTGCAACCGCGCCAACCCGGCCGTGGATTGCATGCGCAGCGTCAACAGGAAACCTTCGTACAGGACCAGTCGCGCGCGCACCGCATACAACCGTTGAGGCGAGAGCGCGTGCAAGCGCTGCAAGCCCTGTTTCACCTCATCGAGCGCCCTCAGGATTTCCCCTCGGGCCTGCAACACCCGGGCGCGATCGTAATGGGCCAAAGCCTCGAAGAGTGGGTTGCCGACCCGCTGCGCCAGTTCCAGGGAATCGCGGTTCAGCGCCCGGGCGCGCCACAGGTCGCCGTCGGCAATCGCCAGGTTCGACAAGGTGGACAAGCACATCAGGCGTTGGCCGTAACGTTTTTGCGGCAGGCTTTCCAGGGCTTCGGTGCAATAGCGAAGGGTGGCCTGGCGATCGCCACGGCCACGGGCGACGATGCCGCTCAGGGCCAGCCACTGGGCGAGCATGGATTTATGCGCGGTGGCCGACGGGGCCGGCAGGAAGCGGCTCAAATGAGCGGCCAGCTCCTGCGCGGCATCGAGTTGGCAGGCCAGGCCCAAGGCCCAGCTGTAGAGCACGATCAAGCGCGGCGTGCTGATGAGCAGGCTGTCGGGCAGGTCCATTTTCCAGCGCAGCAACATACCGACATTCTGTTCGGCCAGCAGTTGTTCCTCCGAAAGGTTTTGCACCAGGTTTGCCGCCACGTCCAAATGCCCGGCGCGCAGCGCCTGCTCCACGGCTTCATCGATCAGGCCTTGGGCGTTGAACCAGCGACAGGCGCGCAGGTGCAACGTTGCGCCCGGCACCATGGCTTGCGCGCTGGGCCGACTGCGCAACAGATCGGAAAACAGGTGATGGAAGCGATACCAGCGCCCGTGCTCGTCCAGCGGCACGAGGAAAACCTGATGGGCCGCCAGGTATTGGAGAATTTCCTGGCTGTCGTGGGCGTCGCGCACCGCATCGCACAGCTCGCTGCAAAAGCGTTCCTGCGGGGCGATGTCGTAGAGAAACGCTTGCACCTCGGCGGGCAGGCAATCGATGACTTCTTCCAGCAGATAGTCACGGATCAGCCCTTCCCCGCCGTGCAGGGCCTGGGGCAATCGCCCCTCGCTGCCGGCCTCGGAAGCAGCCAGCAGCCAGAAACGCAGCCCGGCGACCCAGCCTTCGCTGCGCTGGATCAGGTTTTCCAAGGCTTCCCCACGCAGTGAACTGCTGTGGTGCTGAAGCAGCGTCAGCGCTTCGTCGTGGGTCAGGCGCAGGTCCTGCTCGTTGAGTTCCAGCAACTGGCGCGACAGGCGCAAACGCGCCAGATGCCAGTCCGGCCGCTGGCGACTGGTCACCAGCACCAGCAACCCATCGGGCAAGTGGTTGAGGAAAAACTGCAAGCAGCGATCCAGCACCGGGCTCTGGGCAAGATGGTAGTCATCGAGCACCAGCAGCAAGGGCGCCCGTGGCGATAGATGCCCGGACAGCTCGTCCAGCAGGCCGTCCAGCCATTCCTCGAAAGCAAAGGGCTGGTGGCGCTGGCGCATCTTCAACAGGCCCAACGCCTGGCCGCCCAACTGGGGAAAAAACGCCTGGAGCCCTTCAAGCAACCGCTCCAGGAAACGCCCCGGATCGTTGTCCCTGGCACTGAGCCCCAACCAGAGGCTGTGCCAATGCGTCGGCAAACCCTGGCAAAACTCCACCGCCAACGAGCTCTTGCCGAACCCCGCCGGGGCGCTCACCAACAGCAACCGGCCACCGAGCCCCGCGCTCAGGCGCTCGCACAACCGCGGCCGCACGACGTGCCCATCGGGCAAAGGCGGGCGATAAAAGCGCCCTTCCTGTACCGCGAAGGCTGCGCGGGAAGAATCCGGGAGTGAAGACAGATCAGTCATGGCCGGCTCTTGTTGGAATGCGGGTGGCGGCGTTGCAGATGTCCGCAGACTAGCCGTAAACGAGGACGTATTGAAGGGAGTGCTACAAATGGCTACAAAAAGACTACAGATTGTTTATGGCGGTTGTGGCGAGGGAGCAAGCTCCCTCGCCACAAACGATATGCGTTGGCAAAAAAAACGCCCCGAACCAGTCGGGGCGTTTTTTCGAGGATGCGGCCTCGGGCAAAGCGGTTAGCGAACGCCTTCCTGGCGCAGCGCCGCAGGGGTGAAGTCGCTGGTGGACGCGGTGAAGCCGAAGTCGTAGGCCGATTTCTCTTCGTTCTTCATGCCCAGGGCCAGGTAACGACCGGACTGCAGGTCGTAGAGGGTTTCCAGGGCATACCACGGCACTTGCTTGTCGTAGTAGTTCTCGGCATGGGCCTCGGCCACGCGCCACAGTTGGCCACGACCGTCGTAGTGGTCGATGACCGCCGCTTGCCAGGTGTCTTCGTCGATATAGAAGTCACGCTTGGCGTAGATATGGCGCTGGCCTTCCTTCAGGGTCGCGGTCACGTGCCAGACACGACGCAGTTCATAGCGCGCCAGGTCCTGGTTGATGTGGCCGGCCTTGAGGATGTCGGCGTACTTGAGTTGCGGCGAATCGATCTTGTGGCTGTTGGAGGCGATGTACAACTCTTTCTTGCCTTCAAGCTTCCAGTCGTAACGGTCCGGCGCGCCGTTGTACATGTCCAGGTTGTCGGAGGTGCGCAGGCCGTCGGCGGCGGTACCCGGGCCGTCATAGGCGACTTGCGGGGCCTGGCGCACACGGCGTTGGCCGGCGTTGTAGATCCAGGCCTTGCGTGGTTCCTTCACCTGGTCGAGGGTTTCGTGAACCAGCAGCACGGTACCCGCCAGGCGTGCCGGCGCGGTCACTTGCTGCTTGAAGTAGAACAGCACGTTGCCCGGGTTGGCCGGATCGAAGCCCTTGATCTTGTCGCGGAAGACGAACTGATCCTGGAAGTACACCAGGTTGTACGAACCGTTTGGCTGCGGCGTGGCCTGGGTCACCAGGCGGGTCACGCTGCCGCCGCGATAACGGGTGATGTGGTTCCAGATCACTTCGAGTCCGCTCTGGGGAATCGGGAACGGCACGGCCGTCTCGAAATTCTCCAGGCCGTTGCCGCCGCCCACCAGTTTGGTGTTCACGGCGTTTTTCTTGATGGAGGCCAACACGTCATCGGGCACGGTTGCGCCGCGATGGGTCGTGTAGACCGGCATCTTGAAGGTTTCCGGGTAGCGCTTGAACATCGCGTACTGGCCGGGGGCGAGTTTGTCCTTGTACTGGTCGACGTTTTGCGCGGTGATCGTGAACAACGGTTTTTCACTGGCGTACGGATCGGCGAGGAAACCCTTGCCGTCCACGCTACCGGCGTTCTTGGCCATGGGTTTCCAGGCCGAAATCGAACCATCGGCATTACCCGCCATCTCGGCGCCCATCGGCGTCAGGCTCTTGCCCAGCTTATCGGCCTCGGCCGCAGGCACGGCGGCCATGACGCTGGCCGCCAGCAGGGACAACCCCAGCGCTCCGACTTGCAACAGATTCTTTGTTATTTTCATAGTGTGTCGTCCTGAAATACGGTGCTTAGAAGTTCACGCCGACGCTGAGCGCCACGAAATCCCGGTCGTCCACGGTGGTGTACTTGCCGTCGAAGAAATTGGTGTAGGCCAGGCTGGCGGTATAGGTGTTCTGGTATTCGGCATCAACACCCAGGCTCACAGCCTTGCGGCCTTCCTCGAAGTTGGCGCCAGGGCCTGGCGAGTAGCCCTTGACGTCATGGGACCAAGCTACGTTGGGACGCAGATTTACACCGGCAAATACGTCGTTGTAGTCCCAAATGGCACGACCGCGATAACCCCAAGAGTTTGCCGTGGTGAAGCCGTCATTTTCGCAATAGCGACTAGCGTTGTTCTGCGCTCCGCCTGCCAGGGTCGAACCGTTCAATATCTCACATTGGCCATTCGGCAAAGGCCCAGGGCCATAGCTCGGATCACGGCCATAACGCGCCTTGGAAGTGCTTTCCAGACCGCCGACGTGAGTGAAGCCGACCTCGCCTACGAGGGTCAGACGCTCGGCACCCATGACCTGATCGAAGAAGTGGGTAAAAGTGGTTTGCAGCTGTGTCACTTCTTTGCGGCGATAGCCTGGCTGGTCCGTGTCTGCCTGTCCTGGCAGTACGGAAACATCGGGGTTCAAAGGCGTCAATCCGGAAAACAGGATATCGGTGGTATTGAGCTGGACCGGCGCATTCGGGCGGTAGCTGATTTCGCCGCTCCATGCGGTACCTGTGGGCAATGTGGTCGAGAAACTCAGGCCATACAGGCGGATATCTTCGGGATACTCGACGTAGTAGTTTGAATTACCTGCGACAACCATCGGTACCATGGCTTGAGCCATGGCAACCGCTTGAGCAAACGGAATGCCGGCAGCCATCAGCGACCCTACCAATCCGGGTCCGCTGGTATAAGCGCTGGCTGGTGCACCATGACCACTGAAAATTGGTGCACGGCTGTGGTAGTTCATGAAATAAGCGCCAAACTCGGTATCCAGCGGCTCGTACATGTACTTGAAAGACACGCCAAACTGGCCGCTGTCCCGAGCATCACGGTCGGGGCCACGACGAACCAAAGTGCCTTCGCCATCTACGTCCACACCGAACGCACCCAACGTAGGCATGGCAGCCGCTGGAATCGCCGACGCGCTCCTCAGCACTCGCAGGTTACTGTCACAACCATCGGAAATGACGTCCGGCTGCGAGAAGAAAGTCCCGCAGTTGTCAGTAACGGTCTGGTCCCACTCCAACTGGTAGAAAGCTTCAGCTGACAAATTGTCGGTCAAGCTCTGGGACACATAGAACATATTGACCGGGATCAGCCCTTCCTTGACCTCGGCGCCCGGACGACGGAACGCGGACACATCGACCGGGTTGATGGCATTGATGCCGTTCTGAATGAAGGTGCTCTCGCCCCAACTAACCACCTGCTTGCCGAGGCGCACCGAGCCGGGCTGATCGGCAATGGCGTAGTTGTGGTAAATGAACGCATCGAGAATCTGCCCGCCGGAAGACTGAGCGCCTTCTTTGCGGTTGCTGTCGCTGATGTCCTTGAACGGACGGCTTTCGTCCTTGAGCTCAAAGTCATACCAGTACTTGCCACGCACAAACACACCGGTGTCGCCGTACTTCAGCTCCAGGTCATGGATACCCTTGAAGATCTTCGAGAAAGTTTCCCCTCGCTTGAAATTCAAGTGACCGTCATCAGAGGTCTGGGACAAACCATGGCCACCGTTGTTGACGCCGATCAGGTTCTTGTTGGCCTTGGCCGTGGACCAGCTCGCGCCGACCGACAGGGACGAATCGAACTGGCCTTCGATTTCACCAATGTTGAAGCTGACGCCGAATGCCGGGCCGGCGAGCGAGGAGGCAAGACTGACGGCCAGAGGCAGTTTTGCCCGGCGCCAGAAAGTGTTTGCTGAGGTCATCGACGCAACTCCATGTGTTTTATTGTTATGGCAGTGGACGTTTCCGGAAACCCTTCGCCGTGCTGGCACGCGCGTCCCATTCCGAAAAGCCTTGAGCGGACTATAGCCAGCAGGTAGTACGGCTTGATCCCTCTAAAGTGTGATTTGCAGCCCCCGACCACTCTGGAACAGTCCTTCGCCAGGCCGACGTTTGTCGGCACGGCAAGGATGGCTGAAATTTCCGATTTAACAAGACAAGCGCTTGCTTGGTGGGGCTGCCGTGCCCTTTTCGGGCACGGCGAGGACGCTCAAAGCGTCGAAAGGAAGGTGCTGTTGTTGCTCTGCCATTCGGTGATGTCGACGCGGATACGTTTCTTGTCGAGCTTGCCGACGCTGGTCTTGGGAATTTCCGTAACAAGGGCGATCTGGCTAGGGATCGCCCATTTGCTCAGGTGCCCCAGCTCGACAAACGGCTTGAGGTGCTCCTTGAGCTCGCGAGCCCCGATCTGGTGCCCCTCACGAACGACCAGCAAGGCAAACGGCCGCTCGCCCCATTGCGGGTCGGGAATGCCGACCACTGCTACTTCGCGTACCGCCACATGCCGACTGATAAGGTCTTCCAGGTCCAGGGACGAGATCCATTCGCCGCCGGTCTTGATCACATCCTTGATGCGGTCGCGAATGTCGATGAAGCCCATGCCGTCGAGCGTGGCGACGTCGCCAGTGTGCAACCAGCCGCCACTCCAGAGTTCGGCGCCCTTTTGCGGTTCGTTGAAATAACCTTCGGTGAGCCATGGCGCGCGCAATACCAATTCGCCCTGGGTTTCGCCATCGGCGGGAAGGAAGCGGCCCTCGCCGTCGACGATCGCCGCCTCCACCAGTGGCCCTGGCACGCCGGCCTTGATCCGATAAGTGATGCGCTCGTCTTCGCCGCCGGCCATCAACTCATCGTTGAGGTGGGCGCAGGACACCAGCGGGCCGGTTTCGGACATGCCGTAGGCGGCGGTGAGCTGGATGCCCTTGGCCTTCGCCGCCTCGTACAGGCTGCGGTTCAGGGCGCTGCCGCCGATGACGATTTTCCAGCCGTCGAAATCGGTGTCCTGGGCGCCCTTGGCGTTGAGGACCATTTGCAGGATGGTCGGCACGCAGTGGGAAAAAGTGACCTTTTCCTTGCGCCACAGCTCCACCAGGAACTCCGGGTCGTAGCGACCGGGGTAGACCTGCTTGAGGCCGAGCATGGTTGCCACGTACGGCAAGCCCCAGGCGTGAACGTGGAACATGGGGGTGATGGGCATGTACACGTCGTTGGTGCCCAGCAGGCGCACGCTGTCGATGGCGCCCATGATGGTCGACACACCCAGGGTGTGCAGCACCAGCTGCCGATGGGTGAAATACACGCCCTTGGGGTTGCCCGTGGTGCCGGTGGTATAGAACGTGGTGGCGACGGAGTTTTCGTCGAAATCCTGGAAATCGTAGGTCGGACTGGCGCCGGCCAGCAGTTGCTCGTACTCGCCCACGAGGTCGGGCAGGTCGGCGGTCTTGTCCGGCTGGTCGGTCAGCAGTAGCGTCTTTTTCACCGTTGTCAGCTGGCCGGCGATCGCCTGGTACAAGCCGACGAACTCGCTGTTGACCAGCACGAAGCGATCCTCGGCGTGGTTCATGGTGTAGAGGATCTGTTCCGGCGACAGTCGCACGTTGATGGTATGGATCACCGCGCCGATCATCGGGATCGCGAACATGCATTCCAGGTACCGATGGCTGTCCCAGTCCATGACCGCCACGGTATCCCCGGCTTTCACCCCGGCCTCGGTCAGCACGTTGGCCAGCCGTGCGACGCGCTCGATCAGGGTGGGGTAGCTGTAGCGCAACTGGTCCCGGTAGATGATCTCGCGGGTTTTCTCATAGCGTGCGCCGGACATCAGCAGCCGCTTGATCAGCAACGGGTATTGGTAAACGCCCTCGGCTGGAGGAATAACGCGAGTCTGCAACATAGGAATCCCTTTTCTGACTGCACGGTCTTGGCTGGAAAAGTAAGCACTTTAAAGCGCTTGTCCGCGGATCAAATCAGCCGAAGGAATGATTTGATCCGCCCGCAAACACTAGCCTTGAGCCATTATCAGGATTCGCTCAACTCGCTCAATGGGCCTCGGTAAACGCCAGTTTCACGCCGATGGCGATCAGCACGGCGCCCATGGTCCGGTCGAACCAATGGCCCATGCGGGCAAAACCGGCACGCACCCGCGCCTGGCTGAACAACATTGCGACCATGCAGAACCAGGCCGCCGTGGCAACCGCCAGGTACACACCGTAGCCGGCCTGGATCGCCAGGGGCGTATGGGGATTGATGACCACGGTAAACAGGGACAGGAAGAACAGCGTCGCCTTGGGGTTCAGGCCGTTGGTAACGAAGCCGGCGGTAAACGCGCCCCGAGCGGTGCGCTCACCTGCCTCCTTGTGCAGGTTTTCCGGGTTCGCCTTGGCCGGCTGGGCGCGCAGGGCCTTGAAGCCGATGTAGAGCAGGTAAGCGGCGGCGGCCCACTTCAAGGCGTTGAACAGCACGATCGACTGGGACACGATCAGGCCGATGCCCAGCAACGAATACCCCACGTGCAGGAAAATCGCCGTGCCGACCCCCAACGCCGTCCAGGTCCCGGCACGGCGGCCGTGGGTCACGCTTTCGCGGACCACCACGGCGAAGTCCGGGCCAGGGCTGGCCACGGCCAACAGGTGGATCAGGGCGACAGTGAGAAATTCGGCGAGGTACATGGTGGTGCTCCTGGCGACAATCTTTGTTAAATGAAATCCGTGGCGAGGAGCTTGCTCCCGCTCGGCTACGCAGCAGTCGCTCGTCGCGTATCGGGGCCTTGCCTTGCAGGCCAGCGGGAGCAAGCTCCCTCGCCACGGCAACTCTTCTGATAGGCTCGCCACATTACGCCTTCAGTCTTCTACATGACAGGTACAGCTGATGACCAATACCGCACGCGCAGTTTTCCTCGATCACGCTTCACTGGACCTCGGCGACCTGGAGCTGGCTCCATTGCGCGATTGCTTCACCGAACTGCAGCTGTTTCCCGGCACCCGCCCGGATGAGGTGGCAGGCCGGATCGAGGGCGCCACGGTGGCGATCACCAACAAGGTCGTGATCGACGCAGCCGCCATGGCCGCCAACCCTGAACTGAAGCTGATCCTGATCAGCGCCACCGGCACCAATAACGTCGACCTCGCCGCTGCCCGCAGCCATGGCATCGTCGTCAGCAACTGCCAGGGCTATGGCACACCGTCGGTGGCCCAGCACACGATCATGCTGCTACTGAACCTGGCGACGCGCCTGGGCGACTATCAAAAAGCCGTGGGCGAAGGTCGTTGGCAACAGGCTTCGCAGTTCTGCCTGCTGGACTACCCGATCGTCGAACTGCAGGGCAAGACCCTCGGGCTGCTCGGCCATGGCGAACTGGGTGGCGCCGTCGCACGGCTGGCCGAAGCCTTCGGCATGCGCGTGCTGCTGGGGCAGATTCCAGGAAGGCCCGCCCGTGCGGACCGCGTGGCCCTGGACCAACTGCTACCCACGGTGGACGCCTTGACCTTGCATTGCCCGCTCAACGAGCACACCCGCCACTTCATTGGCGCGCGTGAACTGGCGTCGCTCAAACCCGGCGCGTTCGTAGTCAACACCGCACGCGGTGGCCTCATCCACGAACAGGCACTGGCCGATGCGCTGCGCAGCGGTCACCTGGGCGGGGCGGCCACCGACGTGTTGAGCGTGGAGCCGCCGACCCAGGGCAATCCGCTGCTGGCAGGTGATATCCCCCGGCTGATCGTCACGCCGCACAACGCCTGGGGCAGCCGCGAGGCCAGGCAACGGATCGTCGGCCAACTGGCGGAAAACGCCCGGGGCTTTTTCAGCGGTACAGCGCAACGAGTCGTCAATTGATAGACTGCCGCACTTTTTTACAAGGAGCAGACCATGGATCCGCGCAGTGAAGTACTGCTTCGTCAGGCCGAGTTATTCCAGGGTCCGGTCCTGCTGGCCGGGCTCCCCGCCGACGACCTGCTTGGCCGCTTGCCCGAGGCCCACGGCTGGTGCTGGCATGCCGGCGACCAGGCGGCCCTGGATGCCCGCTTCCCAGGGCGCAGCCATTTTGGCGTGAATGTACCCGAACTTTCGTTCGACGCTGCCGTGGTCTTCCTGCCCAAGGCCAAGGACCTGACCGACTACATCCTCAACGCCGTTGCCGCGCGCCTGGCTGGGCGCGAGGTGTATCTGGTGGGGGAAAAGCGCAGCGGCATCGAAGGCGCTTCCAAGCAGCTCAACCCCTTTGGCAAGCCGCGCAAGCTCGACAGCGCACGGCATTGCCAACTGTGGCAGGTCACCGTCGCCAACGTCCCTGAAGCCAAGCCGCTGGAAAGCCTCGCGCAAACCTATGAATTGCCGCTGGTCGAGGGCCCGCTCAAGGTCATCAGTTTGCCGGGAGTCTTCAGTCATGGCCGCCTTGATCGCGGCAGCGCGCTGTTGCTGGAGCATCTGGACAAGCTGCCCAGCGGCCACCTGCTGGACTTCGGCTGCGGCGCCGGCGTGCTGGGGGCGGCGGTCAAGCGACGCTATCCCCATAACACCGTGACGCTGCTGGACGTGGATGCCTTCGCCGCCGCCAGCAGTCGATTGACGCTGGCCGCCAATGGCCTGGAAGCCGAAGTGCTGACGGGTGACGGGATCGACGCCGCGCCCATGGGCCTGAACGCGATTCTGAGCAACCCGCCGTTCCACGTCGGCGTACACACCGACTACCACGCGACCGAAAACCTGTTGCGAAAAGCGGCCAAACATCTGAAAAACGGCGGCGAACTGCGCCTGGTTGCCAACAGTTTCCTCAAGTATCAGCCGTTGATCGAAGAGCACCTGGGCCCCTGCGCGATCAAGGCCGAGGGCCAAGGCTTTCGCATCTACCGGGCCAAGCGCGGCTGAAGCGTTTTTGAGAAACAACGCTTGCCCAATCGGATTTGCCTAGGCAGAATCCGCACCGTCCTAGGGGAGTAGTCTCCCGCGAGCGCCCTGCTCGCCCGGCATACGTCAACATACTTGGTCAGCAGACCATGGCGTATGCGGCCCAAGCGTCCACGCAGATGGTCGCTGGGTTTGACAAGACCTATGACACGCACACCTTACCCGGGGCGGGAAGGCTGTCCGTGTCATAGCCGTGTCGACCCGCCCCTCTTAGGAATTACCTGATGCTGGACTCTTTCCTTGTTCCCACCGCCATCGTTGCACTGGCCGAAATCGGCGACAAGACGCAACTGCTTGCGCTTATCCTCGCTGCTCGCTTTCGCAAGCCGTGGCCGATCATCGCTGGCATCGTCGCCGCGACCCTGGCCAACCATGCGGCCGCGGGCGCGGTAGGAGCCTGGGTCAGCGGGTTCTTTTCCGATGCGGTGTTGCACTGGATATTGGCGGCAAGCTTCGCGGCCACGGCCCTTTGGACCCTGGTGCCGGACAAGCTCGACGATGAAGAGGCGAATACGGCCCGCAAGTTCGGCCCCTTCCTGACCACGCTGATCGCGTTTTTCCTGGCGGAAATCGGTGACAAGACCCAGATCGCGACGGTGATGCTCGCCGCGCAATACCCGGAACTGTGGCTGGTGATCATTGGCACCACCGTGGGCATGTTGATTGCCAACGTGCCGGTGGTACTGGCTGGCAACTTTGCCGCCGAGAAACTGCCCCTGGCCCTCATCCGCCGCCTGGCCGCCTCGGCGTTTTTCATCCTGGCGATCGTTGCGGTGTACAAGGCGATGCAGAGCAGTGGGTGGGTTTGAGGCTGTTGTGGCGAGGGAGCTTGCTCCCTCGCCACAAAAAAAACTTCACCACATGACGGTGGTTACTTCTTGGCCTGCTGATAAAGCGGCATCACCTTCGGAATCGCCGCCTGCAACGAGGCGATCCGGCTGCTCGAGGACGGGTGGGTGCTCATGAATTCCGGTGGTGCCCCTTCCGAAGCCTTGGCCATCTTGTTCCACAAGGTGATCGCGGCGTTCGGGTCGTAGCCGGCGCGGGCGGCCAGCTCCAGGCCGATCAGGTCGGCTTCGTTCTCGTTGCCACGGCTGTTGGGCAGGGTCATGCCATAGTTGGCAACCGTGTCGGCCAACGCCAGGCTATCCTGGCCCAGGCCGAATATCGCACCGGCACCCTGCTTGGCCATTTCGATGCCATAAGCCTTGGACATGGCTTCACGGCCGTGCTCGCGCAAAGCGTGAGCGATTTCATGGCCCATGATCGCGGCGATTTCAGCGTCGGTCAGCTTCAGTTTGTCGATCAGGCCGGTGTAGAACATGATCTTGCCGCCGGGACCACAGTTGGCGTTGAGTTCATCGCTCTTGATCAGGTTCACTTCCCAGTTCCACTGCGCCGAATCCGGACGGAACACAGGCGCCTGGGCGATCAAACGATCAGCAATGACCTGCAGGCGCTTGGCGTCGCTACTGGTCTTGTCCAGGGCACCTTGCGCACTCGCCTCACCCAACGTCTTCTGATAGGACTGGGCATACATCTGGTTGACCTCGGCGGTCGACAGCATGCTGAACATGTACTGCTTGCGCTCCACGCCCACGGCTCCGCCGCTGGTGGTGTTGACTGACTGGCAACCGGCGAGCAGCAGAGCCGCGCCCAGAGCGCTCACCATCAAAGTCTTGTTCATACAAAAGAAGCTCCATGGAATCGTGGGCGTATCCTAGGCTTTGATTTGTATCGGCGCCAGATACACAGCGAGCGATTACAGTTTTTTCGGACAGGTCCCACTCATCCTTTTACGACTCCCACCTAACCAATACAGTCACCCGACGAACAGCGCCTCATGCCCGCCCACGGAAATGCCGATACAGATACCAGACGTCATTTCCGGGTCCGGAGCCATTATGAAATTCAAATCGATCCAGTTTTCCGTTGCCGCCCTGGCCGGTGCCATCGTCCTCAGCGTTGTTGGTGCCCTGGTGCTGTACGCATTGTTCGCCGGCGCCCGTACCCAGGAAATGGTGCAACAACGGACCAAGGCGCAATTCGAGCAACTCATCGAACAACGCCTCAGTGCCCTCGCCCGCACCCAGGCCAGCCTGATCCAACGCGAGCTTGAAGCACCGCTGTTGCTTGCCCGAGGACTGGCGACGACTAACGCCCTGATGGGCATGAACGGCACGGACGGCAACCCGTTATTGAAGATGCCCCGCGAGCAGATGATCAGCCTGTTGCGCGAGTCCGTGGTGCGCAACCCGAAGGTCCTGGGTGCCTACATCGCCTGGGAACCGAACGCTATCGACCACGACGACGCCAACTATGTGAACAGCCAGGTGCTCGGTATGGAAACCAATGGGCGCTTCCTGCCGTGGTGGTTTCGCAACCAGGACGGCACCTTGGGCCTGGAAAAGCTCGCCGACGTGACTGACCAGAAACTGCTGTCCACCGGCATTCGTGCCAGCGAGTACTACCTGTGCTCCCAGGACAGCAGGAAAGCCTGCGTGATCGACCCGGCGCCCTACCGCGTCGGCAACACCATGACCATGCTGGCCTCCTTCATCGAACCGATCCTCGTCGATGGCAAATTCCAGGGCATCGTCGGCGCCGACCTGTCGGTGAACTTCATCCAGGACATGCTCGTTGCCGCTGACGCCAAGCTGTACGACGGCGCCGGGGAAATGGCCTTGCTCGCCAGTAACAATCGCCTGGTGGCCTTCACCAAGGACCCAAGCAAGCTCGGGGAAAAAGCCAGCGACCTGCTGGACGCCAACGAGCTGGACAACCTGGCCAGGCTCGGCGCTGGCGAAGTGCGTTACGACGTCGACGAAGCCCACGGTCACATCGAGGTGTACATGCCGTTCGGCATCGGCGAGACCAGCGCTCGCTGGACGCTGATGATGCAACTGCCGTTGAACGCGGTGATGGCAGATCTGCAAGCCTTGCAGAAGGACCTCGACGATCAGCGCGAGACCGACATTTTCGGCATGGCCATGGTCGGCCTGGCGATTGCCGCCATCGGCCTGCTGGTGATCTGGCTGGTGGGCCACGGCATCGCCCGGCCGCTCAAGCAAATGGTGGCGATGCTCGATGACATCGCCCAGGGCGAGGGCGACCTGACTCGCCGATTGACCAGCGACCGCGCCGATGAACTGGGCGCCATCGCCAAGGGCTTCAACACGTTCCTCGGCAAATTGCAGGTGATGATTACCCAAGTGGTGACCTCGGTGCAGAGTGTCAGCGATTCGTCGGAGCACACCGCCGACATCGCGATCCGCACCAACCAGGGCGTGCACAAGCAGATGTCGGAGATCGATCAGGTCGCCACCGCCGTGCATGAAATGACTGCCACCGCCCAGGACGTGGCCCGCAATGCGACCCAGGCCGCCCAAGCCGCCAGTCACGCCGACCAGGCCGCCAGCCAGGGCATGCAGATCGTACGCGACACCTCCACTTCCATTGGCGCGCTGGCCGTGGAAATCGGCAAGGCCGTGGGCGTGGTGCAAACCCTGGCCAAGGACAGCGAGAACATCAACGCGATCCTCACGGCCATCCGCGGGATCGCCGAGCAGACCAACCTGCTGGCCCTCAACGCGGCCATCGAAGCGGCTCGGGCCGGTGAACAAGGTCGAGGTTTTGCGGTGGTCGCCGATGAGGTGCGCAACCTCGCGCAGAAGACGCAGCAGGCCACGGAAGAAATCCAGTCGATGATCCAGCAATTGCAACAGGGCACCCGCGATGTGGTGCGCGTCATGGAAGACAGCCAGCACCGCACCGATGAAAGCGTGCAGCACGCAGCCAAGGCAGCCCAGGCGCTGGAGACAATTACCCAGGCGGTGTCGGTCATCAACGACATGAACAGCCAGATCGCCAGCGCCGCCGAGGAGCAAAGCGCCGTAGCGGATGACATCAACCGCAACGTGATCAACATCGGCCAAGTGGCGAACGAGGTGGCCAGCGGCGCCGACGAGTCGAGCGCGGCCAGTGCCGGGCTGACCAAGTTGGCGGAGCAGCAGCGGCGGTTGATCAATCAGTTCAGGGTCTGACCCAAGCACCTCATTGCGAGCAAGCTCGCAATGAGGCCTGCACAGCCATCACAAACCTCAAGCCGGCGTCAGGCACTCCGGCCCATTGAGTTTCGGGTCGTTGACCATGTTGGCCAGCACCCGCTCGCGCAGTTGCGCAGGCTCGCTCGCCAGCAGCCCTTGCAAGGCATGCAAGGGTGTCTCGGGGTCGAGCCACAACCGTTGGCCTTCTTCATCCAGAATCAATGGACGCCGCTGACCGGCCGCCGGCTGGGTGATGACGGCGGTGCTCAACCACACCTGTTCCTGCACCGGATACGCTTCCCAGATCGCCGCAAAAAACAGCGACGAACCTTCCCCCGGCGTCAGCCAATAGGGGCGTTTACGCGAACCACCGCGCCATTCGTAAAACCCGTTGGCCGGCAGCAGACACCGACGCAACCGCAGGGCCTCGCGGAACATCGGCTGTTCGGCGACGGTTTCGGCCCGAGCATGGGCCGGGGTCCGGGACAGGTCCGTCAGCCACGGCGGCGTCAGCCCCCAACGGGCGCGGGCCAATTCGCGCTGGCCATCGGCGCCAGCCCGCAGCATCAGAACCGAATCATTGGGCGATATGTTCCATTGGGCCTTCTGGTCGGCAGGGAAGCCAGGCAAGGCCGCAAAGGCGGGGTTCCAGCGAAACAGGGCATAACGTCCACACATGGGGTAACACGACTCTCCTATCAAACGGCGGCCAGCCTAGGGTCTGTACGAAATGTGTTCGCGCGAAGGCCAGACAAGGCGAAACGGGGCGAGGAAGCGCAGTGTACTGGAGTACATGAGCATTCCGAGCCCCGTTTCAACGCAGTATGGGTGAGTGCGGATACATTTCGTACAGAGCCTAACAGACCAGCGTTCCGGGGTAACTGTCCGGCTCATCGCCGGGCACCGGCAGCGCGGCATTGTAGGCGGCGATCAGTTCCAGGGCGTATTGCGCCTGTTCATCGTCCACCGCCAGCCCCAGCAAGCCATGCATCGGCAATTCCCCTGCGCCCCCCACCAGGTCACGTCCCACCAGATGCGCGGTGATGCCTTCGCTGGCGAGCATGCCTTGCAGCAATTCGCCTTCCATCAGGTTTTCCAGTTCGTAGATTCGCTGCATGGCCGCCCCTCATTCGTTTTCGCTGAAGACCTCGAGGTGCCATTCTTCATCGTGTACCTGCAGTACGAAAGTGATCGGCCGGCAACAGACCTGGCAATCCTCGATATAGGTCTGGTCGCCACCGGAAAGATCCAATGAAGTCTCGACCTCTTCTCCACAATACGGACATTCATATTCAGCAGCTTCCAGCATCGCGGTCTCCCGAGTGACTTGTGCGTATAATCGCCGGTCTATTTGCAGGGCTATTGTTGCCTGGACTGTCTTCCTGGCCGTGCCCTGGCGCTATTTATCGAACCTTTACTTACCCTAGCCGTTTCCAACAAGAGAGCATGATGGGCGAATTCGATGCCATCCGACCTTACGACGACAGTGAAGTCCCAGCGGTGCTGGCACGGCTGCTCAGCGATAAGGCGTTTCTAGATATCCTCACCCACTTCCGCTTCCCGCGCCTGGCCGGTGCTTTCGGCTGGATGCTCAAACCCCTTATAGCGCAGAAGCTGCGTCGAGAGTTCTCCGGTGTGACATCGGTCGCCACGTTGCAGGACAAAGTGGAGTTCTATGTCGACCACACCATCGAACGCGCCACCGATGGCGTGACCTACACGGGGGTGGAGCAGTTCAAGTCCGGCAACGCGTACCTGTTCATCGCCAACCACCGCGATATCGTGATGGACCCGGCATTCGTCAATTACGCCGTCTACCACGCGGGCCTGCCGACGCCGCGCATCGCCATCGGCGACAACCTGCTGCAAAAGCCGTTTGTCAGCGACCTGATGCGCTTGAACAAGAGTTTTATCGTGCACCGTTCCATCACCGGTCGCCGGGAAAAAATGGCGGCGTACCAGTTGCTGTCGGCGTACATCAATCACTCGATCCGCAACGATTGCGCCTCGATCTGGATCGCCCAGGCCGAGGGCCGAGCCAAGGACGGCGATGACCGGACCGAATCGGCGATCCTCAAGATGTTCCACATGAGCCGCAAGGACGAGCCGTTCGGCGAGGTCATCCGCTCGCTGAACCTCACGCCGGTGTCGATCAGCTACGAATATGATCCGTGCGACCAGGCCAAGGCCCGGGAGCTTTACATCCGCGCCACCACCGGGACCTACACCAAGGCACCAGGCGAGGACGACGTCAGCATCGCCAAGGGCATCACCGGCTACAAAGGCCGGGTCCACGTGAACTTCTCCGCGCCGATTACAGAGCTGTTCGAGGACACCAAGCAATTGGCAGCGGAGATGGACCGGCAGATTCTCGGCGGTTATCGCCTGTTCCCCGTGCACTACCTGGCCTACGCCCAATGGACCGATGCCGACCCGCAGCTGCAGGTGCCGACGGCGGCTGAAGTGTTCGGTGCCGAAGAACTGGCGAAAGCTCAGGAAGAATGGCAGCGTCGGTTGGATGCGTGCCCGGCGGAACAGCGGCCATTCCTGGTGCTGCAATATGCAACGCCGGTGCGTAATCAGTATCGGGTCAAGGCGGGGTTGCCGCTTTAAAGCAGTGATTGCTTAGCGGCTTTAATGGCGAGGGGGCTTGCTCCCTCGACACTGAAGCTGCTGCGCTCAGAGCTGCGTGCTGATCCAGGACATCAGCAGCGCGACGCCCAGGCAGGCAAAGCCGAACCGGTAGAAAAACCGGTTCATGCGTTGGGTGGCCAGGTCCAGCAGGGCTTCGAATCGTTCATTGCTTTCGCCACTGCGCGCTTGGAGGCAGGCGCGTGCTCGCTGTTCGCGGCGGCGCGTTGCATGCAATACCCAGCCACCCGGGCAGGCAAACAGCAGCGCGAGCAGGTTGATCAGTTTGGCCGGGTGGGCAGCGAACAGCGAAAACAATTGCAACGACATCACAGACCTCAAGCGAATAACGGACGCCTTGCGCCCGGGACCTACGAACAGGGCGCGGATTCTACCGAAAGCCTGGCGTGCTGCGTCGGTTTTTCCGACCGGTAACGATGCCTCGCAAGGTTGGGTGCTTTTGGGCGAGCGTGTTTGCGGATTAATTTCATCGGTAACGGTTTCGTCATATGGATAGGCCACCCTGTCGCCCTCCAAACCCGCACGGAACCCGTCATGCTGCACGCCGAAAACCAGGATCGCCTCTATCTCATCAGCCCGAGCGACGAACAACAGAACCTCGTCGACAGCCTGTCCTTCAACGTGCAGGACCGGCACTGGCTGGTGTATTGCGCCCTCGGCGGCCATTCACATGCCGATCTGCCGGAGACGGACCTGCTGACCGGGATCAGCGTGCTGGAGCTCTATTCCCAGGCGGCGTGAATTTATCGCCCATAAAAAACCCCTGTGGGAGCGAGGTTGCTCGCGATGACGATGGATCAGCCAACATCGAAGTGGCTGAACCATCGCTATCGCGAGCAAGCTCGCTCCCACAGGGGGATACGGGTCTTCAGTCGTTACTCTGCCAACACCTGACCGATGGTCGGGTCCTTGAACAGACGGGTCAGGGCATCACTCAATACATCGCTGACCAGCTTGGTATTGGTGTCCTGGTTGGGCGCCATGCCGAAGCGTTGGTCCAGCGAAGCGCCGTAACGACCGCTGTAGCGACGATTGGCGTTCTGCACGTCAGAGCGGAAGGTCGCGCCGATCGTCGCCTCGGTCACGTACATGCCTTCCTTGGGCGACTGGTATTTCAGTTCCGCCAGGGTCACGGTCAGTTGCGGGGCATTCATTGCATTGGCGGTGGGGGTGAAGCCCAGCAAACGCACGGCCGCCTCGGCCTGGGCCTGCAATTTAGGCAGGATTTGCGCACCCTGCACCGTGATCACGCTGGTTTCCGGGTACAAGCCACCACGGGTGCCGAGGGTCGGCGACGGACGACCGTCCACGACACGGACCACCACCGGCTGGCCGCGACCCACCGGCGCCAGTTGGGCGTTGAGCTTGGGCTCCGGGTTAAGTTGTTGCGGGCTGTGGGCACAGCCGACGAGGGTCAGACTGGTCACTGCGATCAAACCGAACAACAGGCGTTGCAACATGCTCTTCTCTCCAGAATCGGGCACAGACAGGCCGGCAGTATAGCGGTGCGCCATCGCGGCGAACCAGCGCCTTCGATGAATACTGAAATGTCTGACACGGGCCCGGATAGGCGGTTCCTGTCACCCCTTTGTCACGGTCCTTACACCAGGGTGTCATGGCCGGCTGTCAGGCTGTCCCCAAGCTCCCCGGACACGGTACCTGACCATGCGTTTTCTCATCTCCCTGTTTACCCCGCGCCCGCATCATCGTTGCTTCGCCCTGTTAGACCGTACCGGCCGCTGCCAGGCATTCAAGCAGTGCAGCCTGCAGCCCATGGGCGATGGCTGGGTGGAAATCGAAGAGATCCGCCTCAACTGGCTGCACCAGCCCTTGCCTGCCAGTGCCCTGGTACAACCGCCTCGCACTCGCGTACGTAACCGCCAGCTGTTGGCCTTCTGACCGCAAGGCTAATAAAAGTCATAAAACACGACCATTTCTACGCGTTTCTTCGTTACAATCTCCCCCCGATTATAAGGACGTCTCCTGATCGGGCCTCGCAACGCCGCTGATGCGCTTGTATTGGCACCCCGCACCGCCCACAGAGAGCCGCCCACACAGATCGAGTGAAGCTGGCGCGCTTGCTGTTTCCCTGGCAAATCACCGCTTTTCGCGAATCTGCAGAGCTGTCATTACGCTCGGTCACTGAGCTGTCTGCCCGTTTTGCCTGTCATGTATTGCATGGGGGCAACCAAACCGGGCCCGGTGCCAGGCTGGGACAGCCCTTTTTTGAGGTTCACGTCTTCAAAAGAGCGTGAAAAAACGGGTTTTCACAACTTCACAAGAGTGTGGCGAGCAAATGAAGAGTTTTGCGTCTGAACAAGCACCATCAGCGTCTGGAACAGCCCAACGACACAGGACCGGATATCGCTCAAGAACCGCCGCCTGAAGCCTGTCCGCTACGGATTTGGTTGCACGAACGGATGTCTCGGCCATAAGTCGAATTGCTTGCCCTGCGCTTAAATGAGTTCATGGGACTCTAGAGGCCAGGCTGCATGCATCCGCAAGAGTGCGAAAAATTGCGAAGATTCGGACATGGCGATTCCTGGCCATGGATACCTGGGGCGCAACTGACCTGCCCCGCTTCCTGGCCGCTATGCCGACAATTTGGTGCTGCAGATTTTGGAGACGCGTTAAATGGCGCATAACGAAGCAGTTGATGTAGTTCTGGTAGGGGCCGGCATCATGAGTGCCACCCTGGCCGTACTGCTCAAGGAGCTCGACCCGGCGATTTCCCTGGAAGTCGTCGAGCTGATGGACTCGGGTGCCGCGGAAAGTTCCAACCCCTGGAACAACGCCGGTACCGGTCATGCCGGGCTGTGTGAGCTGAACTACACGCCCCAGGCCGCCGATGGCACTGTCGACATCAAGAAAGCCGTGCACATCAACACCCAGTTCGAGGTGTCGAAGCAGTTCTGGACGTACCTGACTAAAAAGGGCACGTTCGGCTCGTCGAAATCCTTCATTGCCCCGGTGCCGCACCTGAGTTTCGTACAGGGTGAAAAAGGCGTGGAGTTCTTGAAGAAGCGCTTCGAACTGATGAGCCAGCATCACGCCTTCGCCGACATGGAATACACCGAAGATCGCGACCAGATGGCCGAGTGGATGCCCCTGATGATGCCAGGCCGGCCGGCCGATGAAGTCATCGCCGCCACCCGCGTCATGAACGGGACCGACGTCAACTTCGGCGCCTTGACCAACCAGTTGCTCAAGCACCTGGGCAGCGCGCCGGACACTCAGATCAAATACTGCAAGCGCGTCACCGGCCTCAAGCGCAAAGGTGACGGCTGGACCGTGAGCATCAAGGACGTCAATTCCGGCAGCACCCGCGAAGTCGACGCCAAGTTCGTCTTCCTCGGTGCCGGTGGCGCCGCGTTGCCGCTGTTGCAAGCGTCGGGTATCGAAGAAAGCAAGGGCTTCGGTGGTTTCCCGGTCAGCGGCCAGTGGCTGCGTTGCGACAACCCGGAAGTGGTCAAGCACCACCAGGCCAAGGTCTACAGCCAGGCCGCCGTGGGCTCGCCACCGATGTCGGTGCCGCACCTGGACACCCGCGTGGTCGACGGCAAGAAATCCCTGCTGTTCGGGCCTTACGCCGGTTTCACCACCAAGTTCCTCAAGCACGGCTCGCTGATGGATCTGCCGATGTCGGTACGCGCCGGCAACATCGGCCCGATGCTGGCCGTGGCCCGGGACAACATGGACCTGACCAAGTACCTGATCAGCGAAGTGATGCAGTCCATGGAGCAGCGCCTGGAATCCCTGCGCCGCTTCTACCCCGAGGCGAAAGCCGAGGACTGGCGCCTGGAAGTGGCCGGCCAGCGGGTGCAGATCATCAAGAAAGACCCGAAGAAAGGCGGCGTACTGCAATTCGGCACCGAACTGGTGGCGGCCAAGGACGGAACCCTCGCCGCCCTGCTCGGCGCTTCGCCAGGCGCCTCGGTCACCGTTTCGATCATGCTGGAACTGATCGAGCGTTGCTTCCCGGAAAAAGCCAAGGGCGAGTGGGCCACCAAGCTCGCGGAAATCTTCCCAGCCCGGGAAAAAGTACTGGAAACCGATGCCGCGCTGTATCGCAAGATCAATGCGCAAAACAACATTGCGTTGGAACTGGTTGAAGAAAGCAGCGAGACCCAAAGCTACGCTTGATTCGGTCGGCTAAAAAAAGCCCCGCTCTCAATGAGGGCGGGGCTTTTTTTTTGAAGCTTTTCGTGGCGAGGGAGCTTGCTCCCGCTGACCTGCCAGGCAGGCCCTCGGCCTATCAGCCACGCGCCTTGTTGATCAACTCGATGTATTCCTCGGCGTTGCGCTGGTCCTTGTTCAGCGCAACGAAATCATTGCCATGTTCGTCCTTGCCATCGAGGTCGTAGCCCGCCTCGACGAAAAACACCAGGAAACGCTCGAAGTCGTCGACACGCAGCCCACGGTAGGCCTTGATCAGTTTGTGCAGCGACGGCGACGTAGCATCGACCGGTTCAAAATTGAGGAACAGCTTGATCTGTTCGTCGCCAATCTCGTCACCAATCACTTGTTTCTTGTCTTTACGCATTGCCGGCTCCAACTCGCACAATTCACGGGGCGGGCAGTTTACCCCCGGCGGGCGTTGCGGCTCAACGCGGGCGTGCGGTGCCGGTGTGCAGATCGGCCCAGATATGGCCGTTGGCGTAGCTGAGGAATTGCACGTACACCGTGTCATTGCGCAACAGGTCAATGACCACCCGGTACTGGGCCTGTGGATAAGACAAGGTCAAGGTCTTGCTCGCCTCGTCGTACGCCGGTTTCTTCAGGCTTTTGCTTTCCCCGTCGAAATTGAGAATCACCTGGCTGATGGTCGCGCCCTTGTTCAACGGTTTGCCTTTGAGGCGCACCATCAATGGTGAGGTGACCGGGATCGGCTGCTGGTTGGAAGGGCGCTGGTTGCCCAGTACCACCGAGTATTCGGTGACTTGCAGCAACTGCTGCTGTTCAGGCTGCTCCTGGCGCGCCACGAGGTCATCCGGCGGCAAGAACTGACTGTGCATCGGCGCGGCCACGGCCATCAAGGGCAGGCTAGTTAGCAACAGCAAAGTGGCGCAGCGGCGGATCGATACACTCATGACAGGCTCCGGAGGCTTGGCCGGGCACGCTAGCATTCATCGAAAAAATAAGCGACCCGGACAATTCATTCGCGGCACAGGCCATCAGCGCTGGCCTCATAAAAGCGCGATCGCCATCGATATTAGTCGAATTGAGCGCGCATCCAGGCCTGGTATTGCGAAACGCCGGGCTCGCCTTCGCGGGGCGCCCAAGGGGCCAGTTCGCCGTCGCCCACCGGCCGGTAGGGGCCGGCTTTGCATTCGAACATCAGGCTGTCGGCTTCCAGTACCACCAGGCCATGGTAGACACCGGCCGGCAGATCGACACCGAGGCAATCGCCACCGGCCTGCAGGATGCGCTTGCCGGTCACGGTTCCGGTTTCATCGAAGATCAACACACCGAGGCGGCCTTTGAGCACCAGTAAGGTTTCAGCCTTGTCGGCGCTCAGGTGGCGATGCGGCGGGATGTAGGTCGAGGGCTGCAAACCCACCGCCATGCGGTGGCAAGGCTCATCCATCTGGTGGAAATTGTGGTGTTGGCGCCCACGCGCACTGGCCCCGGCCTTCTCGGCCAGCTCATCGAACAAGGCTTGATCCAGGAAGGCAGGGCCAGTCATCCGATTACATCCCCTTGACGGCGAAAATGCCATTGGCGTTGCGCCAGTAGCCTTTATAGTCCATGCCGTAGCCGAAGATGTAGCGGTCGATGCACGGCAGGCCGACAAAATCGGCCTTCAGGTCAGGACGGGCCTTGCGGTCGTGGTCCTTGTCGATCAGCACGGCGGTGTGCACCGCGCGGGCGCCAGCGTGTTTGCAGAAATCGATGATCGCGCCCAGGGTATGCCCTTCATCCAGGATGTCATCGATGATCAGCACGTCACGGTCGATGAACGAGACTTCCGGCTTGGCTTTCCAGAACAGGTCGCCGCCGCTGGTCTCGTTGCGATAACGGGTGGCGTGCAGGTAGGAAGCTTCCAGCGGGAAGTTCAGATAGGTCAGCAGCTTGCCGGAGAAAATCAGCCCGCCGTTCATCACGCAGAACACGACCGGATTGCTTTCAGCCAATTGATCGTTGATTTGCGCACCGACACGGGCGATGGCCGCTTCGACTTCAGCTTCGGTGTACAGGCAGTCAGCCTCTCGCATGACTTGACGGATATGCTCGAGATCAGCGGACATGTGCGCTCTCCAGGGGTGGCAGTTCGGAAAAGCGGGCAAAGGTACGCATCCCGCCCGGCCAGATCAAGCATTTGTGGACTAACGTTCTGTATTGTCTATAGGACAACACCCTCGGATAGATTAATCTAGGCCGGTTTTTTTGCCCGCCGCCGGAGCCTTCCCCATGCCCATCCTCGAGATCCGCCATCCGCTGATCAGACATAAACTCGGCCTGATGCGCCGCGCAGACATCAGCACCAAGAACTTCCGCGAACTCGCCCAGGAAGTCGGCGCCCTGCTCACCTACGAAGCCACCAAAGACCTGCCGCTCGAATCCTACGAGATCGCCGGCTGGGCCGGTGCGGTGCAAGTGGAAAAAATCGCCGGCAAGAAGATTACCGTGGTGCCGATCCTGCGCGCCGGTATCGGCATGCTCGAAGGCGTGCTCAGCTTGATCCCGGGCGCCAAGGTCAGTGCCGTGGGCGTGGCTCGCAACGAGCAGACCCTGCAAGCCCACACCTACCTGGAAAAACTGGTGCCGGAAATCGACGAGCGCCTGGCAATGATCATCGACCCGATGCTCGCCACCGGCAGCTCGATGGTCGCCACCATCGATCTGTTGAAAAAGGCCGGTTGCCGCGATATCCGAGCCATGGTGCTGGTCGCCGCGCCCGAAGGCATCAAGGCCGTGGAAGATGCCCACCCCGACGTGACCATCTACACCGCCTCCATCGACCAGAAACTCAACGAACACGGCTATATCATTCCGGGCCTGGGCGATGCCGGCGACAAGATCTTCGGCACCAAGCAGAAGGACGCCTGAGCATGCAGGACGAATTCCACGATCCGCTCTGGCGTCAGGTGCTGTCCGGCGCGCAGATGCTGTTCGTCGCCTTCGGCGCGCTGGTGCTGATGCCGCTGATCACGGGCCTGGACCCGAACGTGGCACTGTTCACGGCGGGCCTGGGGACGATCCTGTTCCAGATCGTCACTGGACGCCAGGTGCCGGTGTTCCTGGCGTCGAGCTTTGCCTTCATCACGCCGATCATCCTCGCCAAGGGCCAGTTCGGCCTGGCGGCGACCATGGGCGGCGTGATGGCGGCCGGTTTCGTCTACACGTTTCTGGGCCTGGCGGTGAAGATCAAGGGCACCGGGTTCATTGACCGCCTGCTGCCGCCGGTGGTGATCGGTCCGGTGATCATTTCCATCGGCCTGGCGATGGCGCCGATTGCCGCGAACATGGCCATGGGCAAAGCCGGCGACGGCACCGAGCTGATTCATTATCAGACCGCGATGATGATTTCGATGCCGGCGTTGCTCACCACGTTGATTGTCGCCGTGTTCGGCAAGGGCATTTTCCGCCTGGTGCCGATCATCTCCGGCGTGCTGGTGGGCTTCGCCATGGCATTTTTCTTTGGCGTCGTCGACACCGCGAAGATCGCCGCGGCCCCCTGGTTCGCCCTGCCCGCCTTCACCGCACCGGAGTTCAACTGGCAGGCGATCCTGTTCATCGTGCCCGTCGCCCTGGCACCGGCCATCGAGCACATCGGTGGCGTCATTGCCGTGGGCAGCGTGACCGGTCGCGATTACCTGAAGAAGCCGGGCCTGCATCGCACGTTGTTCGGCGACGGCGTCGCCACCACCGCAGCCGGCCTCTTCGGCGGCCCGCCCAACACCACTTACGCCGAAGTCACCGGCGCGGTGATGCTGACCAAGAACTACAACCCGAAGATCATGACCTGGGCCTCGATCTTTGCCATCAGCCTGGCGTTCATCGGCAAGTTCGGCGCGCTGCTGCAAAGCATTCCGGTGCCTGTGATGGGTGGGATCCTGTGCCTGTTGTTCGGCTCGATTGCCGCAGTGGGCATGAACACGCTGATTCGTCACAAGATCGATCTGGGCGAGGCGCGCAATTTGGTGATCGTTTCGGTGACGCTGGTGTTCGGCATCGGCGGCGTGCTGGTCGGCACCGGCACGGGCCCGGACGACTTCGGCCTCAAGGGCATCGCGCTGTGCGCCGTGGTGGCGATCGCGTTGAACCTGATCTTGCCGGGCAATGACGGGTGGAAGCAGAAGAAAGCGGATGAGCCGCTGGTCTGAAGTACTTTGTTGTCAGTCAGAAAGCCATCGCGAGCAAGCTCGCTCCCACAAGGGGATCTGTTGTGAACACAAATTTTGTGACCACTCGAGATCCACTGTGGGAGCGAGCTTGCTCGCGATGAGGCTCTTGAACCTCACAAAGCAATCGGCGCCCGCTCGCAGAGGGTACTCAAGGCCTGCGCCCAGCGCGGATCGTCATTGAGACAAGGCACCAGTACCAACTCCTCGCCTCCCGCCTCGCGGAACTGCTCTCGGCCGCGATCACCGATTTCCTCGAGCGTCTCGATGCAATCGGCCACGAACGCCGGGCACATCACCAGGACTTTTTTCACGCCGCTCTTGGCCAGTTCCTCCAGACGCGCTTCGGTGTAGGGTTCGATCCACTTGGCACGGCCCAATCGCGACTGGAACGACACCGACCATTTACCCTGCGCCAGGCCCATGCGCTGGGCGAACAATTCGGCGGTACGAATGCACTGGGCGCGGTAACAGGTCGCCATGACTTCAGGCGGCGCGTTCTTGCAGCAGTCGGCATCCCTGAAGCAGTGGTAACCCGTGGGGTCGAGCTTGGTCAGGTGCCGTTCGGGCAAGCCATGGAAACTCAACAACAGGTGATCATGGTCCTGCATCAGGTACGGCTTGGCGGTGGCAACCAGCGCATCGAGGTATTCCGGCTGATCGTAGAAAGGCTGGAGAATCGAGAATTTCACGTCGAGCTTCTTCTCGCGCACAACCCGCTTGGCTTCTTCGATGACCGTGGTGACGGTGCTATCGGCAAATTGCGGATACAACGGGGCCAGGGTGATGTTCTTGTGGCCCTGGCTCGCCAGGCGCACCAAGGTGGACTCCAGCGACGGCTCGCCGTAACGCATCGCCAACTCTACGGGCCCCTGCGTCCATTGGGCGGTCATCGCCTGTTGCAAGCGGCGGCTGAGCACCACCAGGGGTGAGCCCTCTTCCCACCAGATCGACGCGTAGGCGTGGGCAGACTGTTCGGGGCGTTTGATCAGGATCAGCGACACCAGCAACCGCCGGACCGGCCATGGCAGGTCGATCACGTACGGGTCCATCAGGAATTGATTGAGGTAGCGGCGCACATCGGCCACCGAGGTGGAGGCAGGCGAACCCAGATTCACCAGAAGCAACGCGTGATCGGTCATGCAACGTCCTATTTCAAAGGCGACCCGATAAATCTTCCAGGGCCGCGGGCAAATCAGTGAACTGGAATGAAAAACCCGCCGCCTGCAATCGGGCCGGCGTGGCGCGCTGGCCGCCCAGCAACAGCAATGACAATTCCCCCAACGCGACTTTCAGCGCAAGCTCCGGCATCGGCACCACGGCCGGGCGATGCAACACGTGCCCCAGGGCCTTGGCAAAATCGCGGTTGCGCACCGGGTTCGGCGCGCAGGCATTATAAGGACCGCTGGCATCACTGCGGTGCAGAAGAAAATCAATCAGAGCGATTTGATCGTCGATATGAATCCATGGCATCCACTGTCTCCCGTTGCCGATACGCCCGCCCAGCGCCAGTTTGAAGGGCAGCAGCAACCGCGACAAAAAGCCGCCCTCGGCGGACAGGACCAGGCCGGTTCGAACCAGGACCACGCGCAGGCCCAAGGCCTCGGCCCGCTGCGCCGTTTCCTCCCAAGCGATGCACAGCTGGCTGGCGAAGTCCTCGCTGACCGGCCCTGATTCCTCGGTCAGCTCCCGCTCGCCACCGTCGCCATACCAGCCCACGGCGGATCCGGAAATCAGCACCTGCGGTTTCTGCTCGCACCGTTCCAGCCATGCAAGCAAAGCCTCGGTCAACGTGATGCGGCTGCTCCACAGCAAGATCTTGCGCTTGTGGCTCCAGGGCCGATCAGCGATGGGCGCGCCGGCGAGGTTGACCACCGCGTCCACCGGCTCGCCAATCTCATCGAGCGCGGCGATGCCGCGCACCTGCGCCCCACAGATTTTCGCCACCTGCTCGGGTCGACGACTCCATACCGTCAAGCGATGGCCTTGCTCCAACCAGTGCTGGCAGAGCTGACGTCCGATCAAACCAGTACCGCCGGTCAGCAATATGTGCATGAGGTGTTCCTCGCATCGCGTTTTACCCGGCCCATTAGTCTATTTTTATAGGTAGAGATTTTTCACATCGGCCAAGGTCTGTTTCTAACAATAGGACAACCTGCCAAAACGCGAACGGTAAAACTTATACCAAAAACCAAAATTGTACAGGATTAAACGACGGCGTAGTCTGTACAGAAAGTAAACGAGGCCCTCATGACTGTACCTATCGCAATCATCGGCACCGGCATCGCCGGACTCTCCGCCGCCCAGGCCCTGACGGAGGCCGGGCATGTCATCCAACTTTTCGATAAAAGCCACGGTAGCGGCGGACGCATGTCGAGCAAGCGCAGCGACGCTGGCGCGCTGGACATGGGCGCCCAGTATTTCACTGCCCGGGACCGGCGCTTCGTCACGGAGGTGCAGCGCTGGCAAGCCAACGGCTGGGCAGCGGAATGGAACCCGCAGCTCTATCACTTCCAGGACGGGAAGATGAGCCCTTCACCGGACGAACAGACCCGTTGGGTCGGCACCCCGCGCATGAGCGCGATTACCCGTGCCCTGCTCGGCGACCTGCCCGTGCAGTTCTCCTGCCGCATCACCGAAGTGTTTCGCGGCCAGGAGCACTGGCATCTGCAGGACGCCGAAGGGTTCACCCATGGCCCGTTCGGCCAGGTGGTCATCGCCACGCCCGCGCCCCAGGCGACCGCATTACTGGCCGCGGTGCCGAAACTGGCTGGCGTGGCCGCCGGGGTAAAAATGGACCCGACCTGGGCGGTGGCGCTGGCCTTCGAACAGCCTTTGGATACGCCCATGGAAGGCTGCTTCGTACAGGATAGCCCTCTCGACTGGCTGGCACGCAACCGCAGCAAGCCAGGCCGCGATAGCAAGCTCGACACCTGGGTGCTGCACGCCACCAGCGACTGGAGCCGCCAGCACATCGACATGTCCAAGGAAGCGGTCATCGAACACCTGCACGGTGCCTTCGCCGAACTGCTGCACAGCGCCATGCCCGCTCCGAGCTTCAGCGTGGCCCACCGCTGGCTGTACGCCCGCCCCGCCAGCAGTCACGAATGGGGCGCGCTGGCCGATGCCGACCTGGGGTTGTACGTGTGCGGAGATTGGTGCCTGTCCGGCCGGGTCGAAGGGGCTTGGCTCAGCGGCCAGGACGCCGCGCGCCGGTTGCACGCCAGCCTCCAGTAGATCGCCCTTGCCTCCCTCGCTGCTGTCGCAATAGACAGCAGCCCATCTGCGCCCTCCGTGGCATCGCCCGTTCATTCCATTGCCGGTTGACTTGTGTCCATTCGGACCTATGATTAAAAATATTGTACAGCGAAGTAAATATGTACAAGATTTTTATCCCAGAGGTAGCTCATGCCCAGCGAAGCGAACGCCAAACCCAAGATTGCTATCAGCGCATGCCTGATGGGCGCCGAAGTTCGCTTCAATGGCGGGCACAAGCAATCCCAGCTATGCAGCCGCACGCTTAATGACTTTTTCGATTTCGTCCCGGTTTGCCCTGAGGTCGCCATAGGCTTGGGCATTCCCCGGGAACCGATCCGACTGGTGGGCAAACCCGAGCAACCCCACGCGGTCGGCACCGTGAACCGCGATCTCGACGTCACCCAACCGCTGGACGATTACGGTCGGCAAATGGCCGAGGAACTAAACGACATTTGCGGCTACATCTTCATGCAGAAGTCGCCGTCGTGCGGGCTGGAACGGGTCAAGGTCTACGATCACAACAGCGTGCCCCAGGACGGCGGCGGGCGTGGTATCTACGCGCAGGCCTTTTGTGCGCGCCATCCGGACCTGCCGGTGGAAGAAGACGGTCGCCTCAACGACCCGGTATTGCGTGAGAACTTCCTCACGCGAGTGTTCGTCTACGCCGCTTGGCAACCGCTGCGCCGTCGCGACCTGACCCGGCGCGATCTCATTGAATTCCACTCGCGCTACAAATACTTGCTGATGGCTCACGATCCGGTGCAATACAAGGCCCTCGGCAACCTGTTGGGCAACATGGGCACGTCGGATCCCAATGAGTTGGGCCCGCGTTATTTCAGTGCCCTGATAGCGGCCTTGAAAAAATGCGCCACCCGTCGAACCCACGCCAACGTACTTCAACATTTGAGCGGCTATCTCAAACGCGCCATCGGCGCCGATGACAAGCGGGAAGTGCAGCACCTCATCCAGCAATATCGCCTCGGCATCGTGCCCTTGGTGGTGCCGCTGACGTTACTCAAGCATCACCTGCGCCAGCATCCCGATCCATATCTCGCGCAACAGGCGTACCTGCAACCCCACCCGGAAAATCTCAGCCTGCGAAATGCCATCTGATGAACGACGAACCCGACTCCAGCGCCAGCGAAGACCTCGGCGCTGATTTTGCCACAGCGCTGGCGCAGGGCTGGCTGCCCATACGCGAAGTGTCCCGGCGGACCGGCGTCAACGCCGTCACGCTGCGTGCCTGGGAGCGCCGCTATGGCTTGATCGTGCCGCACCGCACCCCCAAGGGCCATCGCTTGTTCAGCGCTGAACATGTGCAACGGATCCAGAGCATCCTCACTTGGATCAATCGCGGCGTGGCCGTGAGCAAGGTCAAGCCGTTGCTCGACACTCCGCAGCCGCCCGACGAGCCATTGGAAGATGATTGGCAGTGCCAGCGCCACGCCCTTGCGCTGGCGGTGATGCAACTGGCCGAGCGGCAAGTCGATCATCTGGTCAACCAGGCGATGGCGCTTTACCCGCCCAGTACTGTTTGCGAACAGTTGCTGCTGCCCTTGCTCGACGAATTGCAGACACGTTGGCAAGGGCAGTTCGGCGCGCAGTTGGAGCAGGTGTTCTTTTATTCCTGGCTGCGCAGCAAGTTCGGCAGCCGGGTTTACCACAACAACCGCCAGGTGCATGGCGCGCCGTTGCTGATGGTCAATCATTCTCTGTCGTCCCAGGAACCGCACCTGTGGTTGGCGGCCTGGCTCGCCAGCAGCTCCGATTGCCCCGTGGAGGTCTTCGATGCGCCTTTGCCGGCGGGAGAGTTGGCGCTGGCGGTCGAACGGCTCAAGGCCCGCGCCGTGTTGCTGTATTCAAGCAATGCCTTGAACCTTTCCCAATTGCCTAGGCAACTGAATGCCGTCGACTGCCCGATCATCATCGCCGGCCCGGCCGTGTCCATTCATCTCGCCAGGCTATCCACCGACGTCTCGATGCCCCACGTCAGTTGGGCCGAAAACCCGCTCTGCGCTCACGCCGAACTGAGTCGTCGGGCGCTTCTTTAAAGAGTATGTCCATGCAATTGATCTGGCTGCGCAGCGATTTGCGCGTGCATGACAACACAGCGCTTGCCACCGCTGCCGCCCGAGGTCCCTGTGTGGCGGTGTATTTACCAAGCCCGGGGCAATGGCTTGCCCACGATGATGCGCCTTGCAAAGTCGATTTCTGGTTACGCAACCTGGCCTCTCTGAGCACGGCGTTGGAACGACTGAACATCCCGCTGCTGATCCGCCAGGCGCCCCATTGGGACCAGGCGCCCGCGATATTGGCCACACTGTGCCGGGAGCTGAACATCGATGTCGTGCATGTCAACGAAGAATACGGCCTGAACGAAACCCGACGGGATACGCAGGTCGCTCGTGCACTGGCCGGCGAGGGCGTCGAGTTTCATAGCCACCTCGACCAGCTCTTGTTCAAGCCTGGCAGCGTGCTGACCAAGACCGGCAACTATTTCCAGGTATTCAGTCAGTTTCGCAAGGTGTGCTACCAGCGCTTGCATTTCTCGCTACCAAGCCTGGTTCCCACGCCTGCCCCACAAACGCCCACCACCATTGCCAGCGATCCAGTGCCGACGTGCGTCGAAGGTTTCGAGCCACCCAGCGAAACGCAGCGGGCCCTCTGGCCCGCCGGCGAGAGCGAAGCCCGGCGACGGCTGGAGGGGTTTGTCGAACAACACATCGAAGACTACCTGACTGAGCGGGATTTCCCGGCCAGGCCTGGCACCAGCCAGCTTTCGGCCTACCTGGTGGCCGGCGTGGTATCGCCACGCCAATGCCTGCACGCGGCATTGCAGGCCAACCAGGGTGAATTCGAAAGTGGAAATGCAGGAACAGTGACCTGGATCAATGAATTGCTTTGGCGCGAGTTTTATAAACACATCTTGGTGGGTTATCCGCGCGTGTCCCGCCACCGCGCGTTTCGCCCGGAGACTGAGGCCTTGGCCTGGCGCCATGCGCCGGATGAACTGGCCGCGTGGCAGCAGGCGCGCACCGGCCTGCCGATTATTGACGCAGCCATGCGCCAGCTACTGGAGACGGGTTGGATGCACAACCGGTTGCGGATGGTGGTGGCCATGTTCCTGACCAAGAACCTGCTGATCGACTGGCGCGAAGGCGAACGTTTCTTCATGCGCCACCTGATCGACGGCGACTTGGCGGCCAACAATGGCGGCTGGCAATGGAGCGCCTCCACCGGCACGGACTCGGCGCCCTGGTTCCGCATCTTCAATCCACTGAGCCAATCACAGAAATTTGATCGCGAGGGACTGTTTATCAAGCGTTGGCTGCCTGAATTGAACGATCTGGATAACCAAAGTGTCCACCGCCCTAATACCCAGCATGAATTGTTTCGCGCGACAGATTATCCGGCACCGATTGTCGATCTGGCCCAATCAAGGTCGCGGGCGCTGGCGGCTTTCAGGCAATTGCCGTCTCGCCAGGTCAGCCAATCGGGCTGAAGGGCGGTAATCGAACATGAAATCCCTGAAAGCGGAATGCAAATCGTTCATGACGATATATAGTCTTACTAATCTCTGGGCTCTGCATGGTAAGCCGTGCCTCGATACGTTACACAATTAAAGGAGAAAGGGATTGGGACGAAGGTATTGGCTAACCGGTGCGGCTGATGGCGTAGGTGCCTCGCTGGCTGAGGCATTGCTTCAGACCGGGGCGCAGTTGGCTATCGGCTCGTCTAAATCGTCCAAGCTCCTTTCCCAGCGCTATCAAGGCCAAGTCTTGGCGCTGCCGGCCAACATGACCAATAGCCAGATCGTTCGAGAAGTCGGCCAATTGATTTCCCAGCAATGGGGCGCATTGGACACGGTCATCATCAATGCCGGGACGGCCGAATACGTTGAAGGCCAACCGGCTGACCATACGCTGGTAGAACATATCGTCCGCAGCAATTTGCTGGCCGCCAGCTTTTGCGTTGAAGTGGCGCTGCCGTTATTGCGCCAGGGGGTCACGCCTCACCTGGTGGGCATCGCCAGCCCCGTCACTTACCTGGCGCCTTCTCACGCGGCGGGCGACGGCACTACGCTGCGCCAGGTGTTTGAATCGGTTCGTGGCGCCCCGTCGGGCAAAGGCATCGACGTAACGCTGGTTATCCCAGGCTTCGACGACCCGGCGATGGGTCTCGACGGTAGCCTTCCCATCCCGACCCGATGGTCGGCCCCAGCGACGGCGAACTACATCTTGGCGCAGTTGAACGAACGCCCCCACGAAACGCCCCTACCCGCCGCCTCCATGAAGACCCTCTGGCCGTTACCCTCCTCGGCCAACAACTTTCCCGCGGACACCCATCCCGCTGGCGAATCGCCGATCAAGGGACAACCCTGATCGACCCGGTTGCCTTACACTGCGCGCCATGAAAACCATCCCCCTCGTTGAACTCCCTGCGCCGGTCGTCACGTGCTCGACATGCGCGGCGTGCTGCTGCCAGCTGGAAGTGATGTTGATCACCGATACTGGCGTTCCGGAACGTTTCATCGACACCGACGATTGGGGTGGGGAGGTCATGCTGAGGCTCGATGACGGCTGGTGCGCGGCGCTGGATCGCGACAGCATGATGTGCACGATCTACGAAAAGCGCCCGCTGATCTGTAGAGAATTCGAGATGGGCGCGCCGGAGTGCTTGGAAGAACGCCAGGGCATTGCGACGGCGTATCGATAAAAGATGAACTGACGGACTGGACCCCTGTGGGAACGAGCTTGCTCGCGATAGCGCTGACCAGACGATCACAAAGTGGCTGGTCGATCACTATCGCGAGCAAGCTCGCTCCCCGGTTTTTTTGCTGTTACAGCGGCATTGTGTAATGCAGGGCGTAGCTTTCCACCCCGTCGTTGTCCGACGAGATCCCAGCGTTGGAATAGTGAGTGGCACGAATGCCCACTTCGTGTCCGCCATTGAAGCGCAAGCCGAAACCGACACGGTCTTCGAACTGGAACGACGTACCGAGCTTGTTGGTTTCGACCTCGGTATTTTCAAAAAACGCCACGCCGATCCCCGCCTCGATGTAGGGCTTCACGTTCTGACCCGCAAATTCGTACACAAACACAGGCGAGAACGACAGGCTATGGTTACTGGAAGTCTTGTCCCCTTCCCAGTAAGTGTAGGCACCGCTCCAATAACCGGTCAGCCGCCCCACGTCGCTCTGCAGCCAGCTCTTGTCCCAATCGAATTGCATCCCCAGGCGATAGGTCATGGTCGAGTCGCCGGTCTGGCCGACCCCGAACTCCACGCCCGCCGCCTGTGCGGTGTAAGTGTGCCCCAGCAACGCAGCCGCAAACGCAGCAAAGCAGAATAAACGCTTCATTAGAAACATCCTTTTCCGACAGCCTTAGTTAGTTTTTTCTTACAAACAGACAGAGCTATAGAAATCCGCGCTAAAACAGAAGTTCAGCGGGATTTACATAATTTTCACGTTTTTTTTACAGGACAAAGCTTCGCACAATGCCGGAAGAATTCCATAGCATTGGTAGGATTTTTCTTAAGTGTGACGGATCGGCACTGCTCCAGAACTGCGTTTCGCCAGCAGGCCCGTCGGCAGATAGCGCTCGCTCGCCCAGTAAGCGCTGGAGTTGGCGAGCCACGGCGGCGCCAGTGTCGATCAGCCTGACATCCTCCGGAACCATCTCTTTGAGCAGTGGCTTGAGGAATGGATAGTGCGTGCAGCCGAGGATTACCGTGTCGCAACCAGCCGCCAGCAAGGGCGCAACGTAGCCTTGCAGCAACTGGCGCAAGGCCGGGCTATGCAAGTCGCCAGCCTCGATCAGCTCGACCAATCCGGGACAGGGTTGCGTGACCACTCGCACGTCCGTGGCGAAACGATCGAGCAATGCGGCAAATTTGGCGCTCTGCAAGGTGCCTGTGGTGGCGAGCACACCGACGATGCCGCTTCGAGTGGCCGCGGCGGCCGGCTTGACCGCCGGCTCCATGCCGACAATTGGCCAGTCCGGATAATCACGACGCAGCTCAGCCACTCCGGCGACGGTTGCCGTATTGCAGGCCACCACCAGTGCCTTGGCTCCCTGGCGTTGAAAAAAATCGGCAATGATCGCGCACCGCCGTCGGATGAATTCCGGGCTTTTTTCTCCGTAGGGAATATGCCCGCAATCGGCTACGTACAGCAGCGACTCGTTGGGCAGCAGTCGGCGAATTTCCCCCAGCACCGACAGCCCGCCGACGCCCGAATCGAACACCCCGACCGGCGCCTCACTCATGTCGGGAACCGCAGACGCCGCACCCCGGATCGCGCTTGACCCGCAATTCGCGAAAACGCGTACCCAGCGCATCGATCAACAACAGGCGCCCCACCAGCGGCTCACCAAAGCTGGCCAACAGTTTCAAGGCCTCAAGCGCCTGGAGACTGCCCACCAACCCCACGAGCGGCCCAAGAACGCCGGCCTCGCTGCAGGTCAGCTCGGCTTCGCTGCCGTGCCCGTAGAGGCAGTGGTAACAAGGGCTTTCGGGGCGGCGCGGGTCGAATACCGACAGTTGGCCCTCCAGGCGGATGGCCGCGCCGCTGATCAAGGGCTTGCCCGCGGCGACGCAGGCTGCGTTCACCGCTTCGCGGGTGGAAAAGTTGTCGGAGCAGTCCAGCACGACGTCGACCGCCGCCACCGCGTCAGCCAGGCTGTCGTCGTCCATGGCCGCTGGATGGGGGACCAGTCGGACTTCAGGGTTGATGGCGGTGAGGCGGCGCATCGCCGAATCGACCTTGGTCAACCCGACGCTATCAGTGTCGTGGATGATCTGTCGCTGCAGGTTGGTCAGGTCGACCGTGTCGAAGTCGGCCAGGTGCAACTCGCCGACACCGGCTGCGGCCAGGTACAACGCCACTGGCGCGCCCAGGCCACCGAGGCCGACAATCAATGCGCGGCTCTGCTTGAGGCGCAGTTGCCCATCGATGTCGACGTGTTGCAACAGGATCTGTCGACTGTAGCGCAGCAGCTCTTGATCGTTCAGCACGGCAGGCGTCCCAGACTGATGCGTTCGTGATCACCGAGGTCCTTGCGGCTATGGACCTGGGCAAAACCTTGTTCTTGCAGCAGCCCCCGCACCGCGTCGGCCTGGTCATAACCATGCTCGAGCATCAGCCAGCCGCCTGCCTCGAGGTGATCGGGGGCCTGCTGGACAATCACGCGCAAATCGTCGAGCCCGTCCGGCCCCGCCACCAGCGCACTGGCCGGCTCGAAACGCACGTCGCCCTCGGCCAGATGCGGATCGCTGGCGGCTATATAGGGCGGGTTACTGATGATCAGCCCGAAACGTTCGCCTTCCAGCGCACTGAACCAGTGGCTGCTCAGGACTGCGACGTTACGCAGGCCCAGGCGCTGGCGATTGCGTTCGGCCAACGCCACAGCCTCCAGCACACGATCGACCGCCGTCACGCTCCAGGCCGGACGCTCGCTGGCCAATGCCAAGGCAATCGCGCCGCTGCCGGTGCCCAGGTCGAGGACCCGGGCCGGCGTGGCTGTCAGCAGCTCCAACGCAGCCTCAACCAGCAACTCGGTGTCGGGACGCGGGATCAATGTGTGGGGCGCGACTTCCAGGTCCAGTTTCCAGAAACCCTGCTGCCCGAGGATATAGGCCACCGGCTCGCCGGAGCGACGACGGCGTAGATATTCGGAAAACACCAGCGCGGCCTCGCTCGGCACGATCCGCTCGGGCCAGGTGTGCAGGAAGCTGCGGGACTTGCCCAGGGCAGCGGCCAGCAACAACTCCGCATCCAAGCGTGACGTGGGCGAATCCGGCAATTCGGCGGCGCGAAGCAAACTGGCGATGATGGTCATTGGGTCACCCGTGCTTACTCGCCAATCGCGGCCAGTTGGTCGGCCTGGTATTCGGCGAGCAAAGGCTCGATGACGGCGTCCACACCACCGGCCAGGATCTCGTCGAGGGAGTACAACGTCAGGTTCACCCGGTGATCGGTCACCCGGCCCTGGGCAAAGTTGTAGGTACGGATGCGCTCGGAACGGTCGCCCGACCCCACCAGCAGTTTGCGCTCGCTGGCGATGGCGTTGGCGGCGGCGCTGGTCTGCTGGTCGTTGAGCTTGGCCGAAAGCCAGGCCATTGCCCGTGCCCGGTTCTTGTGCTGGGAGCGTTCTTCCTGGCACTCGACGACGATGCCCGAGGGCAAGTGAGTGATGCGGATCGCCGAATCGGTCTTGTTGACGTGCTGGCCACCAGCCCCCGAAGAACGGTAGGTGTCGATCCGCAGGTCCGCCGGGTTAATCTCGATGGCTTCCTGCTCGTCCGGCTCGGGCAACACCGCGACGGTGCAGGCCGATGTATGGATGCGGCCCTGGGATTCGGTGGCCGGCACCCGTTGTACGCGGTGGGCGCCGGATTCGAACTTCAACTTCCCGTAGACGTTGTCGCCCTCGACCCGGGCAATGACTTCTTTATAGCCACCGTGTTCGCCTTCGTTCTCCGACAGGATCTCCACCCGCCAGCCGCGACGCTCGGCATAACGCGAATACATGCGAAACAGGTCGCCGGAAAAGATCGCGGCTTCGTCGCCGCCCGTGCCGGCGCGGATTTCGAGAAAGACGTTTCGTCCGTCATTCGGGTCCTTTGGCAGCAACATGCGTTGCAGATTGCTTTCCAGCTCGACCAATTGTTCCTTGGCTTCGCGCACTTCCTCCACGGCCATTTCGCGCATGTCCGGGTCGCTGTCCTTGAGCAGCGCCTGGGCGCCCTCGAGGTCGCCCTGCACTTTGAGCAGTTGCTTATAGGTGGCGACAATCGGCTCGGCTTCCGCGTACTCCTTGGAATAGGTGCGGAATTTGTTCTGGTCGGAAATGACTTCGCCGTCGCCCAGCAAGGCGGTCAGTTCCTCGAAACGGTCCTGGAGAATGTCCAGCTTATTGAGCAGTGACGCTTTCATTGCGATTTTTTATCCGAAAAGCTATCCGGTGAAGCCTCACCGAGGGCGAAAAGTTCCTGGGCCATGGCCAGCGCATCGAGGCGGCCCTCGGCCGTCAGCTTCTTGAGCTGGACGCTTGGGGCATGGAGCAATTTGTTGGTCAGGCCGCGCGCCAGTTGCACCAACACCTCTTCGGCGCTGCCGCCGTTGGCCAGCAGGCGCTGGGCCTTTTGCAATTCTTCGTCGCGCAGGCGCTCGCTTTGCTGACGATACGCCTTGAGCACGTCCACCGCCGCCAGCTCGCGCAGGCGCACCATGAAATCCTCGGCGCCAACGGTGATCATTTCCTCGGCGGCCTGCGCCGCGCCTTGCCGGCTCTTCAGGTTCTCGGCTACGACTTCGTGCAGGTCATCGACACTGTAAAGGTATACGTCGTCCAGTTCGCCAACTTCGGGCTCGATGTCGCGGGGCACGGCAATGTCGACCATGAAGATCGGTTTGTGCTTGCGCAGTTTCAAGGCGCTTTCCACCGCGCCCTTGCCCAGGATCGGCAACTGGCTGGCGGTGGAACTGATGACGATGTCGCTGTGCACCAGTTCGGCGGGAATATCCGACAGCAGCACCGCATGCGCACCGAATTGCTCGGCCAGGGTACTGGCGCGCTCAAGGGTGCGGTTGGCGACCACGATGCGCTTTACCCCCAGGTCATGCAGATGGCGGGCGACCAGGGTGATGGTCTCGCCAGCACCGATCAGCAGCGCCTGGCTGCGTTGCAAATCGCTGAATATCTGCTTCGCCAGGCTGACAGCGGCAAACGCCACGGACACAGGGTTTTCGCCAATGGCGGTGTCGGTGCGCACTTGCTTGGCGGCGTTGAAAGTGGCCTGGAACAGACGCCCCAGCAGCGGCCCGACGGTGCCGGCCTCGCGCGCCACGGCATAGGCCGACTTCATCTGGCCGAGAATCTGCGGTTCGCCGAGCACCAGCGAATCGAGCCCCGAAGCGACACGCATCATGTGACGAACGGCCGCATCGTCCTCATGTACATAGGCACTGGCGCGCAGCTCTTCCAGACTCAGGTCATGGTATTCGGCCAGCCAGCGCAGCACCGAATCGGCCGAGACGTGATCCTGTTCTATATAAAGCTCACTGCGATTACAGGTGGAGAGGATCGCAGCTTCGCGGCTGTCGGTGAGTCGGCAGAGCTGCTGCAGGGCCTCAACCAGCTGCTCAGGCGTAAAGGCCACGCGCTCGCGGACATCTACTGAAGCAGTCTTGTGGTTAATACCAAGTGCAAGGAAGGCCATTCAAGGTCGCTGATGGTGACGTGAAGCCGGCAATTGTCCTACTTCGCCAGATTGAGAACAACCACCACCGACTATTGTCACAATTACCTGTGCCTATAAGGCATCCGCCGAGACTCGGTTATGTTTGACCGATGGCTTGTGTCATGATGATCCGACCGCAGGTAAGTCGTCCTCTTCTTATATGAATAGATCTTTTGCGTTGCTCCTCGCTTTTGCCTTTCTCGGCGGCTGCCAGTCCATGGCCCCCGTTTCGACGGACGGTACGCCACCGGTCGAAGGCAGCACTCCGGCTCCCGAAAAGCCCAAGGTGTACGGCTCGTTCAGCGAAGAAACTGTCTTCAGCCTGCTGAGTGCCGAGCTGGCAGGCCAGCGCAATCGTTTCGACATTGCCCTGGATAACTACGTCACCCAGGCCATCAACACTCAGGATCCGGGCATTTCCGAGCGGGCGTTCCGCATTGCCGAATACCTGGGGGCCGACCAGGCCGCGCTGGATACGGCGCTGATCTGGGCCAAAAACGCCCCGGACGACCTCGAAGCGCAACGCGCCGCCGCCGTGCAACTCGCGCGCGCCGGGCGTTACGACGACTCCATGGTTTACATGGAGAAAGTCTTGCTGGGCAAGGGCGATACCCATTTCGACTTCCTTGCGCTGTCCGCCGCCGATACCGACCAGGAGACGCGCGACGGCTTGAAGAAGAGTTTCGACCGCCTGCTGGAACGTCACCCGAACAACGGCCAGTTGATTTTCGGCAAGGCCCTGTTGCTGCAGCAGGACGGCGACTCCCAAGGCGCCCTTACCCTGCTGGAAGACAACCCGCCGGAAGCGGGCGAAGTGGCGCCTATCCTGCTGCGAGCACGCTTGCTGCAAGGCATGAATCGCGGCGACGAAGCCCTGCCGCTGATGGAAAAAAGCATCAAGAAATACCCGGACGACAAACGCCTGCGCCTCACTTATGCACGCATGCTGGTCGAGAACAACCGCATGGACGACGCCAAGGTCGAGTTTTCCAGCCTGGTGCAGCAATACCCCGAGGACGACGACTTGCGTTATTCCCTGGCGCTGGTCTGCCTGGAAGCCAAGGCGTGGGAAGAAGCCAAGGGTTACCTGGAAGACCTTATCGCCCGGGAAAGCCACGTCGATTCGGCCCACCTGAACCTGGGCCGCATCGCCGAGGAGCGCAACGATCCCGAAAGCGCGCTGATCGAATACGCCCAGGTCGGCCCGGGCAATGACTATCTCCCAGCGCAGCTGCGCCAGGCCGACATCCTGATCGGCAACGGCCGGACGGCCGAAGCCCAGAGTCGCCTGGCCGTGCAGCGCGACAGCCAGCCGGACTATGGCATCCAGCTCTACCTGATCGAAGCCGAAACCCTGTCGGCCAACAAACAGGGCGAGAAAGCCTGGAGTGTCCTGCAACTGGCCTTGAAGCAATACCCAGACGATCTGAACCTGCTTTATACCCGCGCCATGCTCGCCGAAAAGCGCAACGACCTGGCCCAGATGGAAAAAGACCTGCGGCTGATCATCCAGCGCGATCCCGACAACGCCATGGCCCTCAATGCCCTCGGCTACACGCTATCGGATCGGACCACCCGCTACGACGAAGCCAAGGTGCTGATCGAGCAGGCCCACCGGATCAATCCGGAAGACCCAGCCGTACTCGACAGCCTTGGCTGGGTGAATTTCCGCCTGGGCAACCTCGACGAAGCCGAACGCCTGCTGCGCCAGGCCCTGGAGCGCTTCCCCGACCAGGAAGTCGCCGCGCACCTGGGTGAAGTACTGTGGGCCAACGGCAAACAACGAGAAGCCAGGCAGATCTGGGACAAGTTCCTCAAGGAACAACCGGACAGCCCGATTCTGCGCGGCACCATCAAACGCCTGACCGGATCAGAGACCCTTTAAGATTATGTTTGTGCGCCACTTCATTATTTTCAGTTTCATCGCCCTGCTCGCCGGTTGCGCGGGCTTCGGCGCCCGAGAATCCGTCCAGGGCCATGGCGACCCGGCCCAGTGGCGCGAGCATAAAGAACAGCTCAGCGGCCTCGACGGCTGGCAGATCGACGGCAAGATCGGCATTCGCGCGCCCAAGGACTCTGGCAGCGGTACCTTGTTCTGGTTGCAGCGCCAGGATTACTACGACATTCGACTTTCGGGCCCACTGGGGCGCGGTGCGGCGCGGCTGACCGGCCGGCCAGGGCAGGTTTCGCTGGAAGTCGCCAACCAGGGACGCTACGAGGCTCCGAGCCCCGAAGCACTGCTGGAAGAACAGCTGGGCTGGAAACTGCCGGTTTCCCACCTCACCTGGTGGGTTCGCGGCCTCCCGGCACCGGACAGCAAGAGCCGTCTGACCCTGGACGCCGACAGCCGCCTGTCGAACCTGGAGCAGGATGACTGGCAGATCGAATACCTGAGCTATGCCGAGCAGAACGGCTACTGGTTGCCGGAGCGCATCAAGCTGCACGGCAGCAACCTGGACGTCACGCTGGTCATCAAGCAATGGCAGCCGCGCAAGCTGGGACAATGACATGACCGCTGCACGCCTGACGCTGCCCTCCCCGGCCAAGCTCAACCTGATGCTGCACATCCTCGGTCGTCGCCCGGATGGCTATCACGAGCTGCAAACGATTTTCCAGTTCCTGGATTATGGCGACGAGATCACTTTTGCCGTGCGCGATGACGGCGTGATCCGTTTGCACACCGAATTCGACGGTGTTCCCCACGACAGCAACCTGATCGTCAAGGCGGCGAAGAAGCTTCAGGAGCAATCCGGCTGTTCGCTGGGCATCGACATCTGGATCGAAAAAATCCTGCCCATGGGTGGAGGGATCGGTGGCGGCAGTTCGAATGCGGCCACGACGCTGCTAGGCCTCAATCATCTCTGGCAGTTGGGCTGGGACCTGGATCGCCTCGCGGCGCTGGGCCTTTCGCTGGGTGCCGACGTACCGGTTTTCGTGCGTGGCCACGCGGCTTTCGCCGAGGGCGTCGGGGAAAAACTCACACCGGTAGAGCCCGAGGAACCTTGGTACTTGGTGCTGGTGCCGCAAGTCTCTGTAAGTACAGCAGAAATTTTTTCAGATCCACTGTTGACACGTAACTCTCCTCCCATTAAAGTGCGCCCCGTTCCCAAGGGAAACAGTCGAAATGACTGCTTACCGGTGGTAGCAAGGCGTTATCCAGATGTTCGTAACGCATTGAATTTGTTAGGTAAATTTACCGAAGCAAAACTCACCGGAACTGGAAGTTGTGTGTTTGGGGGCTTCCCAAGCAAAGCTGAAGCTGATAAAGTCTCGGCCCTTCTTACAGAGACCCTTACAGGGTTTGTAGCAAAAGGAAGCAACGTTTCGATGTTGCATCGCAAGCTGCAAAGTCTGCTCTAAAAGGAATCGAGTGCTGGGCACTCGCAGCAACAGATACAGGGGCGTCGCCAAGCGGTAAGGCAGCAGGTTTTGATCCTGCCATGCGTTGGTTCGAATCCAGCCGCCCCTGCCATTTTCCTATACTCATCCAGGTATACCCTCAGCCTTCAGGTACTGCGCGTGTCCAAGATGATGGTCTTTACGGGGAACGCTAACCCCGATCTGGCTCGGCGTGTCGTACGTCAGCTGCATATCCCTCTCGGTGACATCTCTGTCGGTAAGTTCTCCGACGGCGAAATCACTGCCGAGATCAATGAGAACGTTCGCGGTAAAGACGTCTTCATTATTCAGCCGACTTGCGCTCCGACCAACGATAACCTGATGGAACTCGTCGTGATGGCTGATGCCTTCCGCCGTTCCTCGGCTACTCGTATTACTGCTGTTATTCCTTACTTTGGTTATGCCCGCCAGGATCGCCGTCCGCGTTCCGCACGCGTGGCCATCAGCGCGAAAGTCGTTGCCGATATGCTGACCGTGGTCGGCATCGATCGTGTACTGACGGTCGATCTGCATGCTGACCAGATCCAGGGCTTCTTCGATATTCCCGTGGACAACATCTACGGCTCCCCCGTCCTGGTGGATGACATCGAAGATCAGCGCTTCGAAAATCTCATGATTGTGTCCCCGGACATTGGCGGCGTCGTGCGTGCACGGGCCGTTGCCAAATCCTTGGGCGTTGATCTGGGTATCATCGACAAACGCCGCGAGAAGGCCAATCACTCCGAAGTGATGCACATCATCGGCGATGTCGAAGGGCGCACCTGTATCCTGGTCGACGACATGGTCGATACCGCCGGCACCCTGTGCCACGCGGCCAAGGCCCTGAAGGAGCATGGCGCTGCCAAGGTCTTCGCCTACTGCACGCACCCTGTGCTGTCGGGTCGGGCGATCGAAAACATTGAAAATTCCGTGCTGGACGAGCTGGTGGTGACAAACACCATCCCGCTGTCCGCTGCAGCACAAGCCTGTGCGCGTATCCGTCAGTTGGATATCGCACCGGTGGTTGCCGAGGCGGTTCGCCGCATCAGCAATGAAGAATCGATCAGTGCGATGTTCCGCTAAGGGCCCTGCCCTTTCCCGGATATCTCGTTGACGAAAAGCGCCCCGCCCCAACACTCATGTTGGGGCGGGGCTTTTTTGCCCATACTGCTTTGGCGTCGGTCGCAGACGTCATTCGGATATGGCTATTTTGGAGAAACAACATGACCGATTTCATTCTGAACGCCCAAGCGCGTACCGACCTGGGGAAAGGTGCGAGCCGCCGCCTGCGTCGTCTCGCCAGCCAGGTTCCTGCCGTTGTATACGGTGGTGACAAGGCCCCTGAATCCATCACCATGCTGGCCAAAGAAGTGGCCAAGCTGTTCGAAGACGAGGCTGCTTTCAGCCACGTGATCGAATTGAACGTTGATGGCAAGAAGCAAAACGTCATCGTTAAAGCGATGCAGCGTCACCCGGCCAAGCAGTTCATCATGCACGCTGACTTCATCCGCGTCGTGGCTGGCCAGAAACTGACCGCTACCGTTCCAGTGCACTTCATCAACGAAGCTGCTCCGATCAAGAAAGGCGGCGAAATCTCGCACGTGACTTCCGAGCTGGAAGTTTCCTGCCTGCCGAAGGACCTGCCTGAATTCATCGAAGTCGACCTGGCTGACGCCGAGATTGGCACGATCGTTCACCTGTCCGACCTCAAGGCTCCTAAAGGCGTTGAGTTTGTTGCCCTGGCACACGGTGATGACAAGGCTGTTGCCAACGTCCACGCTCCACGTGTTGCTCCAGAAGCGACTGAAGAAGGCGCAGCAGAGTAATTACACTCTGTCGCCGGAGTGACCGGAAACATCGCGGACTGGAACGTAGCGAGACAACGGGCAAGAACGCGAAGTTTACTTAACGGTAGATCCGCAATTTTCGTTCGTTGTCGCCACACCGTCTGACCGCGACATGTTAACCACCACTCCAGGAAGGGCCCCTATCGTGAATGCCATCAAACTGATCGTTGGCCTGGGAAATCCAGGCGCCGAATACGAACAGACCCGGCATAACGCAGGGGCCCTTTTTGTTGAGCGCATCGCGCACGCCCAAGGCGTCAGCCTGGCCGCCGATCGCAAATATTTTGGCCTGACCGGGCGTTTTTCACACCAGGGTCAGGATGTTCGCCTGTTGATTCCCACCACCTATATGAACCGCAGCGGCCAGGCCGTGGCGGCGTTGGCCGGTTTCTTTCGCATCAAGCCTGAAGAAATCCTGGTGGCCCACGACGAACTCGACCTGCCTCCGGGCGTTGCCAAGCTCAAGCAGGGCGGCGGCCATGGCGGTCACAACGGGTTGCGCGACATCATTGCGCAACTGGGCAATCAAAATACCTTTCACCGCCTGCGGCTCGGCATCGGCCACCCGGGCGTTGCCAGTATGGTTTCAAATTTTGTCCTGGGTCGCGCGCCTCGCGCCGAACAGGAAAAACTCGATGCCAGCATCGACTTTGCCCTCGGCGTGCTGCCGGATATCCTCGCCGGTGAATGGAACCGCGCGATGAAAAACCTGCACAGCCAGAAGGCCTGACACTTATCCGAGGGGAAACACCATGGGATTCAATTGCGGCATCGTCGGCCTGCCTAACGTCGGCAAGTCCACCCTGTTCAACGCCCTGACCAAATCCGGTATCGCGGCCGAGAACTTCCCCTTCTGCACCATCGAGCCGAACAGCGGCATCGTGCCGATGCCCGATCCGCGCCTGGACGCACTGGCGGCCATCGTCAATCCCAAGCGCATCCTGCCGACCACCATGGAGTTCGTCGACATCGCAGGCCTGGTGGCCGGTGCTTCGAAGGGTGAAGGCCTGGGCAACAAGTTCCTGGCCAACATCCGCGAAACCGATGCCATCGCCCACGTGGTGCGCTGCTTCGAAGACGAGAACGTGATCCACGTTTCCAACAGCGTCGACCCGAAACGCGACATCGAGATCATCGACCTGGAACTGATCTTCGCCGACCTCGACAGTTGCGAGAAACAACTGCAGAAGGTTGCCCGCAACGCCAAGGGTGGCGACAAGGATGCAGTCGTCCAGAAAGGCCTGTTGGAGCGATTGATCGCTCACTTCACCGAGGGCAAGCCCGCGCGTAGCCTGATGAAGGACATGAGCACCGACGAGAAGCTGGTGATCAAGGGCTTCCACCTGCTGACCACCAAGCCGGTCATGTATATCGCCAACGTCGCCGAAGACGGTTTCGAGAACAACCCGCATCTGGACGTGGTCCGTGCCATCGCCGAGGAAGAAGGTGCCATGGTCGTTCCGGTCTGCAACAAGATCGAAGCGGAAATCGCCGAACTGGACGATGGCGAAGAGAAGGACATGTTCCTCGAGGCCCTGGGCCTGGAAGAGCCTGGCCTGAACCGGGTGATCCGCGCTGGCTACGAAATGCTCAACCTGCAGACCTACTTCACCGCCGGTGTCGAAGAAGTCCGCGCCTGGACCGTTCGCGTGGGCGCCACCGCCCCGCAAGCCGCTGGCGTCATCCATACCGACTTCGAAAAGGGCTTCATCCGCGCCGAAGTCATCGCCTACGCCGACTTCATCCAGTACAAGGGCGAAGCTGGCGCGAAGGAAGCCGGTAAGTGGCGCCTGGAAGGCAAGGAATACATCGTCAAGGACGGCGACGTGATGCACTTCCGCTTTAACGTCTGAAATGAAAAAAACACCGCGTGGCAGTGACTGTCACGCGGTGTTTTTTTATGGGCGTCAACTTAACAAATGCCATTGATCGACGTCTGGCGCCACCCCGATCAGGCCTAGTTGGGCGTCGGGAGCCGCTGTGGGAGCAAAGACCATGTTGTCTTCGCCGAGGCTTTCCCGCCAGTCCCCGGCCAGCGCAACCTGGAACGAATGGCCTTGCGCGTCCGCTTGCGCATCCTTCAGGTAAGTGCGGTCCAATGCCTCGTTGTAGACCAACTTCAGCGTAGTGCCCGTACCCTCTCCGAAGCCGGTATAGCCTAGTGCCGACACATCGATCTTGTCGTCAACCGTAAAGCCTTCGATAAGGTCGGCAAAGCTCTGGTTGTCGGTACGGTAGCTGTCCTCGATGGAGAGATAGCGGAACACGTCGGCGTTTTCCCGATTGTCCGTCCACAACGAAATGTCGGCTCTGTCCCCACCGTTGAGACGATCGGCGCCCGCGCCGCCGATGATGACATCCGCTCCGGCGCCGCCGTTGATACGGTCATTGCCGTTCAGGCCATGGATGATTTCCGACAAGGCAGAACCGGTAATCGTATCGTTGGTAGATTCCCCTTCAAGCGTGGGCGCTGTGAACACAAGATTCGTGTTGTTCAATTGCCCAACCAGATTGCCATCCAAGGTCAGTTCAAAACGTTGCCCGGTAGCATCGGCGTCGAAGCTCTTGAGGTAGGTGCGGGTGCCGTCCGCGCTGGCCTGGATGGCCAAGGTACCGTCATGGCCATCGCCAATACCGGTGAAGCCCAGGCCGATCAGGTCAATGCGGTCCTCGGAGACATCGAAGTCCTGGATTCGGTCGCTGCTGTTCAGCGTGGCGGTGCGGAAGCTGTCGCCCCGTTCGGTAAAACGGAAGATGTCCGAGCCTGAGCCACCTTGCAACACATCACGCCCGCCGTCGCCGTGGAGCACATCATCGCCCGCCAGGCCGTGGATGATTTCGGCGGCATCGGTGCCCCGCAAGATTTCCTCGCCGGCGTACCCCTCCATATGGAGCTTGCCGTCCTGGCTGCCAAAGCTTGAGTCCAGGCTACCGTCGGCGTTCAAGCGGATGACATTGAAATCTCCGTTGTTCGTGCCGGCAGCCACGATCCTGCCGTCGGCTTGCACCGTCAAAGCCACCGGCGTGTCGGCCTCGAAGGTCACCGAGCCATTGCTGCCGAAACTACTGTCGAATGACCCGTCAGCGTTGAGCCGCGCCACGGTAGCCAGGCGATCGCCCTCGCCATGCCCTATCACGATGATCTTTCCGTCAGCCTGCACGGTGACCACCGAGTCTTCGCCAAACCCCATGGCAGCGCTCAAATGCAGGACGCCGTCGTCACCGAAACGGGTATCCAACTGACCGTCGGCGTTGAAACGCTGCAAGGCGAACGTCGGATCGCCCATGCCGGCGGCATTGTAGGCAGCCCCGACCACGACACTTCCATCTGCCAACACCGCAGTGGAGATCCCTCCGTTGAAAAACGGGTCTTCGTAAATGTCGACGGTGAGCACGCCGTTGTGACCAAAGCCGTCGAACAAGCTGCCGTCATTGCCAGCCTTGGTCACGGTAGCCTGGTCAAACCCGCGGGCACTGACCTGAAAGGTGCCGTCCGTATTGGCCGTCAGGTCGATATCCTTGAAATCATGGGTGATGTCGACCGTCATGACACCGTTCTGACCAAAGCCGACATCGCGCGTCCCGTCACTGTTGTAGCGCTCCACCTGTATGCCGGTGTTCAGCGCCACAGCGACGAGCACCTTGCCATCGGCCTGCACCGCCGTTAACTCATAGCGGGACGCTGGGGCTGTCATGGTCGGTATCGTATCGACGCCACCTTCATGAAAGCGGGTGTCCAGGCTGCCATCCGCATTCAGGCGGATAACGGAATGGTTCTGCTCGTAGCCGTAGCTTTCCTCACCTGGCGCCCCGGGGTAGCCCCATGCCAGGTACTCGGTATAGCCGCCAATCAGTATCTTGCCGTCCGGCTGGATAATGATGCTCTGGGCATCATCTAGCTGGCCGGTGAGGTCGACCTGGACAGTGCCGGGGCCGGTTCTCACGGTATGGGAATTCAGGTTCGGGTTATCGACGGTTGCCATGGTTTAGTCCCTTAAAAGAAATGCCAGTTTCGTCACCTGGTAGAGCGACAACGCTTTGCACGCTGCCTCGGTCATAACCATGACCGGTGGCTTCTTGTTGGAGCCAATTGACTGGAACAGGCTCTTTGCGTCGGAAACACCAAAGAGCGGCAAGTTCATTCATGGCTCAGGGACAACGATAAACGGTACATCGACCCCATCCGGGGTCGAGAGCAAAATGCCTGATGGATTGACCGAGGCTCTGTACGAAAGGTATCCGCACTGGCCCATACTGCGTTGAAACGGGGCTCGGAATGTTCGATTCAGGCCCTTTTGGTCCTTGGCAGGAAAATCGCCAACACGCCGAACAACGGCAGGAACGAGCACAGCCAATACACGTATTCGATACCCCGGATGTCCGCCAGATGCCCCAGCAGCGCGGCGCCGATCCCACCGAAGCCGAACATCAACCCGAAGAACACGCCGGCGATCATCCCGACGTTGCCCGGCACCAGCTCCTGGGCATACACCACGATGGCGGAGAAAGCCGATGCCAGGATGAAGCCGATCACCACGCTGAGGATGCTGGTCCACAGCAGGTCCACGTGAGGCAGGATCAGGGTGAAGGGCGCCACACCCAGAATCGAGAACCAGATCACCGCCTTGCGTCCGATCTTGTCGCCGATCGGGCCGCCGAAGAAGGTCCCCGCCGCCACTGCGCCAAGGAACAGGAACAGGTGCAGCTGGGAAGATGCCACCGACAGGTCGAACTTTTCGATCAGGTAGAAGGTGAAATAGCTGGTGAAACTGGCCATGTAGAAATACTTCGAGAACACCAACAGGCCAAGCACCACCAACGCACTCAGGACCCGCCCCTTGGATAAGCCATGCGTCGCCGCCTGGCCTTGCTTGAGCTTGAACAGGTTCAGGTGATTGGCGTACCAACGGCTGATGCGGTACAGCACGAACAAGGCAAACAGCGCGAACAAGCCGAACCAGGCCACATTGCCTTGACCGTAGGGAATGATGATCGCTGCGGCCAGCAGCGGGCCGAATGCGGAGCCGGCGTTTCCGCCCACCTGGAAAGTCGATTGCGCCAGGCCGTAACGACCGCCGGAAGCCAGTCGCGCCACTCGCGATGCCTCGGGGTGAAAAGTCGACGAGCCGATGCCGATCAAGGCCGCCGCCAGCAGGATCATGGCAAAGCTGCCGACCATGGACATCATCACGATGCCGATCAGCGTGCACACCGTTCCGGCCGGCAACAGCCAGGGCTTCGGGTGCCGATCGGTGTGATAGCCGACCCAAGGCTGCAACAAAGATGCGGTCAACTGGAACGTAAGGGTGATCAGGCCGACCTGGGTAAACGTCAGGCCATAGCTGTCCTTGAGCATCGGATAGATGGACGGCAGCACAGCCTGGATCAGATCGTTGATCAGATGAGCCAACGCCACCGCACCAATGATGCGCATGACCAAAGGACTGCTTTGGGGCGTGGCGCGAATGGGCGTCGCGTCAGCCGGGGTATTGCTGATAGCCATGGGAAGTTTCCAGACGGCAGGTGGGAGCACATGGGCAAGGTTCGCCAATGTGCCATTTTTCAGTGCGACAAGGCTATCCCATTAGCTTGCTATCGACCGATAAAAAATAGTCGGCAAACAAGGTGATAGCGCAACGCCATGGTCTGAATCTTGCCTTGTAAAAGTCTTACGACGCGGCCCCTTACAAAGGGGACCGAGAATGGGAAGTTTCGCTACAGAGCAGGCCTACAGAGCCGGCCTGGACAAGCTTTCGAGGCCTTTTGAAAGAGCACCCGTTTCGGCACTTGTGTAAAAACGCACAAAAAAAGTGCAAGGGTGTTCAGGGGAGTATGGGCATGCAGGCTTTTCTATCACCGGGCATCCGGTTGCTGGGGCATTTTGGTTTCGCCCGTAAATTCCAGTTGTTGTTCCTTTTGTTCATCCTGCCGCTCATGGGCAGCCTGTGGCTCATCGGCCAGGACTACCGGGACAAACTCAACCTGATTTCCGGAGAGCGCGCCGGCGTACGCCAGTTGCTCGCCCTGGATAACCTGGACAACCTGCTCGCCGCACAGCGCAATCGCGCGGCGCGCTGGCGGGCCACGGAGACCAATCGACAACCCACCCCTGCGACGATCGCCGCCATGGCCGCGTTCGATGCGGTGCAACCGGAGCTCAACCAGGTCGCCAACGATCTTGGCGCGACCTTGCAGGCCGAGGGCGTCGAAGCCGACACCCTCGCCCGCTACCAGGCCTTGCAGACCAGCCTCAACGGCCTGGATTCCAAGAGCCTGGGCGCCGTGGGTTGGTGGCCGGATGGCTATGATCGTTTCACCGCAGCCCTCAGCGCATTGCAAGCTTTGCGCGAACAGATGGTCATGGACAATCGCCTGACGCTCGCCTCCTGGCTGGAAACCTACCTGCTCACCCAGATTTCGACCCAGCAGACACCCGAGCTGATCGAACGTGTCGGCCGCCTGGCCAGCGTTGGCCAGGCCTCGGTGGTGTCAGGCCAATTCACTTTGCAGAGCCGCCTGCAACTGCGTGACTTGCGCAGCCGCATCGGCGACGCCCGGGATCAGTTGGTCAAGACCGGTGCGTTGCTGGAAACACGCTTGCCCAGCGAACTGCAATCCTGGGCTGGACAATTCCAGGGCAGCCTCAAGCACTTGGATGCCGGCTTGAAAGTCTTGGATGAAGGCGTATTCGGTGGCTCCATCAATCTCAAGCCGGAAGCGTTCGAGAAACACATGGACGCCCTTCTCCGAGACCTGGCGACCCTGCGACAACAATCGCTGGTCGCACTGGACACGCGGCTGGACCATTACCACGGCTCGGCGATCCGCCAGTTCACATTGGTGGCCACGGTGCTTGGCTGCCTATTGCTGGCGGCGCTGTACCTGTTCGTCTGCTTGCAAGCTTCCATCCGCCGCAGCGCCAGTGGCATTACCCTGCTGGCTGAAGCGCTGCGTGACGGAAACCTGAGCCTGCAAGTTCCGGTACAAGGGCGTGATGAGCTGGCAGCTATCAGCACCGCGCTCAATGTCGCCGTGGTGCAGTTGCGCACCAGCCTGCTGGGCGTGGATCACGAAACGCTGCAACTGAGCGACGCCGTGCGCACCCTCAATACACACTCCAGCGGCGCCTTGGGCGAAGTCGAGGCTCAGCAGATGCAAATCAGCCAGATCGCCGCCGCCGCGACGCAACTGGCCGCAACTTCCCAAGGCGTTGCGAAAAGTTGCGAACAGGCGTCAGACAGCGCCCAACAGACCCGCCGCATCGCCGCCGACAGCAGCCGCGACAGCCAGCGCACCACGGCGAGCATTCAGCAGCTCAACCAGCGGCTCAACGAAACCGCCGCCGCCTTGGGCCGGGTCAGCGAGCAGGGCCAACAGATCCAGCTGGTGGTCGATACCATTCGCGGCGTGGCCGAGCAGACCAATCTCCTGGCGCTCAACGCCGCCATCGAAGCCGCCCGCGCCGGTGAACAAGGCCGGGGCTTTGCCGTGGTGGCCGATGAAGTGCGCAGCCTGTCGCAACGTACCCAGTCCTCCACCCAACAGATCGCCGGCACCGTCGACAGCCTGCGCGCCACGGTCAACGAAGCCGTCAGCCTGATGGAAGCGGCCTGCGGCCAGGCCCAGACCGATGCGCAAGCCGTGACCGGCCTTGGCGAGCGTCTGGGGGAAATTGCCAGCGCCGTACAGAGCGTCACCGATACCCTGGCGCAAATCGCCACCGCGGTGGATGAGCAGGCCAGCACAGCCGACGAGGTCAGCGGCAATATCCAGCAGGTCGATCAAGCGGCCATGCGCCTGCTGGAAGGCGCCCGCGCGGTGAACGTGGCGGCGGACACCTTGAGCCAAGGCAGCCAGGCCTTGAGCGCGAACACAGGGAGATTTCAGCTCAGTTGACGCACATTGGCGACGAGGATGGTTAAGCGGTTGAAAGTGCAGAGAAATATTTTGGATTTACGCTTGACACATCTTCGTTACCAGCGAATAATGCGCGCCACTTGGCTACATAGCTCAGTTGGTTAGAGCATAGCATTCATAATGCTGGGGTCCGGGGTTCAAGTCCCTGTGTAGCCACCAAGTCCTGTTCAAAGATGTTCCTGAATGTCTTTGAACAACAAGAAGCCCGCCTAGTGCGGGCTTTCTTGTTTCTGGGTATATCTCCCTGAATGCCCCCGCAAGATTCAGCTATTCCCACGGGGCGTAGTGATTTATGTGGCTTCCTGGAAATCCATCTCCGGTGGCTGGCGACGAAAACCTCCCGTCAGCACCGCCAGATACACCACGCCAATCGCCAGCCAGCTCAGGCCAAGGTAGATCGCCAAGTGATCGAGGCTGACCATCAGCCATACATCAGCCGCCAGACCAACGAACGGGAACAGCAGGAACAACACGAATTCACGCAGCCCTTTCTTCTGCGCGCCGATCCAGTAGTGAAAAATCACCGACAGGTTCACCAGGCTGAATGCCAGGAACGCGCCGAAGTTGATGAACGAGGTTGAGGTGGTGACGTCCAGTTTCAGCGCCAGCAACGCGACCACGGCGCACAAGAGAATGCTGTTGACCGGCGTACCGAAGCGTTCATGCAAGGCGCCAAAGAACGATTTCGGCAGTACGCCATCTCGGCCCATGGCGAACAACAGCCGGGAGCCGCTGGCCTGGGCCGACAGCCCCGACGCGAATTGGCCAACGATCAGGCCGATCAGGAAGATCGATACGAACAGGTCGCCACCGATATTGCGGGCAATTTCATAGGCCGCCGCGTCGACACTGTCGAACTGGGACGACGGATGGGCGATCTGCACGAAGTACGACACGCTGACGAAGATCAATCCGCCGACCAGGGTAATCAGCATGATCGCTCGTGGAATGGTACGGCGCGGATCGCGGGTTTCTTCGGTCAGGGTACTGACCGCGTCGAACCCCAGGAATGAATAACAGGCGATGGCTGCGCCGCTCATGATCAATGGCATCTGCATGTCACCGTTAAAAAAGGGCTCGACCGACCATAACGGTGTGCTCGCATCCCCGCCGACATAATGAACGCACAACGCAACGAAGGCGATCAGCACCAGGAATTGCACCAGCATCAATAGCGCGTTGATGCCGTTGGCCAGTTTCAGACCGACGATGTTGATCGCACTTGTGATGCCAATGAAGACCAGCACCCAGAGCCACTGCGGCACGGTCGGGAATGCGGAATGAAGGTAGGCCGCGCCGATCAGCCAGATGGCCATGGGCAAGAAAAGGTAATCGAGCAATACCGCCCAACCGGCGATGAAACCGAGTTTCGGGCTGATCGCCTTGCGGACATAGCTGTAGGCCGAACCGGCGACAGGGAACGCCGCGGCCATTCGGCCGTAGCTCATCGCGGTGAAGAACATCGCCACCAGTGCTGCCAGGTAAGCGGCGGGGACCATGCCGGAGGTGGATTGAGCGAGAATACCGAAAGTGCCAAGGACAATGATCGGTGTCATATAGGCGATGCCGAACAGCACCACCGACCCCAATGACAGGGTGCGTTGCAAATGAGCCATGAGTGACTACTCCGAATTATTAGATTTATGGCAGAGCCGAGTTCGGCGCAATTTCGGGTGTTAGGTTCTTGTTCTGTTTTTTTTCAACGCAAACGTGTTGCTTGTCAGGGCCTCTTCGCGGGCAAGCCCTGACGACACAGATTCAGGATCAACGCGAAGGAATCAACAGCTCTCGCAATCCATAGGGATGCTCGACAATCTCTCCCGGCATCTTCAGCCGCTGATCATCGAGGTAGCGATAATCACGCCGCGCCGCCGTCAGTTGGTTCAGGTCCAATTCCACCGCAAACTGCCCTTCTTCGCGCCCGGCCTCGAACAACAGCGTGCCCAGCGGGTCCACCAACGCACTGCCGCCTGCGAACACCAACCCGCCGTCCCCTTCTTCCACCCGATTGACCATCAGCGCATACGCTTGGTTTTCCTGGGCGCGAGCCATGATCGCGGTGCGGTGAGTCGGCCCGTAGGGGTCCATGTTGCCGTTGGTGACGATCAGCAGTTCGGCCCCCAGTTGCGCCAGGGCTCGGGCGGTTTCCGGAAACTCGATGTCGTAGCAGATCAGCAGACCGACGCGCACACCGTTCCACTCACACGTGGCGTAACGGTCGCCGGCCTCGAACACACCGCGGTCCGACGCCCAGAGGTGGGTCTTGCGATACTTCAGCGCGATACCCTGCGGGGTGATCAGCAGCGTGGTGTTGTAGAAGCGGCCACGGTCGTTTTCGGCCACGCCTATGACCACGGCAATGTTGTGCTCCCGGGCCGCAGCAAGCACCGCGCTGACAGTCCGGCCATCCAATGGCTCAGCGGTTTCTGCCACTGTCTCAAGCGATGGGAAGCCCATCAGGTGCGTTTCGGGAAATACGATCAACTGCGTATCGGCCGCACAGGCGGCAATCGCCTGAAGGGCGCGTTCGAGGTTATAGGCCGTGTCGTTATCACGGCCCGCCAACTGGGCGAGTTCGACTTTCATGGGTATTCCTTGTTCTAACCAGGCGGGCTGGAAGATTGCCCGGTCGGTGTCTGTGAGCCAGTATGCGCAGCAGACCCACGGCGGGAAATCACGCCGCTGGGGTAACCCGATAGGGGTAGAGGCATGACACTTTCGTTAGACGACATCGCGTGGCACCGCTCGGTCGGGCAACTGATCGACGCCTTGGACAAGCCTAATTTCTGGACGCAGCTGGTCCGTTTGCTCGATCAATACGTACCTTTCGACAGTTGGGTGGCACTGCTTTTCAGCGCCGACCAGCGCCCGCAGGTATTCGCAGAGTGCCCGGGTGCGGACGGCAGTCCGGATCAATTGTTCCAGGATTATCTGCGCGGCCTGTATCTGCTCGATCCGTTCTACATCGCCTGTCGCGAGCAGTCGCGCACCGGGCTGTATCGCCTGTCGGAAGTCGCACCGGAACATTTCGAGTTGACCGAGTACTACCAGCGTTACTTCCGCCTGAATGTGGTGTCCGATGAGGTCCAATTCAATTGCCAGCTCGAAGGCGACCGCACGCTTTGCCTGTCGCTGGGCAGCAAGCAGCGGTTCAGTGGCGAGCAGACTGCCTTGCTGTCACTCATCCAGCCCTGGGTGCTCGGCCTGTTGCGCCAGCGCCTGCCTTACGAAATCAACGAAGTGGTGGCCCTTGCACCAGCACCGCCGCAAGCCGATTGGCGCGTGCAGCTGGAAGCGTCAGTCCAGCAGCTCAAAGGCGCGCAATTGACCGCACGGGAGCTGGATGTCGGGCGCTTGATGCTCAGCGGTTGCTCCAGCAAGGAAATCGCTCGCAAGCTGGAAATTTCCGCCGAAACCGTAAAAGTCCATAAAAAACATATGTACAGCAAACTGGGGATCAAGTCCCAGTCCGAGCTGTTTTCTATTTTTCTCCAGGCGCAGAACGCCTGACGTCTTGTGGGGGCGAAGCCGAATCGCCGCCCCCCGTCGATTTGCGCCCCACGCCTCGTATCGCTACAGTCGATCTCAATATCCTTGGCCCATGGACGGAGCGACACGTGCTTTCAGATCTCAAATCGAATCTTCATCGCCTGTCAGCCGTTTCGCTGCTGGCTGTCGCCTTGGCACTTGTCGCCTGCAAGGCTCCGCCCTCCTCCACGTCCGCTTCTGCCTTGCCCACGGCTCCGGAAATCGCTTCCGGCTACCGCACCGATCTACAGACACGTCATGCCGACAAACACATGGCCGCCGCGGCAAACCCGCTTGCCGCGCAAGCCGGCCGGGAAATGCTCCGGCGCGGCGGGTCGGCCATCGACGCGGCAATTGCCATGCAGGCAGTGCTGACGTTGGTGGAGCCGCAGTCTTCCGGCATCGGCGGAGGTGCGTTCATTGTGCTATGGGACGGCAAGGCGGTGCGTACCTACGACGGCCGCGAAACGGCGCCGGCCGGTGCTACCGAAAAACTTTTCATCCAGGCCGACGGCAAACCGATGCCGTTTACCGCCGCGCAGATCGGCGGCCGCTCCGTGGGTACACCGGGCGTGTTGCGTGCCCTGGAGCTGGCCCATCGCAAACATGGCCGCCTGAAGTGGGCGACACTGTTCGAGCCGGCAATTGTATTGGCGGAACAGGGGTTCAGGATTTCGCCTCGACTTCACTCGATGATTGCCGCCGATGCCTCTTTACCCGGCTCGCCCGACATGGCCGCCTATTTCCTGAATGCCGACGGCAGCCCCAAGGCAGTGGGCACCCTGCTTAAAAATCCGGCACTGGCGGGCGTCCTCAAGCGTATTGCCAACGAAGGCCCCAATGCTTTGTACGAAGGGCCCGTTGCTGAAGAAATTGTCGCCAAGGTCCAAAGCCACGCCAATCCGGGCAGTCTGTCGTTGAGCGACCTCAAAGGTTACGCCGCCCGGGAGCGCGCGCCGTTGTGCACCGACTACAAACGCTGGCAAGTCTGTGGCATGGCGCCGCCCTCCTCCGGCGGGATTGCCGTGGCGCAGATCCTCGGAACATTGGAGAACCTGGAACAGCGCGACGGCCAAACCGCCCTCGCGGCATTGAAACCGATCAAATCCACGAACCCCGCTGGTATCGAGCCTTTGCCCGAAGCCGTGCACATGATTTCCGAGGCTGAGCGCCTGGCCTACGCTGACCGCGCCCTCTACGTTGCCGATCAGGATTTTGTCCCCGTGCCGGTCAAAGGCTTGGTCGACCCCACGTATCTGGCGAGCCGCGCAAGCCTCATCGGCCCTCGCAGCATGGGCGTTGCCAAGCCGGGAACACCACCGGGCATCCAGATGGCCTTCGCGCCGGATCGCTCGCCCCTGCGAATTTCCACCTCGCAAGTAGTGGCCGTGGATGACCAGGGCGGCGCCGTGTCGATGACGACCACGGTGGAGTCAGCGTTTGGTTCGCACTTGATGGTGCAGGGATTCATGCTCAACAACCAGATGACTGACTTTTCCTTCATACCCGAAGAGAACGGGCGCAAAGTCGCCAACCGCGTCGAGCCCGGCAAACGCCCGCGATCGTCCATGGCTCCGACCCTGATCTTTGATCGCCAGAGCGGCGAATGGCTGGCCGCGGTTGGTTCCCCAGGTGGATCGCAGATCATTGAATACGTCGCCAAGTCCGTCATCGGCCTGCTGGATTGGGACCTGGACCCGCAAGCCGCCGTCAATCTTCCCAACTTCGGCAGCCGCAATGGCCCCACCGAACTGGAACAGGGGCAATTCAGCCCGGCGTTGGTCCAGGCGTTGAAAGACAAAGGCCACACAGTGGGCGAAATCGACATGACCAGCGGCACCCAGGCGATCATCCGGGTGCGTGATGGCCAAGGGAAATCCTCGCTGGCTGGCGGGGCGGATCCAAGGCGCGAAGGTCAAGCGCTGGGCGACTGATCGGATTCGCTTCGCGGCTGGTAAACCAGCAGGTCGGCCGGCTGACAGTGCAGATAGTCACAGATGGCGTCCAGGGTCGCCAAACGTATGCCCTTGACCTTTCCCTGCTTCAACAGGGAAAGGTTGGCCTCGGTGATGCCAATGGCGGCGGCAAGATCCTTGGACTTGACCTTGCGCATCGCCAGCATCACATCAAGTTGAATCACGATAGGCATGAGTATCTCAAACGAAAGTTCGGTTTTCTGAATCGACTTCAGCGGCTTGGGACAATATCCGGGCAATGATCGCAATGCACGCCGCCAGAAACAAAGCGACGAAGGACGGCGCGGTGATGCTCAAGCTCAGCAATCGCTGGCCAACGGGCGCATTGATGGTGAGCAGCAGGCTCAACAAAGGTTCGCACAGGAAATCCAGCAGCACCCACAATGCCACCGCGCGGCCGGCCTTACCCAGTGCAATGGCGGCTTCGCCGGAGAAATACTGCCCCTGCGCATAGCGCTTGAAGAGCTGTCGCAGATTGACCAGCCCGACTGTCAGCGCCAGCAGAGGGATACTCGATAAGAAGATCGCGCCGAGGCTCTGCCAACCAGTTAACAAGGTCGCCTCCCCTGACAGGCTGGACAACTGACGCTGAGTCAACGCAAAGCCCAGGCCGTACTGCGACTCGATATCAGGAAACACCCAGACCAGGGCATTGATGACCATCATGGCCGCAATGAATATCAGCGTGATGGCAGCCATGCGTTGACTATAAACAGCTAGGCGATTCGAACCCATGTGAGGCTCCAACAGAACGAAAGGAGCCCAGAACATAGCCTTAAAATTATCGAAATACGATAATTAATTTGTAAAAAACAACAATAAACCGCCCTTATGTTGATAACTGATTGGCAAACTGGCTCACCGCGTCCACGACTTTCTTCGCGCCGTCCTGGATCTCGACGATTACCGTTCCCGCCTCGGCCGCCAGGGCCAGGCCCTGTTCAGCCTGGTGTTGGCCGTCGGTCATCAGCGCCACGGCATTGCGAGCCATGTCCTGGTTCTGGCGAACGACGCCGACGATCTCATCGGTTGCCTGGCTGGTACGCGACGCCAGTTGCCGGACCTCATCGGCCACCACCGCAAATCCGCGCCCTTGTTCACCGGCCCGGGCAGCCTCGATTGCGGCGTTGAGCGCCAGCAAGTTGGTCTGTTCGGCGATGCCGCTGATGGTCTTGACGATGGTTCCGATGACCAGCGACTGTTCGTTCAGTGCCTCGATACCCTGGCCAGCGGTCTGCATATGCCGGGCCAGGTCGCGCATCACGTCCACGGCCTGGGTCACGACGGTGGTGCCGCGCTGGGCGCTGTTATCGGTTTGCAGGGAAGTGCTGTAGGCGATGTTGGCGGCCGCGGCAACGGCTTTTTCCTGCTTGACCTGGTCGGTGATGTTGGTGGCGAACTTGACGATCTTGTACAGGCGATCGTTGGCATCGACCACCGGATTATAGGAAGCTTCCAGCCACACCTCGCGACCGCTGCTGTCGATACGCTTGAAGCGCCCGGCAACGAACTCGCCGCTGTTCAAACGCTTCCAGAACTGCTGGTAGGTCGCGCTGTTGTATTGCTCAGGCTCGCAAAACGTACGGTGATGCTTGCCCTTGATCTGCGCGAGGCTGTAACCCATCGCATTGAGGAAACGGTCATTGGCCGTCAATACATGGCCACCCAGGTCGAACTCGATTACCGCCGTCGAATGCACCAGGGCACTTATCAGGTTCTCATGCTCGCGGGAGTTTTCGATGGTGCGAGTGAGGTCGTTGGAGTACATCGAAAAAGAACGAATTCGCCCCTCGGCATTGCGTATGGGCTGGAGGATCGAGCGCAGCCAGGCCTCTTTGCCGTCGCCCCGCATCAGGCGCACGGCGCCGGAAAAATGCTCGCCACGGGTCAGCGCGGTCTTGAAGCGCGCCTGGAATTCATTGGACTTCAGGTAAGCCGGTACCAGTTCCTCGACAGAACGGCCAATCAGGTCTTGGCTCTTGTAACGCATGTCATCGAGAAAGTTCTGGTTGACCGACTGTATCCTCCCCTCAGCATCGAGGGTCAAACCGAGCATTTCGCGATCAAGGCTCTCTTTTATCTGCATGAGGCTGGAGAGTTCTTGGCGAAGAGCGAGCAGCTCCTGCTTCAAGCGATTGTTGAACATGGCAAGCTCCGGCAGGCAGGAGAATTACTGCTGTTCCTTGCCATCGGCCCAAGGATTTTTTTCTGAAGAGCGCCGGTGTTCGGTCTGAAAAAAATCACGTCGGACTCCGAACGCCGGTCCGTCTCCCACGGTCATTGGATTGTTCCAATATTGGCGCCCGACCGCCGATGCTTCGTCGCTCCAGATACCGATAATCATAAAAACCCGAGGTAATTGCCGTGACCACTGACATTGAAGACAGCCGTTCCGCCCGCTTCGCGCTGCGCTGTTCCAGTTTTGCCGAGCGCTGGTTCCCCGACTCCTGGGTCTTTGCCGCGCTGGCGGTGCTGGTGGTCGCGCTGGCGACGCAGCTCATTGGCGCCACGCCCACTGCCGCAGCCATGGCTTTCGGCGATGGGTTCTGGAGCCTGATTCCCTTCACCATGCAAATGGCGTTCGTGGTGATTGGCGGTTATGTAGTGGCCAGCTCGCCTCCAGCCGTCAAGCTGATCGACCGCCTGGCGCGCATTCCCAGCAATGGCCGCTCCGCGGTGGCGTGGGTGGCCGTGATCTCCATGGTCGCATCGCTGCTCAACTGGGGGCTGTCGCTGGTGTTCGGCGGCCTGCTGGTGCGTGCCCTCGCCCGGCGCGCGGACTTGAAGATGGATTATCGCGCCGCTGGCGCTGCCGCTTACCTGGGCCTGGGCGCGGTGTGGGCGCTGGGGTTGTCTTCTTCGGCCGCGCAATTGCAGGCCAACCCGGCCAGCCTGCCGCCGTCGATCCTGTCGATTACCGGCGTCATCCCTTTTACCCAGACGATTTTCCTCTGGCAGTCCGGTGTGATGCTGCTGGCGCTGATCGTGATCTCGGTGATCATCGCGTATGCCACCGCGCCGGGCCCCAACAGCGCCCGTGACGCCGCCGCCTGCGGAATCGACCCCAGTTTCAGCATGCCGGCGCTGCAACCGCGCACCCGCCCCGGGGAATGGCTGGAGCACAGCCCGCTGTTGACCATTGCATTGGTGCTGCTCGCCGCTGGCTGGCTGTTCCATGAGTTTTCGACCAAGCCGGCCATCAGCGCCATTTCCGGGCTCAACACCTATAACTTTCTGTTCATTATGTTGGGCGCCTTGCTCCACTGGCGGCCACGCAGTTTTCTCGATGCCGTGGCCCGCGCCGTGCCAACCACCACCGGCGTGCTGATCCAGTTCCCGTTGTACGGATCGATTGCCGCACTGTTGACCACCGTCAAGGGCAGCGATGCGCAGACGCTGGCACACCATATCTCGACCTTTTTCGTACAAATCGCCTCCCATGACACCTACGCCCTGTTGATGGGCGTCTACTCGGCGGTGCTGGGCTTTTTCATTCCTTCCGGCGGCGGTAAGTGGATTATCGAAGCGCCCTATGTCATGCAGGTGGCCAACGACCTGAACTACCACTTGGGCTGGGCCGTGCAGATCTATAACGCCGCCGAAGCACTGCCGAACCTGATCAACCCGTTCTACATGCTGCCGTTGCTGGGCGTTCTGGGGTTGAAAGCGCGGGACTTGATCGGATTCTCTTTCGTGCAGTTGCTGGTTCACACGCCGCTGGTATTGGTGCTGCTGTGGGCCCTGGGGACCACGCTGACCTACCTGCCGCCAGTAATGCCATAAAGCCATAAAAAAGGGCCGATTTTTCCATCGGCCCACTTCTTCTTCGGCTCCGTCTGTTTCAGTATGGATACACCCTGTTTCCAAGGGCCCACGCTGAAAAGGATCTGAGCATGTTCAAACTCGCCGTACTTCCTCTCGCCGCCTTGGCCTTGAGCGCCACCGCCCAAGCCGCCGACATCGGTGTCAACCTTGGCAGCACCGAACGCGTCACCCGCCTCTTCGCTTACCCCAACAACTGCAATGTCATCTGTTTTCGCAACTGGACACTCGAGCAGACCGTCGAGCATTATTTGACGCAAAGCGTCCAGCGCGACGGCTACGACGCGGCCAAAGTCGAGGTCAAAAGCGACAACGGCACCGTCTACGCCAACATCAGTGGCGTGCCGAAGAGTTATGGCCAACCGTTGGCCGCCTTGCTCAACGCCGGCGACCTCGCCTATAACGGCGCCACGAAACTCAACAACGATAAAAAATGGGCCTACAACTGGTACCTGTTCCTGCCCCTGGGCATGGCGCTGGAGAACCGCAAGAGCGTCGAGCTGCTGCACTTCCCGCCGGATTATTCGCTGACCCAGGCCCAGGATTACCTGGAGTCGGCCACCACCGACCGCTGGGCCACGCTGCTGACCGCCAACGGCATCGCCGCCGGGGACACGCCTGCTTACCAGACCATCATCGACATCGCGCCCATTGCGGCGCCGTCCAATGCGGGCAGTACACTCGCCGGCCTGTATAGCTATTTCAACGATTACCAGACCACCATGGTCAAGGAAGTCACTCGGAACGCCAGCGGGGCGTCGCTGCCGATGGTGGCTTTCGGAGCGCCCGTCCGGGACTGGATCAAGACCCAATACGGCCAGACCGTGGCGGTACTCGGCCTGGCGACCATCGAGCCTGCGCCGGGGGCCAAGGTTCCGGTGCTGGGCTCCAACCACCCCAGCTACATCTGGTACGCAGCCGATCCGGACAGTTATGACGGCGACCAGGCCAAGGCCGATGCCGCGGGCTTGAAAGTCATGGGCCAGGACCTGAGCGCTGCATGCTGGCAGGCCGGAATGGGCAGCAAGCCAGGCACCGACCCGAGCGCATTACTGAGCCAATGCACCCAGACGTGGCAGGTCACGCAAAAAGAGCAGACTTGCGAGCTGTTCTACACCTCGGTTCGCAAGCTGAGCGAGGTGGACGCAGACAAGAAGTGCGAAACACCACCGGTCAAATCGCAACTGCAGCAGTTGAAAGTGCCCATGCCATTACCCGCCGAAGCCGTATAAACCCTGACGAGCCTTTCCTGTGTAAGCCTGCGCTCACACGGGAAAGCGCTTATGACACCTGTCAGAGTCGACAGTAGATACGCATCACGGCCTGGAGGAAGCTATTGGAGTTTTTAACCGCCGCCGGCTGGAGGCCAGCGCTGAAAAGTCGAGTGTCCAGCACCGACAAGGACGGTCATGATCGAATTCATCGACAATTGCGTCGATTCAAAGACCCGGGACTGCATCTATCCGGGAAAACAATTCAGCCCTCGCCAGGGCTATCCCTCGGTGCGCGATTTTGAAGTGCGCCAGACCAACGCCGGTCGCGGCAATGGGATCATCGCCCGCAAGCCATTCGCCCCCATGACGCGGATGTGCAGGGTATCGGGGCTGCTGATCAGCCGCCGACGCCTGCACACATTGCAGCTTCTGCCGGATGTCCACATGTACGACCCACACTTCGCCGGATTGCTGCTGCACTCCTGCAATCCCAATGTCTTCCTGGACATGAGCGAATTGTGGCTGTGGTCCCTGACGGATATCCGTGAAGGCGACCGCCTGGCGATGGACTACGCCAGTACTGAACGCAAGCTGTATCGGCAATTCGCCTGCCGGTGCGGTTCATCCAACTGCCACGGCTGGATCACTGGCTATGACGAATCGCCGAATGAGCGAGGAATGGAATTTTTGCGGCACTGGCGGCGCCGTTGTCATCGCGACTAGAGGTTGCCCTCAGGGCGCGTCGACCGGACGTAGCCGATACTGCGGCGGCAGTTGCTCGAAGCCGCTGATCGTGGTGTCCAGGCTTTTCCAGCGCCCGTCCTTGATGCCGTAGATGCAGCCATGAATCGACAACTTCTGCCCACGGTGCCAGGCGTTCTGCACGATGCTGGTGTGGCCCACGTTCGCCACTTGCTGGATCACATTGAGCTCGCACAAACGGTCCACGCGTTCTTCTTCGGTGGGGAGCTTGGCCAAGGCATCGCGATGCTCGTAATACAGATCGCGAATCGAGCGCAGCCAGCCGTCGATCAGGCCCAGTTGGCGGTCCTGCATCGAAGCACGCACGCCGCCGCAGCCGTAGTGACCCGTCACCAGGATGTGCTTGACCTTAAGCACGTCGACTGCGTATTGGATGACCGAAAGGCAATTCAGGTCAGTGTGCAGTACGACGTTGGCGACATTGCGGTGCACGAACAGATCACCCGGCAACATGCCAACGATTTCGTTGGCCGGTACCCGCGCATCGGAGCAGCCGATCCACAGGTATTCAGGGGTCTGCTGACGAGCCAGCTTGGCGAAGAAGTCAGGATCCTCCTGCTTGATCGCATCGGCCCAGCGCGCGTTGTTATCAATCAGATCTTGTAATTCATTCATGCTGTCCAGCCTCGATAGAGAGTGCCCAACTGTGACAGACGACCGCCGGTCGAGGTCACGTCGGCGATGCATTGGAATTCCTGGCCCCACAATCGGTCGACTCTTAGTAAGGCCCACAGTATGAGGAATTGCCATGAATGATTCACGACGTCCCTACGATGCGGTGCAACCGGAACCCATCGACGACAACGAAGACCGCATGGGCTCGATGCGTGAGCTGGAATTCGATGACGATGAATACGACGCCAGGATCGGCGATGAATTGCCGGAGGAAGAACGCGAGCAACTGATGCCGGATGAACGCGTGCGTGAAGCGGGCATGACAGGGGCCTCGATGGAAGACCGCCAGCCGACCGATGATGACATGAGCCCCGAAACCTTGATCCACGAAGACGGTGCCCGGGACGCCCGCGAGGCCGGCGAGGATGAACAGGCCGATTGGGACCTGAGCGTCGTTGGAGAAAACGATATAGGTGGAGGCGACGGGTTGGACGAAGCGGAAATGGCCGATATCGATCCGCTCGACGGCAAGCGCTGACCGGTAACGCCACCGCTCCCACAGTGGTTTTGTGCTCTCAGGTTTTGGGAACGCCATTGACCCTGTGGGAGCGGGCCTGCTCGCGATGACCGCAGACCAGTCGATTCAATCCACCAGCGTACACACCATGACCACCGCATCCTCGCGCCCACCCACGGCAGGGTAATAGTCGCGGCGCCGCCCAACCTCGTTGAAGCCATAGCGCTCATACAGTCGGAACGCCGTGCGATTGCTGTCGCGCACTTCCAGGAAGCACTCACGCGCCTCGGCCTTGTAGGCAATCGACATGAGGTGTTCCAACAGCCGCAGGCCCAAGCCCCGCCCTTGGTTTTCCGGTTTGACGGTGATGTTAAGCAGGTGCGCCTCATCCAGGATGATCTGCACCACCCCATGGCCGACTTGCTGCTGGCCTTCGAACATCAGCCAGATCTGGTATTTGCCCAGCCCATCAAGAAATATCCCGCGGGTCCACGGGTGGCTATAGGCCGCGTATTCAATCTTCAGCACAGCGTCGAGGTCCGCCTCGGTCATCGGGCGGAACGATACAGCGTCACTCATTCGATTCTTTCCAGCGCGCCATCAGCCGGCGCATGGCTTGCCAGACTTCAGCCTTGCGCTGTGGCGTTTCCATTAACGATTCAAGCCCCGGCAACGCCCAGGCAGAGCCCAGGCCTTCGACCTGTAATTCACGGTAGAACGCGTCGAAGTCCGCCTCGCCAGCGAATTTCACCGCGGGCAGGCCAACCAGCCACAAGCACACACACGGTTCGTCTTCGAGCCGCGCCGAGACGAATCCCTGGACGAAATCCCGAGCCGCCTCGGGCCCCTGGTCCATCGTGCCCCGCGACAACAACGGCCAGCGCACCGGTTCGCCGATGATCTGCGGGCTGTCCGGCAGGCCAGCGGCGCGCAGCATGTCCTTGAGCAACAGGTAAGCGGGATCGCGGCTTTGGAACGGCTCGCCTGTGGGTAACTCCACCAGCAACAGGCAACGCCCGGCCCGCAGCAATTGCAGGGCGAAGCGCGGCGGCGGCACGTGGGCGACCTTGATCGGGGCCGGCGCTACGTCGGCCTCTTCTACCGGTTTGGCATTCGTACGGGTCGAGGCCAGGCTCGGACGCGGGACTTCGATTTTCGGCCGTTCAGCGGCAGGCGCAACCGCTTCGGCGGCAGCCTTGGCTACGGGCGCTGCGTGAGGCGGCGCGATTTCCACCGGCTCCGGCGTTTCCAACAGCTCAGGCCGCGATGGCGCGGCAAAGGGCAATTCGGTACGCGGCAGCCAATTGACCACCTGCATGGCGGTCAGATAAGCGCGGCGACGGGACTCGATAAGCAAAGGTCGGCCACTTGGGGATAACTGAAAGTGGCAGCGATTCTACCGCCCTTCGGCGCGGACCGCTTCCCTGTCGGTGGATTAGTTGATCAATACACGACGACAGTCCGTCTCGGGGGTGAATCGCAACCGGCCCGATGCAGTACAATCGCCGCTTTTAATTGCCAACCCGACGGCCATTGCGATGATCGAACCCAAGCGCGTCTTGCGCGCCCTCGCTGAACACTGGGCATTGCTGGAACCTTTGTGTGAGCATTTCGACCAGGGCACCCTGAGCCTCAACGAATTGCGTTCACAGCTGGCCGCCCAACAATTGGACAGCACGCCCCAGGACATCACCCATCTGCTGGACGTGTGGATCCGCCTGGACATCCTCGTACCGGTAGCGAAAAGCCCGAACCGCTTCGAGCTCAACGCCCAGATCCACGATTTCCTCGCCTACCTGCGCCGCGAACACCGCTTGGGCCTGTGCCTGGAAATCGAAGCCTACCTGCGCCACCTCGAGCGTCTGGCCGGCTATATCCAGGACGCCTTCGAAGTGCGCGACGGCAACGACCTCGCCCGCCAGTTGCGCCTACTGGACATGCGCGTGCGCGACGTTCTCAAGAAGCTCGCCAACGACGAACAGGCGCTGGTCGCCGTCGCCGAACGGGCCAAGACCAGCGACCGGCAGATCCCGCTGCGCCAGCGCTACGCCGAAGTGCTGGCGACCTGGGACGAATACGTCGAGCCGATGATCCAGTTGGTGAACGCCGACGGCGCGTTCGAGCAAGGTGTGCGCAAGGTCGAGAATGTATTGCTGCGCATGCTCACCGAACAGCAGCGCCTCGGTCACCTGGTGGACGACGACATGCTGCTGCGCACTCACGCGCGAATCCTGGAGATGCAGACCAGCGCCCAGCTGACCCTGCGCCATGCGCGTGAGCTGCTGCTGCCGCTGCGCGAAGAGGCCCGCCGCCACAACGCCGTGACCCGTGGCGCAGCCCTGGCCCTGGCCGCCATTCGCCGTAAAGGTCTCGATGCCGTGCCGCAAGCGGCGATGCCGCTGTTCACCCGACCGCAAAGCACGTTCCTGGGCAGCGCCAGCCAGGTCGAAGCCTACGTGTATGCACTGGCCCGCTTCGAACCAAAACCGGCGCGGTTCCCCAAGTCTCACAAGACCCACAAGGGCGGCGATGCGCCGCGTGCGCCACGCACCGTGCGCGAGATGGTCGAGCGTTGCGAAGATGCCCTGCCGATGCCGGACCTGATGACGTGGCTGCTGGAGCAGGAACCGGACGGCGCCACCGACGAATTGCTGTACTGGTTTTCGCGCCTGTCGCGGGAAAAACGCTTCAAGCGCGAGCGTCTGGAACGCCGCGACTACCATACTCACGAGCATCAGGTCAGCCTGCGCTCCTTCGCCCTGCTCTCGGCCGGCGACACCGCCGCCGAGGATTCTGCGAGCATCCCCCATGCATCTTGATCTATCCGAACTGTCCCAGCTGGCGCCGATCTTCCGCGAGCTGTTCAAGGGTTATCACGTCAGCCGCCGCGACCCGGAGCTGTACGCCCAATTATCGAACTTCCAGGATCAATACCGCACGCTGTTCAAGGCCCTGGGCTTCGAGCTGGTGTGCGATACCCGCGGGTTCTATTACTTCGTGCCGGACCTGGCCGCCGCGGCAGTGAACAAGACCGCCCAGCGCCTGGCCCTGTTTACCTTCATCCTCGTCGAGCACCTGGCCGACCAGGGCCGCGACCCGATCGCCGTGCTCGACGGTGGCAGCCTGGGCCGTGATGAGCTGCCTTCGCTGCTGGAGAAATACCGCGACCTGTTCATCCAGGCCGAAGTGCAGACCCAGGAAGAGTTGGAAGAAAAAATCATGCGCCGCATGACCCAACTGGGTTTTGCCAGCGAAGAGAACGGCGTGTACCGCTTCCTGCCGCCAATGCATCGCTTCCTCGACGTCTGCCTGTCGGTCCAGCAGGACCGCGACCTGGCCGCCAGCCTGCACAGCGTGTTGCCGCTGCCAGCGCCGGTGCTGATCGACGAAGACAGCGACGAAAAACTGCTTCAGACCGATGACCCGCTGGACCTCAGTGGATTCGACGGTGAAGAAGAAAGCGAAGAAGACGCACTGGCCCGCGCCATTGCCGAAGAACAGGAGACCGACGCATGAGCAAGGAACGCTACGGCATCCGCCGCTTTGCCCTTTTGAACACCGCCGGCTACAGCCTCGGCCTGTTCCCCCTGGAGGAACCGCTGTCGGTGTACGGCGCGAACAACCTGGGTAAATCCGCCTCGATCAACGCCCTTCAGTTTCCGATCCTGGCGCGCATGTCGGACATGAGTTTCGGCAAGTACAGCCTGGAACAATCCCGGCGCTTCTACTTTGCCTCCGACACCAGCTACATTCTGGTGGAAGTCGCCCTGCCCCACGGCCCACACGTGATTGGCGTGGTAGGTCGCGGCCCAGGCGGCGGTTTCGGCCACCAGTTCTTTGCCTATGCCGGCAAACTGGACCTGGCTCATTACCAGAAAAACGACACCTGCCTGCGGCAGAAAGAACTGTTCACCAACCTGGAGCGCGAGGGCCTGAAAGCCTACGAACTCAAGCCGGATGAACTGCGTCGCCTGCTGGTGGGCGGCCACACTTCGATTCCGCTGGACCTGACGCTGATTCCGCTTCGCTCCACCAGCGAGCAAAGCCTCAAGACCTTCCGCGCGTTGTTTATCAACCTGCTGCACATGCGTGAAATCACCGCGGCCAAGCTCAAACAACTTTTCCTCGATGCGTTCGAGCACAGCCTGCGCTCCGGCAGCGTGGACTACATCGCGGCGTGCGAAGAAGCCTTCCGCGACGTACGACGCATGGAGCAGGACTACAACTCACTCGTGGCGGCCGGTCCGCTGGTGGAAGCCTTGGCCAATGGCGTGAAGCAGCGCGATGTCCTGCGGGGCAAACTGCATCGCCTCTCGCCGCTGCTCGACTCGCTTCTGGGCACCTGGTCGGATTACGCCAGTGCACGCAAGGAAGAGCTGACCATCCAAGCCGAGCATTACCGCAACGAGCAGGATTCGCTGCAGAACGACCAACGCGGCGGCACTCAGGAGCTGATGCGCCTGGAGCGGGAAATCAGCGGCATCCAGCGTTGGCTAGGCGAGCTGTCGGTGCTCAAGCATCGCTTTGCCCTAGTGGATGACGCCAAGGTCCTGGAGCAGCAACTGCTCGCCGCCAAGGACGCTCACGACGAACTGGCCGGCGCCCTGGCCCAGTCCCGTCAATTCAGCGCAGAAGACCTGGAAGAGCGCCTGCGGGACCTGGAAAAACGCCTCAAGTCGGTCAAGCAGCAACTCGACCACGCCGACAACAACAGCTACGCCCGCCTGCGCGAAGAGTTCTCCCAGCAGGACGTGGAACGCCTGATGCGCTTGTTCAACAGCGCCCTGTTCAGCCTGCCGTTGGGCGAACATGGCATCGCGCTGGATGAGAACGGCGAGTGGGTCAAGTCCTTGGAGCTGATCCTCGACGGGTTCAAGGGCGAGCGGTTCGAAGTGCCGGGCCTGTCCATCGACCTGTCCCACATCGAGCCGCCGGCCCTGCAAGCCCTGGCCGACCGTGCCGCGCTGCGGGATCAGAAAGAGCGTCTGGAAAAAGAACTCAAGCAGCTCAAGACCCAGCAAGCCGTGGCCGCCGACCGCGCCGCAAGCAAGACCCAGACCGAGGCGCTGTACCAACAAGTGCTGGATGCACAGAAAGCCCTGGAAGACTTCCGTCGCACCCAGACCTTGAGTGCCGAAGAGGGCGAGAAGCTCGAGCAACTGGCGCAGATGGAAGCCGCCCAGGATGAGCTCAAGCGCTCCAGCGATGCCTTCACCGAGCGCGTCCAGCAGTTGTCCGCCAAGTTGCAATTGGTGGGCCGGCAGATCGCCGACATGGAAGCCAAGCAGCGCACCCTCGACGACGCCCTGCGCCGTCGCCAGTTGCTGCCGGCGGACCTGCCGTTCGGTACGCCATTCATGGACCCGGTCGACGATTCCATGGACAACCTGCTGCCACTGCTCAACGACTACCAGGACAGCTGGCAAGGGCTGCTGCGGGTTGACGGTCAGATCGAGGCCTTGTATGCCCAGGTACGCCTCAAGGGCGTGGCCAAGTTCGACAGCGAAGACGATATGGAGCGGCGCCTGCAACTGCTGATCAACGCCTATGCCCACCGCACCGACGAGGCCCTGACCCTGGGCAAGGCGCGCCGTGCGGCCGTCACAGACATTGCCCGAACCCTGCGCAACATCCGCAGCGACTACGACAGCCTCGAGCATCAACTGGCGCTGTTCAACCGCGAGATCAACAAGCGTCAGGTGTCCAACCTGCAGAGCTTCCGTATCGTCCTGGCGCCGAACAAGGAAGCGCTCAAGCACATCGACCAGATCATCCACAGCGCCGGCCAGTACGAGGAAGGCGAGACGCTGTCGGTGTTCGACCTCAGCCAGAGCGCCGAGCAGGACAACAAGAACGAAGAAGCCAAGGAATACCTGGCACGACTGGTGGCGGCGAACCACAACCAGCTCGGCCTCAAGGACCTGTTCGAACTGGCATTCGAGATCACCAAGGTCAATGGCCAGCCGGTGATCCACACCGACATCGACGGCGCGGCGTCCAACGGCACTACCATGACCATCAAGGCGCTGACCAACATGTACTTGTTGCTGCACCTGATGGACCGTGAACAGGCCGGCCGCGTGCGCCTGCCGTACTACCTGGACGAAGCGGCGGACATCGACGAGAAGAACCAGGCCGCACTGCTGGAAACCAGTCTGCAACTGGGCTTCGTGCCGATCCTGGCGAGCGTGAAGCCACAGGTCTGCGCCAGTGTCGCCATCGACCTGGAGGGCGGCAGCGGCCCGAACGGCATCTACATCGATGAGGCGGACTGGAAATACATTCGTCGCCATGATGCCGTGAAGGCCACGATGAACGTCCAGGCCGATGAACCGGAGCTGGATTCGGTTTGAGGTGATCATCTGGATGTGAAAAAGGCCGCGATCCAATGGATCGCGGCCTTTTTTGTTATCGCATACTCAGTGGCGAGGGAGTTTGCTCCCTCGCCACGGGTGTTGCATCCGATAAGCTTACTTGGCGAGACTGATCTTCGGCGCCCAGGTCAGCCATTCATCTTCAAACTTGTCGAACAGCGGGAAGGTTTGCTCCGGGCGTGCCGGGTTGCCCATCCGCTCGCCGTCTGGCGTTGCGAATGCGATACCGCCCTGGATCAAGGTTTCAAGCGACTCGGTTCGCACCGTCGCGCCCTTGAACAGGCCGAAGTCCAGGCCGAAGCCGCTGCTGTTCCAGAAACGTGTACCGCTGCGCACCAGTGGCGCGTATTTAGGCTCGATCAGGATGTGAATCAGCACCCGGTCCGCCGTCTGGCCCAACTCGTAGCCTGTGACTTTACCCACGGTCACTTCGCGGTAGGTCACCGGCACGCCAATCTTCAACGAACCACGTCGGGCGGCACTCAACACCAGGCTCAAGCCAGCTTCGGGAACAACACTTTCGGGTGGTTCGGCCAAGGCCATGAAGTTTTTCTGTGGCCCCAGGTTCTTCGTCGCGGGCTGAACTTCGATGTACTGGCCGGTCACCAGGGTTTCCAGATTCGATGTCTTCATCAGTCCCAATTCAGGCTTGACCACCCAGAACTGAGTCCCTGTGCGGGCGATACGCTCGGGCACTTCGGTGATACGTGCGGTGACCAGCACCGACTGCATATCGGCGCTCAGGTCGACGTCCTCGATCTTGCCCACATCCAACCCCTTGAACCGGATCGGCGTGCCGCTGCGCAAACCGTCGGCACGATCGACCTTGATCGTCACGACAGTGCCTCGTTGCTGCGCGGTTTCACGATCTTCGTGCAAACGGAACCGGGGGATGCGCCGTTTCAGCGGCACGTTCGGCTCAGGAGTTTCGAAAGCGATCCCCCCGGCCATCAAGCTTTGCAGGGACTCGCTCTTGACCTGTATCCCGCCGGTCAAGCCGCCCGTGAGCGTAACGCCACTGGCATTCCAGAACCGCGTGGAGCCGTTGACCAGCCCTTCGTATTCCTTCTCGATATGCACCCCGATGATCAGTTTCTTCTTCTTGCGGGAAAACTGGTAGCTCTGCACCGATCCGACCTTGACCTGTTTGTAGAGGATCGGGCTACCGACCTCCAGCGATCCGAGATTTTCGGTCAACAAGACCAGATGCAGCCCGGGTGAACGAAGGTCCAACGGCGGCGCCTTCGCCCTGGCCTCGAACTCGCGCTGCGGCGCTCCGCCTTTGTCGCCAGGGCGCACGGCGATGTAGTTACCCTTCACCAACGCCTCCAGGCCCGTGATGCCCGCCAGGGAAATCGATGGTTTGACGACCCAGAACTGAGCGCCGGCGACCAGGTAATCTTCCGCCAACGGATCGAGCGTCAACTCGGCGCTGGCGCTGGACAGGTCCGGATCGACTTTCAACGTCTTCAGGCTGCCGACCTGGATGCCCTTGTACATCACTGGCGTACGGCCAGCCTGCAATCCCTCGAAATCGCTGAGCTTGACCTTGACGCGAATCCCGGCGGCGGCTGCCTCGAAATCTTCATACAGGCGAAATGGCAGGCTTGGATCCGTCGGAGGGCTGTCCTTGCGGTTTTCCGGAGTGGCAAACGCGATGCCGCCCGCCACGATACTGGCCAGCGACTCGCTGCGTACTTTGACGCCTGACAAATTGGCATCGATGCTGATGCCGCTGGCATTCCAGAAGCGCGTGTGCTTGCGGACCAGGCTGGCATAAGTCGGCTCGATAAAGACCTTGATCTCTACTGCGCGTTGATCTTCGGACAGTGAGTAACTTTTCACCTGGCCAACTTGGATCTGTTTGTAGAAAACCGGACTGCCACGGTCCAGCGACCCCAGTCGATCGGCCTTGATCGTCAAGTGCAGGCCAGGCTTGGCGTCAGACAGCGGGGGCTCTTCGGCCAAGGCCTTGAACTTGCGAGTCGACTCGCCTTCCCCCGGGCTGATGGCGACGTAATTACCGGAAACCAACGTCTCCAACCCGGTAATCCCTGCCAGGCTCACACTTGGTTTGACCAGCCAGAAACGTGTGCCGGTCTTGAGATATTGCTCGACTTCCTTGTTCATCTCGATGGTCGCAATGACCCCCTTCGAATTCCCTTCATCATCAAGCGTGAGGTCCTTCACCTTACCGACCGTCATGCCTTTGTAGACGACCTCTGTCTTGTTGACCTGGATGCCCTCACCGCTTTCAAAACGCACGTTGATCTCAATACCGGTCTCGTTATAAGCACGCCAGCCAAGCCAGCCGCCAATAATCAAGGCAATCAACGGCAGGACCCAGATGGCCGACCAATTTGAAGCCGGTCGGGTTTTAGCAGTAGGCAAATCAGTCATGGTCGTCATCCGACTCCGTGTTATCCCAAATCAGTCGGGGATCGAAGGTTACTGCGGCAATCATTGTCAGGATCACCACGCTGGCAAACGCGATGGCGCCAAGACCGGCTTCGACACTGGCAAGCCGGCCGAAATTCACCACCGCCACCAGAATGGCGATTACAAAAATATCCAGCATCGACCAGCGGCCGATAAACTCAATGAAGCGATACATCAGGATGCGCTGGCGCGCCGACATGGGTTGGTGACGTTGCACGGAAAACAGCAGCAATGCGATACCGACCAACTTGAAGGTGGGGACTACGAAACTGGCAATGAATACCACCGCTGCAATGGGAATCATGCCGTGTTGAACCAGCTCGATAACACCCGCCATGATGGTGCTGGGCGCGCCCTGGCCGAGCGAGTTGATGGTCATGATTGGCAGTACGTTGGCAGGGATATAGATAATCGCTGCCGTGATCAGCAATGCCCAGGTCCGCATCAAGCTGTTGGGACGCCGAGGGTGAATACGAGCGCCACAACGAGTGCAGACTTGCTTCTGGGCGGCGTCGTCCTGCCGATTCAATTCATGACATTCAGTGCAAACCAAAATGCCCGCATCAATTGCTCGCATGGACGTCTTCCCCTGACAACGCGTGCCAGATCTGGTGCGGTGACATCACCACTTCCAGCCAGACCTGAACCAGTAACAAGCTGATAAAGCACACCAGGCCCAACCCCACGGTAATCGCCGCCATGTCCGCAAGTTTGACGATGGCAACCAGTACGCCCATGAGATAAACCTCGAGCATCCCCCAATCCCTTAGATGATGATAAATGCGATACCACAACAAGCCGTAACTTCTTCCAATGTTCCAGCGGATGGTCAGCAGTACAGCCAATTGGCAAAGCAACTTGAGCAACGGAATGCCCATGCTGCATAGAAATACCACCACCGATACACCTTGCATTCCGGTGCCGAACAGACCGACCACGCCACTCCAGACGGTGTCTTGGGCGGATTGTCCGAGCAGATTGAGCTGCATGATGGGTAAAAAGTTCGCGGGTACATATAACAGCAGAGCGGCGACAACCAGGGCAAGGCTGCGATCAATCACATTGTGCCGGTGGGCGTAGAGCTCGTATCCACAGCGCGGGCATTCGGCTTTCTCGCCATGGGCCAACTGAGGCTTGCGCATCAACAGGTCACACTCATGACACGCTACCAGATCGTCCAGGGGTAGATCTGACAACCTATCAATGTCTGACGGATCGGGCATAAACAGCTCTGGCTCAACTAAGGTGCGGCTATTCTAGTGCTGCGGCTCAAAAATAACTGTGCAAATTTAACATGAGCCGTCGCGGATTTTTATGACGAGCAAAAAAAAACCCCTACCTGCATCAGCAGATAGGGGTTTCGGAATTTAATCTTGACGATGACCTACTCTCACATGGGGAAACCCCACACTACCATCGGCGATGCATCGTTTCACTGCTGAGTTCGGGATGGGATCAGGTGGTTCCAATGCTCTATGGTCGTCAAGAAATTCGGTAGCCAGCGCGTGCCTTACGGTCACGTTCCAGCGAATGGGTATGTGATAGCGTGTTGCTTTGTGAGTATCTCGAACTTTCGGTTCGTTTCGTCTTCACAACACCGCAATCTGGCCTCTTTCGAGTCTACAAATTGCTTGGGTGTTATATGGTCAAGCCTCACGGGCAATTAGTACAGGTTAGCTCAACGCCTCACAGCGCTTACACACCCTGCCTATCAACGTCGTAGTCTTCGACGGCCCTTCAGGGAGCTCAAGGCTCCAGTGAGATCTCATCTTGAGGCAAGTTTCCCGCTTAGATGCTTTCAGCGGTTATCTTTTCCGAACATAGCTACCCGGCAATGCCACTGGCGTGACAACCGGAACACCAGAGGTTCGTCCACTCCGGTCCTCTCGTACTAGGAGCAGCCCCTCTCAAATCTCAAACGTCCACGGCAGATAGGGACCGAACTGTCTCACGACGTTCTAAACCCAGCTCGCGTACCACTTTAAATGGCGAACAGCCATACCCTTGGGACCGGCTTCAGCCCCAGGATGTGATGAGCCGACATCGAGGTGCCAAACACCGCCGTCGATATGAACTCTTGGGCGGTATCAGCCTGTTATCCCCGGAGTACCTTTTATCCGTTGAGCGATGGCCCTTCCATACAGAACCACCGGATCACTAAGACCTACTTTCGTACCTGCTCGACGTGTCTGTCTCGCAGTCAAGCGCGCTTTTGCCTTTATACTCTACGACCGATTTCCGACCGGTCTGAGCGCACCTTCGTACTCCTCCGTTACTCTTTAGGAGGAGACCGCCCCAGTCAAACTACCCACCATACACTGTCCTCGATCCGGATAACGGACCTGAGTTAGAACCTCAAAGTTGCCAGGGTGGTATTTCAAGGATGGCTCCACGCAGACTGGCGTCCACGCTTCAAAGCCTCCCACCTATCCTACACAAGCAAATTCAAAGTCCAGTGCAAAGCTATAGTAAAGGTTCACGGGGTCTTTCCGTCTAGCCGCGGATACACTGCATCTTCACAGCGATTTCAATTTCACTGAGTCTCGGGTGGAGACAGCGCCGCCATCGTTACGCCATTCGTGCAGGTCGGAACTTACCCGACAAGGAATTTCGCTACCTTAGGACCGTTATAGTTACGGCCGCCGTT
>NZ_JBKKRK010000019.1:104783-109549 GCF_048847255.1 Pseudomonas algeriensis | reverse complement strand
CCCGGCCCCCCCGGCGCCCCCCCCCCCCCCCCCCCCCCCCCCCCCCCCCACCCCCCCCCCCCCCCCCCCCCCGGCCCATACACCGCCGCCGGTTCCGGAAACAGCCCCAGCAATGCCAGGTACACCACCGAGGCCAGCCCCAGGGTCACCGGCAGGCTGATGTCGATCCCACCGGCCAACTCACCCAGCGGCCCGACGAACTGTCCCGGCAAGTTGACGAAGCACAGCCCGACCAATGCGCTGGGAATCCACGCTCCCAGACCGCGCCAGTTCCAGCCGTGGCTGAACCAGTAGCGTCCGCCGGTCTCGCCTCGGGTGAACACTTGCAGGTCATCCGGGCAGTAGAAGCCGCGGCGCACCAGCAGCCCGATGATCATGATCACCATCCACGGCGTGGTGCAGGTGATGATCAGCACGGCGAAGGTCGAGACGCTCTGCACAAGGTTTGCCGCGAAGCGGCCGATGAAGATGAAGGCAATCGACATGACGCCGATCAGCAGCGTCGCCTTGACCCGCGACAGCACCCGTGGGAATACGCTGGACATGTCCAATCCCGTGCCATACAGCGATGTGGTGCCGGTGGACATGCCACCGATCACCGCTATCAGGCACACCGGCAGGAAGAACCATCCCGGCGAAACCGCCAGCAGCCCGCCCACGTAGTTGTTTGCCGCGATGTAGTCCGGCGCCTTGGTCGCCACGATGGTGGCGGTGGCGAGGCCGAACAGGAACGGGATCAGCGTTGCCAACTGAGCGGCAATCACCGCCAGCATGATGTGTCGCTTGGGGGTATTTCGCGGAATGTAGCGCGACCAGTCACCCAGGAAGGCGCCGAAAGAAATCGGGTTGCTCATGGCCACCAGTGCCGCGCCGATGAAGGCGGCATAGAAGCCTGTTTGGCCGAGGACGACCGTGCCGGCGAACTGGCTGTCGAAACTCGGCGCGAAGGCGAAGATGCCCAGCAGGAACAACAGGCTCGCGGCCCACACGGCGATGCGATTGACCCACAGCATGAAGCGGAAGCCGTAGATGCACACCGTCAGCACCAGCAGGGCGAACAGGCCGTAGGCCAGGCCCAGACTCAAGTCGGTTTCCGGCACACCGACCAGCCGCTTGGCGCCGCCGATCAGCGCGTCCCCCGAACTCCATACCGACAGGGAGAAGAACGCGATAGCGGTCAGCAGCGACAGGAACGAGCCGACGATCCGGCCGTGAACACCGAAATGCGCGCCGGACGAAACCGCGTTGTTGGTGCCGTTGAGCGGGCCGAACAGGCCCATCGGCGCAAGGATGATCGAACCGACCAACACCCCCAGCACGATCGCCCAGACCCCGGCCTGGAACGAAAGGCCGAACAACACCGGGAAACTGCCGAGCACGGCGGTGGCAAAGGTATTGGCGCCGCCGAAGATCAGTCGAAACAGATCACCCGGGCCGGCGGTTCGTTCATGGTCCGGGATCTGCTCGACCCCGTTGGTTTCAATCTGCGTAAGGCTTTTATCGTTATTGTTATTCATGATCTGCTCCGATCATCAAGGCGCGTTCATCGTGCGTGAACGTCGCCTGCTTGGCTAAGGGGGTGGCAGCCCTTCCGGCATTGCGGACAAATGTTCATGACAGGCCAGCCATAGGCCTTGTTGTTCTTGGCGAAACACGATGGTTTCGCGCTCCTGGCTAAAGTGAAGCTCCCCTTGCATGCGCAGCTCGGTGGCCACGTCATGGATGAAAATCGCCACGTCCCCTTGCAGGCTGACGAAGGCGTTGCTCGAGGTGCAGCTCAGCACCTCGAAGCCATCCTCGGACCGCCAGCGATCCCACAACGCCTGGTAGGCATCGCGCGACAGCAGCGGCTGTTCGAGGGTGTGGAACACGAAGCTCGCATCGGTGCTGAACGCGCCGAAGTAAGCCTCGCGATCGTTGCGGGCGAAGGCCGACACCAGATCGGCGGCGGCTTCGAGGACTTGATCTCGATCGTTCATGGCCGCGCCTCAGCGATGAACCACGCCGGGCAGTACGCAGAGCATCTCGTACAGCAGGTTGGCGCCCAGCAGCGAGGTGTTGCCGGTGGTGTCGTACGGCGGCGAAACTTCTACCAGATCGCAACCGACCAGGTCGAGGCCCTGGCAGCCGCGGACGATTTCGATTGCCTGGATGGTGGTCAGGCCGCCGATTTCCGGGGTGCCGGTGCCTGGCGCCCAGGCCGGGTCGATGCCGTCGATGTCGAAGCTCAGGTACACCGGTCCGCCGCCGACTTTCTCGCGCACTTCGGCCATCAGCGGTGCCAGGGATTTGTGCCAGCACTCTTCGGCCTGGACCACGCGAAAGCCCTGGTTGCGACTCCAGTTGAAATCCTCGGCGGTATAGCCCTGGGCGCGCAGCCCGATTTGCACCACGCGGTCGCAATCGAGCAGGCCTTCTTCCACGGCGCGGCGGAAGGTGGTGCCGTGGGCGATTTTCTCGCCGAACATGTGGTCGTTCACGTCGGCGTGGGCGTCGATGTGCACGAGGCCGACCTTGCCGTGTTTTTTGTGGATCGCCCGCAAAATCGGCAGGGTAATGGTGTGGTCACCGCCCAGGGTCAGGGGGATGACGTTGTGTTCGAGGATCTTGTGGTACGACTCCTCGATGATTCGCACGGCATCGAGCAGGTTGAAGGTATTGATCGCCACGTCGCCAATGTCCGCCACCGACAAGGAGTCGAACGGCGCGGCACCAGTGGCCATGTTGTAGGGGCGGATCATCACGGATTCGGCGCGGATTTCGCGCGGCCCGAAACGGGTGCCGGCGCGCAGGGACGTGCCGATGTCCAGCGGCACGCCGACAAAGGCAGCGTCCAGGCCGGCGGCGGTGGGCACGTGGGGAAGTCGCATCATGGTGGCGATGCCGCCGAAGCGCGGCATTTCGTTGCCGCCCAGTGGTTGGTGAAGAATCTTGTCCACGGGTAGGGCCTCATCGTTTGTTTTATTTATCAGGGGCCGATTCTGCGAAAAGCCTGTGCCGTGAAGAATCGCTGGCGGCAAATACTTAGTTCAGATTTTTCTAAACTAATGGCGGGCGGGGCGATAGACTCCGCAGCGGCGCAATCCTGGGGCAAATGACGCCCCCTGTGGCGAGGGGATTTATCCCCGCTGGGGCGCGAAGCGGCCCTAAACCCTGATATCCCGGTGTATCAGGCGGATTGAGTTGACTGTCTTGGGGCCGCTTCGCAGCCCAGCGGGGATAAATCCCCTCGCCACAAATGTGCATTGACCTGCTTGTATGGAGACACCCCCATGGCCAACGCTCTACCCGACCTGAAACTGCTGCGCATCTTCGTCAGCGTGGTCCGGCACCAGGGGTTTGCCAACGCGCAGCACGAGCTCAACCTCTCCACATCGGCCATCAGTACCTACATGAGCCAACTCGAATCGGCCCTGGGCCTGGTGCTCTGTCATCGCGGGCGGGGTGGGTTCAGCCTGACCAGCAAGGGCGAGTTGTTCCATCAGGAAACCTTGCGGCTGCTCGGCGAACTCGAAGGCTTCGAGCAATATGCTGCGGCCCTCAAGGGCGAGTTGCGCGGCACCCTGAACCTGGGGGTGATCGATTCCACGGTGAGCGACAAAGCCTTGCCGTTCGCCGAAGCCATCGGCGCGTACAGTCAGGAACACCCGGCGGTGCATCTGCACCTGTCGGTCCTGAGCCCTTACGAATTGCAACTCGGCGTCCAGGACAACCGCCTGGACCTGGCCATCGGCGCGTTTTCCACGCGCATGAGTGGGCTGGTCTACATGCCGCTGTACCGCGAGCAGCACTGGTTGTATTGCAGCAGTCGCCACCCGTTGTTCGGCGAACGACGTATCCCGGAGCAACTCATCACCCAGCAGCGCATGGTCGGGCGCGGTTACTGGAGCCAGGCCGAGCTGGCCCGCCATGGCTTCAAGCACAGCGCGGCGACAGTGGAAAGCATGGAGGCCCAGTTGATCCTGGTACTGTCGGGCGCCTACATCGGTTATCTGCCCGAGCATTACGCTCAGGCCTGGGTCGACAAGGGCGATTTACGCGTGCTGCTGCCGGCGACGTTTGGTTATCAGGCGCCGTTCTCGATGATCGTGCGCCGTGGCCGCAGCCGCGAGCCGCTGATCCAGACCTTCCGTGATCTGCTCAAAGCTCAACTGAACCAGGCCTGACCATGTCCAGAATCCACTGCCCACGTTGCCTCAGGCCGCAAAGCCATTGCCTGTGCCCTTTGATCCCCAGCCTCGACAGCCGCACCCGCGTGTTGCTGTTACAGCATCCCAGCGAGGTGAACCATGCCCTGAACACCGCACGGCTGGCGGCGTTGGGGCTCAACAATGCCGAATTGATCGTGGGCGAGGTGTTCGAGGATCTGCCATGGCTGCTCGATCAACCGGGTTACCGGGCGCGGTTGTTGTTTCCCGCCGACGATGCGCAGCCGCTGCAAGCCTACACCGCCTGCGATGAGCCGCTGCTGTTGGTCGTTCCTGACGGCACCTGGCGCAAGGCCCGCAAGTTACTGCACCTCAACCCGCTGCTGGCGGCACTGCCAAGGGTGACCTTGGCCGACGGCGGCGTGTCCCGCTATCGCTTGCGCAAGGCGCCAGGGCCAGGGGCGTTGTCGACGGTGGAGGCGATCGCCCAGGCGTTGCAGACGCTTGAGACACCGGTGAGTTTCGAGCCGTTGTTGCGGCCGTTCGAGGCGTTGATCGAGGGGCAAATTGCGGCGATGGGGGAGGAGACGTTTCGGCGCAATCATGCTGAAAAATAGA